>NZ_JBHWFF010000033.1:59938-65905 GCF_042733785.1 Streptomyces sp. NPDC059695 | reverse complement strand
GGGTCCGGCCCGGCGGCCGTCGTGGTCCGTGCGGCGCGGGCCGCACGGGCTCCCGCCACCGCGGCGGCCGGGCCCGTGCCCGCGTCCGCCCGGGACGGCCCCGCCCCCGGCAGCACGACGGCCCCCGGGGCCCACGAGGAGTCCGTGGGGCCCGGAGGCGAGGCCGGCCAGGGGTCGGTCAGCGGGGTGCCGCACGGCGGCCGGGGCGACGGGCGCGGCCCGTCGGCCCGGGCCGCGTCCGTGGGCTCCGGTTCCCCGGCCCACGGGTCACGCACGCCTCACCTCCGCCAGCGACCACCAGGCCGCCAGACCGAAGACGACGGACATCAGCACCGTGGAGGGCCCGCCGATGTCCGCGTAGAAGAAGTCGATGAGCTGCCAGGCCAGCAGGCCCGTCGCGACCAGCGCGCAGTCCGCGCCGAGCCGCTGCCGCCGCAGCGCGCCGACGAGCAGCGCCACCCAGCCGCCCGCCAGGGCGAGGAGCCCCACCAGGCCCTGCTCGCTCAGCACGAGCAGGTACATGTTGTGCGGGGAGAGCAGCGGCTGACGCGCAAACGCGGCGCCCGCGCCGGCCGTGTCGCTGCCCGAGGAGAGCGCGAGCGAGGCGTTCGAGTCGCGGTACCGGGGGAAGCCCTTGAGCCCGACGCCCGTGACCGGCTCCGCCCGCCACATCCGCCCGGCCGCCGCCCACAGCGTGTACCGGTCCGTCACCGACTGGTCCGGCGCCGCCGCCACCTGCGTGATGCTGGTGACCCGCTCCTTCACCATCTCCGAACCGATCCCGAGGCCCCCGACGAGGACCACCCCGAGCGCGCCCGCCACGAGCGCCACCCGCACCGCGCGCCGGACCCCGGCCAGCAGCAGCTGGAGCGCGCAGGCGAGGACGGTCGCGATCCACGCGCCCCGGCTGAACGACAGCACCAGCGGCACGAGGAGCAGCCCCGCGCAGACCACGGCGGCCGTGCGGACCCGCCCGGGACCGCTGCCGAGCGCGAGCCCGGCGGCGACGACGAGCCCGTACGCCACGACCGTCGCCATGCCCATCACGTCGGTCGCCCCGAAGGTGCCGACGGCCCGGACGTCCTCGCCCTGGTACGAGGCGCCCGTCCCGGTCAGGTACTGCGCGACGCCCACCGCGCCCTGGAGCAGCGCGAAGGCGACCAGGCCCCAGGCGACCACGGCGAAGTCCCGCCGGTCACGGATCATCAGGAGCACGGCCGCCGGCACGAGGACGAAGACCTGCACGTACCGGGCGACCCCCGGCAGGCTCGCCGCCGGGTCGTGCGAGGTGATCGCGGACAGGCAGATCCCGAGCACCGGCAGACCGAGGACGACGGCCGCCGCCCGGGTCAGCGGCCGGGCCCCGCCGCGCAGCACCCGCACCAGGCAGATCAGGACCAGGAGCCCGGAGGCCGCGTCCGCGACCGTTCCCGTGCCGCCGGTGCCGCCCTGCGCGCCGCCGCCGCCCGGGACGAGCAGCAGCGCGATCACGGCGAGCACCGGGGACAGCGCCCCGGCCCGGCGGGCCCAGTCCCGTACCCCGGCGGCGGTGCCGGGCACCGTCACCGTCACGGCCGTGGCCATCCCTCAGCTCCCCGTGGGTCGGACGAGTCCGGCCGCCGTGCGCAGCAGGATGCAGACGTCCTGCCAGAGCGACCAGTGGTCGATGTAGTGGTTGTCGAAGCGGCAGCGGTCCTCGATCGAGGTGTCACCGCGCAGCCCGTGGACCTGCGCCAGACCCGTGAGCCCCACCGGCATCCGGTGCCGGGCCGCGTATCCCGCGTGGATCTTGCTGAACTGGGCCACGAAGTAGGGACGTTCGGGCCGGGGTCCGACCAGGCTCATGTCGCCGCGCAGCACGTTCCACAGCTGCGGCAGCTCGTCCAGCGAGCTCTTCCGCAGGAAGCTCCCGGCCGCGCTCATCCGGCGGTCGCCCGCCACGTTCCAGCGGGTCGCCGACTCGGTGTCGTCGGACGGGCGCAGCGTACGGAACTTCAGCAGGGTGAAGGGGCGGCCGTGCTGCCCCACCCGCTCCTGCCGGAAGAGGACCCCGGGACCGTCCGAGAGCCGGACGGCCACCGCGCACAGCAGCAGCACCGGCAGCGCGACCGCGAGCGCGGGAGCGGCGAGCGCGATGTCCAGGGCCCGCTTCGACGCCCGTCCGGGCCGCTCGCCGAGCGGGACGACCGGCTGCCAGGCGTACCCCCACATGTGCGCGCCCATCGGCCCGTCCTGGTGCCGGCCGCCGACGCGCCAGGTGGCGCAGCCGTACTGCTGGAAGAGCGTCACCAGACCCGGGTCCTCGTCGAGGAACACGGCGTCGCGCACGGCGTTCTGGATGACGGCCCGGTGGATCTCCTCCGTCGTGGTGAGCACCGGCAGCCCGGGCTCCCCGGCCGCGCGGGGCGCGCCGCCCTGCTCGGGCACGCCCACGATCCCGACCGGCCGCACCCCGTACTCGGGGTGCTGGGCGGCCGCCGCGGCGAACCGGCGCGCGGCGCCGGGCCCGCCGATGACGAGCGCCGAGCGCGGGCGCTCCCGGGCGATCCGGCGCCGCCGCCCCAGCAGCACCGCCCGGACCAGGCAGACCAGGGCGAGGTGCGTGACGTAGGCGGCGCAGAGCCGCAGCGGCCCCATCGCCAGCGCGGGGGAGTACGCGGAGACCGCGGCCGCCGCCAGGCACCAGGCGAACCCGGCGCGGGAGCCGAGCGCGGGCAGCTCGTCGAGCGCCCGGGTGTGCGCGGGCGGCCGGTAGAGACCCGCCCGTCCGTCGAGGACGAGGACGACCGCCATGACCGGCAGTACGAACCGGAGGTCCTGGTGCGCCGCGCTCAGCACCGAAGCGGCCGCGAGGACGGCCGCGGCGTCGGCCGCCACGAGCGACGCCACGCCGGACCGTGGCCGCTCGCGGCGGTGGCGCGGCATGACGAGCCGGCCGGGCGTGCCGCGGCGCGGCGCGAGGGAGGCGAGGCCGAAGGCCTGGCCCGCCGTGGGCCAGGGGCCCGGCGAGGAGGGAACGCTGGTACTTTCCGTGGTCACTGCGCAATCGGCTCTCTGTGCTCGGCCCCCCGCGCTCCGGCCAGTTCGCGGTAGACGTCCGCGACGGCCGCGCCGGTGCGCCGGACATCGAATCTGCTGAGGACGTGCTCGTGGGCCTCGCGGCCCAGGCGGTGCCGCAGCTCCGGCCTGCCGAGGAGGCGGCCCAGAGCGGTGGCGAGCGCGGCCGGGTCACCGGACGGGACCAGGCACAGGGGTTCATGGGCGGGCGGCAGGCTCTCGCGCGCTCCGTCCACGTCGCTGACGACGACGGGACGGCCGGCGGCCATGGCCTCCAGGGGTGCGAGCGCCATGCCCTCCCAGCGGGACGGCAGGACGACCACGTCGGCGGCCCGGTACCAGGGCACGGTGTCGTCGACGGCCCCGGTGAACCGCACCGAGGGGCCGGCGGCGGACCGCAGCGCCCGCTCGTCGGGGCCGTCGCCGACCAGGACGAGCCGGGCCGTGGGCACCTCGGCGAGGACGGCGGGCCAGGCGGCGAGCAGGACGTCCTGCCCCTTCTGGCGGCAGAGTCGGCCGACGCAGACGACGGTGGGCGCGGGGTTGTCCGGCGGTCCGCCGGTCGCGAACCGGGCCGTGTCGACGCCGTTGTGGACGACGGACCAGGCCGCCGCGACCCCGGCCTCCTCGCCGGTGCGCCGCTCGGCCTCGCTCACGCAGAGGATCCGGGCCGTCCAGCGGGCGGCGAAGCGCTCCCAGCGCCGGGCGACCGCGGCGGTCCTGCCCTCGACGGCCTCGAAGGACCAGGCGTGCGGCTGGTAGACGGTCGGGATCCGTCCCCGTACGGCGAGCCGGGCGCACAGACCGGCCTTGGCGCTGTGCGCGTGGACGAGTCCGGGCCGGACCGTGCGGACCAGCCGGGCCAGTTCGCGTGTCTCGCGGAGGACGGAGGGGCCGGGGTCGCGCCCGGCCCGCCAGTCGTGGGTCTCGGCGCCCTCGGCGCGGACGGCGGCGGACAGCGCGGTGCCGGGCGGGCAGGCGACCGCGACGCGCAGGCCGGCGGCGCGCTGGAGGCGGACCAGGTCGACGACGACACGGGCGACCCCGCCGTCGCCGGGCTGGACCGCGTGCAGGACGGTGACGGACCCGGGGTCCGTGTCGAGTGGTGACAGCACGTCAGCGCCGGACGTCGGCCTGGAGGAAGACCGCGCCGAGCCAGACGGTGTCCTTCCGGCTGCCGACCCGGACGTGCACCCGGTCGCCGCCCGAACGCAGCGCCCCCCGCAGGTCGAACACGTCGGAGTCGTATCCGAGGGTGTTCGTACGATCGGGAAGTCGTACGGTCCCACGGGTGCCGAATTCGGTGATGCTGGAGTTCAGCACGTCGTCCGCGGAATTGGCGGAATCGGAGAGACGGGTGCTCTTCGAACGGCTCGTCTCGACCGTGAGGTAATCCCCGGAAGTGCCGCGGTCACCGTCATAGGCGATCAGTCCCAGGCGTCCGGAGACGCCCTTGGGGAATCGGTTTCCGTCGAGCGGGACGCGCACCTCGCCGGCGCGCGGGCCGACCGTTTCGAAACCGTCCCAGACGCTGATCCTGCGCAGCGGTTCCGAGGCCTTCTCGTACGCGGCGACGAGCGTCCAGCCGCCCCATCCGCCCACCGCGGAACGGCCCATGGCCACGTTGACCTGGGCGACCGTCCACTGCCCCGGCCCCGACCGGCGGACCAGATCGGTGACGTCGGCGGAGGCCTGGAACGCGTCGGCGCCGTCGGCCGTGCGGTGGCCGATCACGGAGTCCGCGAACAGCGCCTTGTACTGTCCGCCCGGCTCGGCGATCAGGACGCGCCCGTCGTCCTTCGGCGGCTTCTGCTCGCCCACCCGCAGGTTCCCGCCCCAGTAGAGGCGGGCCCAGGTGACCCGGGCGCCCTCGGGCACCGCGAGCGCGGCCCGGCTGGAGTTGTACGTGTGGGGGTCGGAGTCCACGTCGACGTAGCCGATCCCGGCGCCGTCGTTGACCGACTCGGTGCCCTCCGTGCCCTGCGCCGAGGTGTTGGCGGCCCGCACGATCCCCCCGTGCTGCACGGCCTGGTGGCGGGCGGCGAAGGGGACGCGGGGCGCCTCGCGGGGTGGGGGTGCGGCTGCGGAGGCGCCGGGGAGCGCGGCGGACAGGGCCGCACACGACACGGCGCACCACACGCTGCGACGCACAGCAAGAAGCGCTGAATTCCGCATACAGGTTCTCCGCTTTGCTGAGAGAAGGGAGGGAAGACCCGAGGAGGCCGGGGGAGAAGAAGGTGTCGTCCGCACGAAATGGGTGAACGCGCGGCGGGCCCGGAAGCAACGTTCGGGAACGTTATAACCCCGATGCGGGGCGATAGTAAGCATTAGATGCCCGGAAACGCTAACTCCCGTATCGGTGCGGCCGGTTCCTCGTTGTGCGTGTTGCGCCATTCCACGCCCAGTCCCTCCAATGGCCCTCCTATGGCCCAAAGATCGGTTGAACGTCACCCGTTCGGGAGAGCAACCGATGAAATCCGGCCGCGTTGTTGAGGGAGTCGGGCCGAAGCGCCCGCGCAGTCCGAGTTGGATGAATTCGATCGAGGAGCACCTCCCCATGTCCCGTATCGCCAAGGCCGTTGTCCTGACCGTGGGTGCCGCCGCTGCCGTCGCCGGTGCCGCCGGCGCCGCCGCCGCCGACGCCGGCGCCGAGGCTGCGGCCGTGAAGTCCCCCGGTGTCGCCTCCGGCAACGTCGTCCAGGTCCCGGTCCACATCCCGGTCAACCTCTGCGGCAACACCGTCAGCGTCATCGGCGCGCTGAACCCGACCTTCGGCAACACCTGCGTCAACGCCTGATCACGCACGCCTGATCAGTCCTTCCGAAGCCGGTGCGCCCACCCCTCCCGGGGTGGGGGCCCCCGGCGTTCCCGTGGACGCTCGGGTGGGGGACTCGGTCGGGCGGCCACTGC
>NZ_JBHWFF010000033.1:8588-59928 GCF_042733785.1 Streptomyces sp. NPDC059695 | reverse complement strand
CCAGCAACCCCGCATTCACCCCCCCCCTTTATCCCCCCCCCCCCGGGCGGGGCCCCCCCCCCGGGGGGGGGGCCCGCACCGGCTTTTCCCTTGTCGTCACTGGTTCGGTACTCGTTCGGCGGCACAGTCGTGCGCCGTCCGGTGCAACGGCGTACGCCCCTGCGAGGGACAGGTCGAGCGGCAGATTCACTCGAACGGAGGCGTGGCGCTCCGTAGTTCTGCGGTTGCGGAGGGCTATACCCGCAGGCACCGTCAGAGGGCAGTTGTCCGACGCATAAGGAAAAGGAACACATATGCGTCCCCTGGCCACACGCCGTCTCTCCGCCCTGGCGATATCCGCCGCCCTCGCTCTCGGCACGGCGGGACCCGCCTTCGCCGGCGAACACCACCCGCCCACCGCGGCCGAACGGGCCGCGCGCACGCCCCTTCCGGACGCCACCGCCCCGCCCGCGCGGGCCGACGCGCCCGGCGAACCCGGCTCGGTGAACGCCTCCGTGACCGAACTCGTCACGGCCGCGCTCACGTCCGGCTCCGGCCGGCCGTCCGCGGCCGACGTCGAGGCCTTCAAGGCCGAGATCGCCGCGGCGGTCGAGGAGGCGAAGGCCACCGCCCCGGCGCCCCTCCCGGACACCCCCGCACCGGACACCCCCGTGCCTGCTCCCTCGGCCGACCTCCCGGTGGCACCGCCCGCGGGCGTCGCGGACGGCGCCCTCGCGGGCGTCGGGAAGGCGGTCACCGCCCTGCTCGCCGCCGTCGGCTCCGGAGCCGGCGGCGGAGTCGTCCCGCAGGTCACCTCCACCCTGACCTCGCTGGTCGACCTGGCCGTCGCCGCCGTGCTCGGCAGCGGGCCGCCCGCACCGGGCCTGGCCGGACTGCCCGCCCTCCCGGCGCTCCCGGCCGCCGTGCCCGAGCTGCCGGTCACCGCGCCGGAGCTGCCCGTCGCCCCGCCCGTCGCGGCGTCCGACCTGCCGGTCAAGCCCCCGCTGCCCGTCCGGTAGTACCCCGCGCGTCCGCACCGGCCCGGTGTCCCCCGGGCCGGTGCGGACGTGTGCGATCGGCAAATAGCACCGGCCCGCATCGATCGGGTGCAGTACCGAGAAATCCTTCCTCCCGGAGTTTCCGGGGCGCCCACTCCTCGTTACAGAAGCAGAACGATGTACAGGATTCGGCCAAGAACCCTGTACAGAACGTGACTTGAAAGTACAGAGGAAGGATTCACTCCATGAAGCCCACCAAGGTCGCCGCGGTCGTCGCCGGTTCGCTGATGGCCCTGGGCGCTGCCGCGCCCGCCATGGCCGCCGAGGCGATGACCCCCACCAGCCTCAACGGTGGACTCGAAGCGATCGCCGCCAACGGGCTGAAGAGCGACATGCTGAGCAGCACCACGGACGGCTCCCCGGTCCAGACCGTCACCAAGGCGGCGGACCAGCTGAACACCGCCACCAAGGGCGCCCCGCTGCTCGGCGGCCTCCCGGTCCCCGGCGGTCTTCCGCTGGGTGGCTGACACTCCCTCAGCAGCACAGCCCGAACGGGCATTTGCGGAGGCCTTCGCGGCACCGCTCCTCACGGTCGGCTGATCGAATGATTTTCTGATCAGCTGCCGTGTGGCCCCGGAACCACACCGGGCGCCGACCCATACCCTCAGGCCGATCCCATAGGAACGTCGGTGCGGATCAGGCCGGTCGGAGCGAGGGGGGATCCTCGCCGGTCTCTCCCTTTCTCCAGAGGAAGAGCGGTATGCGGTCCATCATCAGCAGGAAAGTACTCACCGCGGCGGCAGCGACCGGCATCCTGTCGCTGAGCGGCGGTTTCGCCCTGGCCGCGAACGCCCACCCCGGTACGGGCGACGGGCCCGGCTCCGGCGCGGCCGGTCAGGTGCAGGCGCCCCTTCCCGCGGACGTCTGCGGCAAGAGCGCGGAGCTCGGCGACTTCGTCGCGTCGGCCGTCGGCGACCTCTGTGCCCACGCGGAGGAACCCGGCGGCTACGGCGAGGAGCCGGGCGGGCCGTCGGAGCCCCCCACGCATCCGCCGACGCACCCGCCCACGCATCCGCCGACCCACCCGCCGACGCATCCGCCGACGACGAAGCCTCCGACGCATCCGCCGACGACGAAGCCCCCGACGCATCCGCCGACGACGAAGCCCCCCACGCACCCGCCCACGACGAAGCCTCCGACGCACCCGCCGACGACGCCTCCCCCGCACACCACGCCCCCGCCCCACACGACGCCGCCGGGCCACCCGGGCGGGCCGGGCGACTGTGAGGACTCGGGCTACGGCGAGGACTGCGAGCAGCCCTCGCACCCGCCGACCACGCCGCCGCCGACCACCACGCCTCCCACCCACACCACCCCCCCGGGTCACCCGGGCGGGCCCGGTGACTGTGAGGACTCGGGCTACGGCGAGGACTGCGAGCACCCGACGACGCCCGGTCACCCCGGCCAGCCGCAGCTTCCCGAGACCGGCAGCAGCGAGCCCGTCCTCATGGGCGCGGCCGCGGTCAGCGCCGCCCTGATCATCGGCGGCACCGTCGTCTACCTCCGCGGCGGACGGATCGCCCGCCGGCACTGACCCCGCACGCCGGCGCCGCGTCAACCAGGGCCCTCGCCTTCACCGGTGAGGGCCCTCCGCGTTGCTGCACACGGGTTAGTCCCGCGACGTTTCGGCCGAGAGACTCGTTCTCCTCACATGACTCTGCGTTCTCACGCGGGCATGGGTCTCCTCATGACCGCACTCGCCTCCGCCGCCCTGGCCTCTCCCGCCGCCGCCGTCGAGGCACCGGTGACCGTCCCGCTCCAGGGCCTGGAGCCGGTCCTGCCGATGGACGCGCCGACCGTGGCGACCGGCGTTCCCGTACCGATGCCCGGCGCGCCCACCGGCTTCCAGAAGGGCCTCGGCACGCTCCCGGACGTGGCCCTGCCCAGCGTCCCGTTCACCGGCACCCTGCCGGAGACCGTCGTCGACGCGCCGCTGCCCGAGGTCCTCAAGGGCAGTGAGCCCGGCCGCGCCCTGTTCAGCAGCCCCCATTCGGAGATGCGGACGGCCACCCCCGGGGCCGTCGTGGGCAACCCGGTGGAGGCCCCGCGCGGCAACGGGCTCGCCGGTCTGCCGGGTCTCGCGGAGCCCCGGCTCGGACTCCTCACCCCGGTGCTCGGCGGAGCCCTCGACCCCCAGCTGGGTCTGGCGCCGGACGCGGGCTGACCCGTACCGGTCCGCTCATTCGTACGACCATTGACCGGGCGGGTGAAGACACGATTCTTCCCCGCCACCCCAAGGGCTCCCGGTCGTTGCAAGAGAAGGCTTGTCGCATGGCCGCGGCCCGCGGGCCGAAGGTGTTCCGTCGCATCCGGCGGCGGACGCGTTCGGCTCGCGGGCCATTTTCTGATTTCCCTTCGTCCCGTTCGGCCCAAAGGCCGTGACCCGATCCGGGGACCGGCGTTGAACGGAAGTGACGGCCGTGATCCCTGCGGTCGCTTTCCAGTCCAAGGAGTTCTTGATGTCTCGCATCGCGAAGGCTGCCGCTGTTCTCGCCGGCACGGGTGCCGTTGCCCTCAGCGGAGCCGGCCTGGCCGTCGCCGACTCGGGCGCCGAGGCCGTCGCCGCCCACTCGCCCGGTGTCGCCTCCGGCAACGTCGTCCAGGTCCCGGTCCACGTCCCGGTCAACCTCTGCGGCAACACCGTCAACGTCATCGGTCTGCTGAACCCGGCGTTCGGCAACACCTGCATCAACGCCGACGGCGGGCACGGCGACGGCGGCTACGGCGGCTGATCCCCCTCGCTCCCCACGGATGTCCCCCCGGCCGCCGGCCGGGGGGACATCCGTGTGCGGGGCTCAGGCGTACCGGTAGATCCTGCTGTGGTCGAATATCGACGCCGGGGTCACGCCCCAGGGCGCCATCGGCTCGTGGCGGGCGGCGACCTTGCGGTACTGCGCGTCGCCGAGCGGCGGGGGCTCCGCCGGCAGATAGGCGGCCCCGGGGTTGCGCTGCTGCCAGCGCGACCAGACCAGGTCGACGAACGAGTGGTGCAGCCAGAAGACCGGGTCGTTCACCGAGCCGCCGCCGAGCATCAGTCCGCCGACCCACCGGTGCACCCGGTTGTGGATCCGGAACCGTTCGTTGCCCCGGCCGGGAGCCCAGCCCTCCAGGGCGTTGCGGAAGCCGGTGGCGCTCGTCGAGTTCCAGGGGGCCGCGTCGTACACCCGCTCGCGCATCACCGTGTCGAGCTGGGCCGGTGTGGGGAGCGTGATCGGGTCCTGGGGGCGGCCGAAGTCCCTGGTCAGATAGCGCGCGTCGGTCATCGACTGGGTGATCGTCCACCGCCCGGTGGACGCCGCGAAGGGGCCCGTCATCACCTGGAGGTCGGCCCGGCGGCCGTTGCCCCCCATGAAGTCCTCCCGCCAGATCGAGGAGGCCGGGGAGTTGTCCCGGGTCCAGTCCCAGTAGGGGACGGAGACCGTCGGGTCGATCCGGCGCAGCGCCGTCTCGAACTCCAGCAGGAACTTCCGGTGCCAGGGCAGGAAGCTCGGCGTCATGTGGGCGATCCGGAGCCTCCCCCCGCCGTCGGCCGTGTAGTGGTCGATGTGGGTGCGGACGAAGCGGTCGTACGCGCCGGTCCGCTTCAGCTCCAGGACGGCGGCGACGAATCTGCGGCGCTCGGCGCCGGTCAGATCACGCTGGTTCTTACGCGTGTACACCACGCGGGCTCCCTCCCGTCGGGTCGGTGGGGACGCCGTGGGCGGCCGCGAGCGGGGAGAGCCGGGCGGTGCCCAGCTCGTCCACGGCCGCACGGGTGGCCGCCAGGGGCGTCGGGCAGGACTCGTAGTGGTCGATCGGGCTGACCCAGCCGCCGTCGGCGCAGCGCATCAGGTGCAGCGGCCGGCCGTCGACGAGGGCCGTCGGCTCGCCGCCGGGGCCGGAGAAGCCCAGGAGGCGCCGGCCCCGGTACATCTCGTCGAAGGCGTGCGGGTCGCGCGTACCCCCCGATGCGGACGGGCCCGGTTCAGGCCGGGCCGCGACACGGCCGAGCGCACCACCCGTGAAGGCGGTGACGGCCAGGGCGAACAGGGACCGCAGTGCGACGCGGCGCGGGACGATCATCAGTGATCTCCTGGTGGTCGGCTTATGCCCTTAGGGCACAACGATGAAAACCCGGGTTCGTTGCGCCGGATATGCCAGCGGCGTGAATGTCGGCCGTTCGAGTGAATTCGGCGCGGGGAAAGGGTGGTTGGAGGTCTAGCATCCGGATTCATGACCACTTCCAACGTCGTCTCCTCGGCGCGCAGCGCCTCTCCGCTGGGAACTCTCACGGTGATTCCGTGGTCCAGCGAGCCCTCCGCCGACTCGGCGGGGACGCCCTTCCTGATGGCGTATTCGCTCGGCGACGGCCGGGACGGGCCGGAGGCCGGTCAGCAGGCGATGCGCGCGGCCCTGGAGTCCATGGGCCTCTCCGTCGGCGACCGCCTCTTCGACCTGGAGAAGGACGCCGGGATCAAGGCCTCGCTGCTCGTCGAGGGCGGATCGGCCGTGCTCACGCTGCCCTTCCTGAAGGTGCAGTGCCCGGTGCCCGACGAGTGGCAGGCGGCGGCCCGCGAGCAGGGCAAGGTCTACTTCATCTGCTCCGTGCGGCCCTGGTCCGAGGGCGTGCCCGGGCAGCCCGTCGACGAGGCGCGGCTGAGGGCCTTCGTCTCGGACGAGGAGATGCTCGCCGACAGCGCCCACGTCCTGCTGCCGGTCCGCCGCATCCAGGGCTGAGCGGGAAGGGGCGGCGTCATGGCGACGGTGGGCGTACGGGGCGGGGTGCCGGGCCAGCGGCAGGACGAGACCGCACGGGAGACCGGCGGGCCGATCGGCGCGAGCCGGGCCCTCGCCTGGCTGCTGCTCGTCACCGGGTCGGCGGGCGTGCTCGCCGGCTGGGTGATCACGATCGACAAGTTCCTGCTCCTGGAGGACCCCGGTTTCCAGCCCGGGTGCAGCCTGAACCCGGTCGTGTCCTGCGGCAACATCATGAAGAGCGAGCAGGCGGCGGTGTTCGGTTTCCCGAACCCGATGCTCGGTCTCGTCACGTACGCCGTCGTCGTCGCCGTCGGGGCCGGGCTGCTCGCCGGGGCCCGGTACCGGGGCTGGTTCTGGCTCGGCCTGAACGCCGGGACGCTCTTCGGGGTCGGCTTCTGCACCTGGCTGATGTACCAGTCGCTGTACGAGATCAACGCGCTCTGCCTGTGGTGCTGCCTCGCGTGGGTCGCGACCATCCTCATGTTCTGGTACGTCACCGCGCACAACGTCAGGGAGCGCGTGCTGCCCGCTCCGGCCGGGCTGCGGACCTTCCTCGGCGAGTTCACCTTCGCCCTGCCCGTCCTGCACATCGGGATCATCGGGATGCTGATCCTGACCCGCTGGTGGGACTTCTGGACCGGCTGACGTGCGCCGGACGTCCTCCCGGCTCTCCCGGGTCACCTGGCCGCGGGCCGCACTCACCGTGCTGCTCGCGGCCGTCGCCGTCCTCCTCCTCGTCCCCGACGGGCTCGTGCCCGGCGGCCGGCACGCCGCGGAGCGGACCGTGCCGGAGACGGCGCCCCGGCCGCTGACGGGCGTGCCGTCGGGGTTCTTCACCGGCTCCGACGAGGCCGGGGTGCGGCGGATCGCGCAGGTGCAGCAATGGCTGGGCGGTGAATCCCTGACGGTCGGTCACACGTATCTGCCGGGCGACCGCTGGTCCAACATCGAGGGGCATCCGGCGCTCTTCGGCCCGTGGGCGCGCTGGAAGGCCGGGCGGCCCGGGCGCCTCTTCGTGCTGAACGTGCCGCTGCTCGACCGCAACGAGGCCGGACTGCCCGACGCCGAGGTGCGGGCGGGGCTGCGGCGCGGCGCCGGCGGCGCGTACGACGGGCACTTCAGGACCCTCGGGGAGCGGCTCGTGGCGCACGGGCTCGGCGACGCGGTCCTGGTGCTCGGCTGGGAGATGAACGGCACCACGTACAGCCATCGCTGCGGCCCGGACCCGACGGCCTGGAAGGCGTACTGGCGGCGGGTGGTGGAGGCGCTGCGGGGGGTGCCGGGGCAGCGGTTCCGCTTCGACTTCACGCCGAGCCGGGGGCTCGACGCGATCGCCTGGCCGCTCTGCTACCCGGGCGACGACGTCGTCGACATCATCGGGATGGACGCCTACGACCAGCCCGCCGGGCTCTCCTTCGAGGAGCAGGTGGACGAGGAGTACGGGCTCGCGCACCAGGTGCGCTTCGCGGCGGCGCACGGGAAGCCCGTCTCGTACCCGGAGTGGGGGCTGTTCAGGAACGGCGACAACCCGGCGTACGTGCGGGGGATGCTCGACTGGTTCGCGGCGCACCGGCCGGTGTACCAGACCGTCACCGACTACTGCCCGCACGGGGTGTGGGAGTGCGGGGACCATCCGGAGTCGGCACGGATCGTCCGGGGTGCGCTGGGGGCTCCCGGCCGGTCCTGAGGACGCCGGTGGCCCTACGGGTCCGTCAGGCCGGTCTTCAGGGTGTCGACCGTGCGGTTCAGGAGGGCCACGAGGTCGTCGCCGCGGCCGTGCTCGGCCCAGTGGACGGTCGCCTCGCGCAGCGCTCCGAGCACCGCCGCCGTGAAGATCCGCACCTCCAGGCCGTCCGCGTCCCGGCCGGTGCGGTCGGCGATCGCGCGGGCGAGCCGGCGGCCGGTCGCGGCGGTGGTCTCGGTGAGGCGGGCGCGTACGGCGGGGATCTCCACCATGAGCCGGGCGCGCAGCCGGGTCTCCTCGGGTTCCTCGGCGAGGGCCGTGCGGACTGCTTCGACGACGACCGCCCGGAGCGATTCGAGCGGTTCCTCGGCGGCGGGGCGGGCGCGCAGACGGGCTTCGAGGAGGTCGTCGTCCTCGTCGGTGAGGAGGATGTCCTCCCGGACCGGGAAGTAGCGCGCGACGGTGGACGGGGAGACCTCGGCGGCCTCGGCGATCCGATCGGTGGTGGCGGCGTCCCAGCCGTGCTCGGCGGCGAGCCGGTACGCGGCTCCGCGGATCGCCGCGCGGGTCTTCGCCTTCTTGCGTTCGCGCAGGCCGGGTAGGTCGGTCATGACCTTCATGGTCCCAGGTCAGGCGTGCTGGTACGCCACCAGGGAGATGCCGACGTAGTGGACGATGAAGGCCGCGAGGGTCAGCGAGTGGAAGACCTCGTGGAAGCCGAACCAGCGCGGGGAGGGGTTCGGGCGCTTGATGCCGTAGATGACGCCGCCCGCGCTGTAGAGCAGTCCGCCGACGATCACGAGCACGAGGACGGCGATGCCGCCGGTGCGCATGAAGTCCGGCAGGAAGAAGACGGCGGCCCAGCCCATCGCGATGTAGCAGGGCGTGTACAGCCAGCGAGGGGCGCCGACCCAGAAGACGCGGAAGGCGATGCCGGCGGCGGCCGCGGCCCAGACCGCCCACATGAGCGGCTTCGCGGTGGAGTCGGGGAGCAGCAGCAGGCTGAGCGGGGTGTACGTGCCCGCGATGATCAGGAAGATGTTGGCGTGGTCGAGGCGCCGGAGCACGGCCTCGCCGCGCGGGCCCCAGTCGCCGCGGTGGTAGAGCGCGCTGATGCCGAAGAGCAGGCAGGCGGTGAGGACGTAGATCCCGCAGGCGATGCGGGCGCGGGGCGAGTCGGAGAACGTGACGAGCACGAGGCCCGCGACGATCACGGCGGGGAACATGCCCGCGTGCAGCCATCCCCTGAGCCGGGGCTTCGTCGGGAGCGGCAGGGAGCGCTCGGTCGGGGTCACTTCCGGCGTGGCTGCAGTCATGGAAAAGATCCTAGCTACGCACCCGTAGGTACCCGGACATGAGTGGCGATGCTCACGTGTGCACCCCCCTGGACATATGGGCGAATCCGTCGGATGATCAAATGAGTGCGGTCGGCACCGGATGAGCAGCTACGACGCATCCGGGTCGCAGCCCCCACGGGGCATACAGCGAATACACCCCTCAACAAGGAGCAATCGTGGCGCGCGACAACGCGGCTCCCCTTCCCACCCAGCACCAGGAGCTCGTCTCCTGGGTGAACGAGATCGCCGAGATCACCCAGCCGGACAACATCGTCTGGTGCGACGGATCCGAGGCCGAGTACGAGCGCCTGTGCGAGGAGCTCGTCGCCAAGGGGACCTTCAAGAAGCTCGACCCGGTGAAGCGCCCGAACTCGTACTACGCCGCCTCCGACCCGTCCGACGTCGCGCGCGTCGAGGACCGGACCTTCATCTGCTCCGAGAAGGAGGAGGACGCGGGCCCGACCAACCACTGGAAGGCCCCCGCGGAGATGAAGGACATCTTCGCCGGTGAGAAGGGCATCTTCCGCGGCTCCATGCGCGGCCGCACCATGTACGTCGTGCCCTTCTGCATGGGCCCGGTCGGCTCCCCGCTCTCCGCCATCGGCGTCGAGATCACCGACTCCGCGTACGTCGCCGTCTCCATGCGCACCATGACCCGCATGGGACAGGCCGTCCTCGACGAGCTCGGCACCGACGGCTTCTTCGTCAAGGCCGTCCACACCCTCGGCGCTCCCCTGGAGGAGGGCCAGGAGGACGTGCCGTGGCCCTGCAACTCCACCAAGTACATCTCGCACTTCCCCGAGAGCCGCGAGATCTGGTCGTACGGCTCGGGCTACGGCGGCAACGCCCTGCTCGGCAAGAAGTGCTACGCGCTCCGCATCGCCTCCGTCATGGCACGTGACGAGGGCTGGCTGGCCGAGCACATGCTCATCCTCAAGCTCACCCCGCCCCAGGGCGAGGCGAAGTACGTCGCGGCCGCCTTCCCGTCCGCCTGCGGCAAGACCAACCTGGCCATGCTGGAGCCCACGATCTCCGGCTGGACCGTCGAGACCATCGGCGACGACATCGCCTGGATGCGCTTCGGCGAGGACGGTCGCCTCTACGCGATCAACCCCGAGGCCGGCTTCTTCGGCGTCGCGCCCGGCACCGGCGAGCACACCAACGCCAACGCCATGAAGACCCTCTGGGGCAACTCCGTCTTCACGAACGTCGCGCTCACCGACGACGGCGACGTGTGGTGGGAGGGGATGACCGAGACGGCCCCCGCGCACCTCACGGACTGGAAGGGCAACGACTGGACGCCGGAGTCCGAGACCCCGGCCGCCCACCCCAACGCCCGCTTCACCGTCCCGGCCGGCCAGTGCCCGACGATCGCCCCGGAGTGGGAGGACACCAAGGGCGTCCCGATCTCCGCGATCCTCTTCGGCGGCCGCCGCGCCTCCGCGGTCCCGCTGGTCACCGAGTCCTTCGACTGGAACCACGGCGTCTTCCTCGGCGCGAACGTCGCCTCCGAGAAGACCGCCGCCGCCGAGGGCAAGGTCGGCGAGCTGCGCCGCGACCCCTTCGCCATGCTGCCGTTCTGCGGCTACAACATGGGCGACTACATGGCCCACTGGGTCAAGGTGGGCGCGGACGCCGACCAGGCGAAGCTCCCGAAGATCTACTACGTGAACTGGTTCCGCAAGAACGACGCGGGCAAGTTCGTCTGGCCCGGCTTCGGCGAGAACAGCCGCGTCCTGAAGTGGATCGTCGAGCGCCTCGACGGCAAGGCCGAGGGCGTCGAGACCCCGATCGGCATCCTGCCGACCGCCGGGTCCCTCGACACCGAGGGCCTCGACCTGCCGGCCGAGGACCTGGAGTTCCTCCTCAAGGTCGACCGTGACGTGTGGCGCGAAGAGGCCGCCCTCGTCCCGGACCACCTGAACACCTTCGGCGACCACACGCCGAAGGAGCTGTGGGACCAGTACCACGCGCTCGTGGAGCGCCTGGGCTAGTCCCCTCCGAACTCGTGGTGGGCTGCCCCGAAACACCGCCCTGACCAGTGGGGTCACGACGGTCCATCACGACGCAACCGGCCCCCGGAGCCCCCTCAGGCACCGGGGGCCGGCGCATGTCCGGCTACAGGACCGGCTGGTTCGCCTCGACGGTCGCGATCGCACGGCGGCAGGCGTCACGGAACGCCTCGAACTGCCCGTTCGACTTGTCCCAGGTCGCCGCGCGCCGCGAGCGGGAGCTGTAGTCGCCGAAGAGGCTCTGGCGCAGCTCCGTCGTCATCTCGATCTGGGCGCCCTTGCGGAGCATCGTGAGGTTGCACGGGTTGGTGACGTGGCTGCCGTTGAAGTCCTGGAGGCGGTTCGCGTACCGGGAGTCGAAGGCGTCGACCACCGGGAAGCCCGCCCTGTCGATCTCGTACACCAGCGCCGCGCGGAACTCCGCGTTGAGCCCGCCGACGACGGCGAGGCGCGGGTCGCTGCTCGGCGGCCAGATCATGAGCTCGGGCATGCCCAGCTGGTCGTACTGGCAGCCGTGCAGCGACAGCACGTTGAGGTGGCTCGCGGCGAGCGACAGCGCCACGTGGTCGTCGCAGTTCCTCGACGTGACGTGCAGCGCCTTGTTGCCCGTGGAGAGCAGCCCCTCGAACAGGAAGTAGTCGTACGTGGCCGGGAGGAGCGCCGGCGCGGTCGGCGTGATGTCGCCCGGGTCGTAGCCGGCGATGCCCAGGGCGAGTTCGCTCGTGCCGATCTCGATGCCGCCGCCGTGCAGCGCGAGGATCGCGGTGCGCGGGTACCCGGCCTTCGTGGCCAGGTCGAAGTCGGCGGCCTGGTGTCTCCGGAAGCGGCGGCCGTAGGTGGTGCCCTCGACGAGCGCCGGATCCTTGTACAGGGCGGTGTTCGAGGCGTACTCGCCCGGGTCGGCGGCGGCGGCGGCCGGCGCGGCGGCGGCGAGCTGGCCGACGAGCGGGGCGCCCCCCGTGGCGGCCGCGGCGAGAGCGGTCAGAACGGTGCGGCGGGACGCGGGACGCGGTGAAGATGTCATGTCCGCAACCTAGTTGATCTTGGCGTGCCGCCGCCGGGAATCATCTCTCCTCCACGTACCGGGTGTGGGTCTCCTGCCGGATCGCCTCCGCCTCCCGCAGCGCGGCCGCGATCGCCGTCATCTCCTCGTGGAGCGCGGTCAGCTGGCGTTCGAGGTGGCCCTCGGGAGCCTCGGCGCCCGGGGTGAAGCGCGACCACCACCGGGTCCGCACGAAGGCGTCCACGGCCTCCGGGACGTCCTGGCGGACCGCGCGGGCCAGGACGTGGAGGTGGTCGGGGTCGCTCACCCAGCCCGGTTCGAGCAGCGCCTCCACGAGGGTGGCGAGCTCGGTGAGCCGGTCCCGGAAACCCGGCGGCAGGTCCACCTCGGCCAGGTAGTCGCGCAGGGTCGTGAAGTCGGACCGCAGGGCGTCGAGCTGCTCGTCCGCGCTCGGGAAGCGCGGGGTGTCGGGGCGCTCGGGCGGGGCGATCAGCGCGCCCGCCGCGTACAGGCCCGCGACCACCAGCGGCCAGAGCCCGCCCGCCGCGCCGGTGAGCGCGATCCCGACGCCGGCCAGGGCGCAGACGCTGCCGGTGAGGTTCTTGCGGGACTCGACGTACCCGAGCAGACGGCTACTGGTACCCACGGATCTCCTCGAACGCGCCGTCGAGCGAACCCCGGGTGGCGTCGAAGAGCTTGCCCCCCGTCAGGCTCGCGATGTGGTCGAGCTCGCCCCGGTCCGAGTCCCCGAAGAGGATCGGGAAGACCGGCGTGCGCTGCTGCCCGGCCGGGAGCGAGCGGAAGAAGGTGTCGAAGGCGGCCGCCGGGTCGCCGTCGGTGTTCTCCCCGTCCGTCATCAGGACGACCGAGGTGAACGTGTCGTCCCCCGGGGTCCTGCCGAGGAAGCGGTACGCCTCCTGGACGCTGGTGTAGATCGCGGTGCCGCCGGACGCCGAGAGCCGCTGGGAGTCGGCGCGGATCGCGTCGAGCGCCGCCTTCGGCGAGGCCGGGTCGACCGTGTGCGTACGGACCTCGCCCTGCTTCACCGAGGAGCCGAAGGGCATCAGGGTCACCTCCTCGCGGTCCCGGAAGTCACCGGTCAGCTCGGCGAGCGCCGCCTTCAGGCGGTCGAGCCGCTCGCCGCCCATGGAGCCCGAGGTGTCGAGCACGTAGACCGTCCGGGACGGCCTGCGCAGGGTGTTGTCGTACGCGTCCAGCAGACCGTCGGCGACGGCCCGGCTGCCCGGGAACGGCAGCTCCCTGCGCTGGTCGCGGGCGAGCGCGGGGGCCGGCCGCACCCCGGCGACCACCGGGCGGCGCAGGGTCGTCTCGGTGATCCTCCGCTGGGCGTCCGGGGTGCGCAGCCAGGTGGTGAGCCGGGCCGCCGCCTCCTTGGCCTCGGGGCGGGCGGAGGTGAGCAGGGTGAGCGGGTAGTCGGCGGTCACGACGCCGTCCGACGGCCGGATCACGGTCAGCTTCTCGGGCGCCGACAGCAGCACGGACTCGTAGTTCACGAGGGCGTCGACGTCGGTGCGGCGGGCATAGGCCGTGGCGAGCCAGCCCGAGGAGCCCGAGGTCAGCTTCTGGCCCGCGAAGAACTCCTTGAGCTTCGGCGTGGCCCCGGCGACGTCCCGCTCGGTGAGGGCGGACTGCGCGCCGGAGAGCCCGGAGGCGACCGAGACGAGCGCCGAGAAACCGGAGTTGGAGCGCTTCGGGTCCGTCATGCCGTACGTCAGCTTCCCGTCGGCGACCGCCCGGTGCAGCTGCGACCAGGTCACCTTCGCCGGGTCCCAGCCGAGCCGGGCGACGGCGGCGGGCCGCACCCCGAGCGCCACCGGCGAGGTCATCACCGGTGTCTCGTTGGTGATCTTCTTCGCCGTGTCCGGGCGGAGCCGGAGGTAGTCGTTGGAGGAGAGCCAGACCGCGTCGTACGCCTGGTCCGCCTCGCCGGACGCGATGCGTTCGACGGCGTCCAGGGTGCCGGCGTAGGTGGGGCGGACGGTGATCCCGGTCGCCTTCGCGGCCTCGTCGAGGACCGGGCCCATGTCGGCGAGCTCGGAGGAGGCGAGCACCCGGAGGGTGCCGGTCCGGAACTCGGTGCTGTGGTCGTCGGGGCGGTCGTCGCCGCCGCCGGAGCAGGCGGTGGCGAGGAGGACGAGGGCGAGGGCGGAGACCGCGTGGGTCCAGGTGCGGGTTCTCATGCGGGGCCGCCACCCTCCGGGGCGCCGGTGCGGCGGCTGCGCTCCAGGTGGGCGCTCGCCTCCTGGAGCTCGGACGTCAGCGAGGCGACCGTGGCCGCCATGGACTCCGTCGCCCGCGCCTTGTACGTGTCGATGGCGTCGAGCGTCCGGTAGATCTGCTGGAAGGCGGTACGGAGCGTCTCCTCGCCCACCGCCGGGTTCGCCGCAAGGACCTGGATCTCCCCGGCCTGGCCCTCCAGCATGGCGGCGTTGCGCCGGATGATGTCCTCCGTCGTCGAGCGCAGCACGGTCACCTGCTCGGTGACCTTGCGCTGGTTCTCCAGCGCCGAGGCCAGCATGACCGCGATCCGCAGCGCCGACAGGGTCGTCGTCGCCGCCCGGTCCACGCCCTTGATCAGTTCGTCGTTGTTCCGGCGGACCACGTCCATCGCCAGGTATCCCTGGGCGCAGACGGCGAGCTGGGTCAGCAGGTCCTGGTGCTTCTGGCGGACCGGGAAGAGCAGGTCGGCGCGGAGCGTGTCCGCCTGCGCGGGGTCCGGGGTGAGCGCGATGCGCTCCTCCACGGCCGCGTCGAGGGCGTCGGCGAGCACCGCGTACTCCTGGAGCTTGCCCATGGTCTCCCACAGCCGGGCCCGCTCCGTCAGCAACGCGGCGTTGTCGCGGCTCAGTTCGTCCTGGCCGCTGCGCAGCGCGCCGACGATCCGGTTGAGGGTGGCCTGGGAGGAGGCGTACGCGGCGACGTGGTCGCGCAGCCTGTTGCCGCCGGGCAGCTTCGACAGCAGGCCCTTGAGGCCCTTGGCGGGCGTGTCCCGGGGATCCAGGTCCTCGACCGTGCGCCGGAGTTCGACGAGGGAGGAGCCGACCCGGCTCTGCGCGCCGCCGCCCTCGCCGAGGGAGCGGACCGTGCGGTCCAGCATCCGGTTCGACTGCTGCGCGGCGGTGCGCATCTCGCCCGTGCCGAGCGCCGCGATCTCACCGACGCGGCCGGCGAACTCCGGGGAGCGCGGGTCGAGTCCGGAGAGCGAGCCGACGTACTCGACGGCCCGGCGGGACATCTCCGTACGGACCGACTCGTCCAGCGGCACCAGACCGGAGGCCTGCTCGGCGCGGACCGCCGGCACGGGCTCGGGCGGGGTGAGGACGAGCGGGGTGTCGTGCTCGGGCGGTGTCAGGGCCATCGTCCTTCTCGGATCCTCGGGCGTGGTCATGCGGTGTCCCCCTGGTCGCGGGCCCGCAGCGCCATCGCGTGCAGCACCTTGCCGGTGGGCACGGGCGCCTGGCGGACTCCGGTCAGCGTCTGGTTGAGGTAGGCGGTGTGGCCTTCGGTCGCGGCGGTGAACTCGCTCGCCGCGCCCTGCGGGCGGAAGCCGTGGCGGACCGCGAGCCGGCGCAGCTCGGGGTCGGTGGAGAGGAGTTCACCGAGGGTCCGGCCGTTCTCGGTGAGCGGTACGAGCGTGTGGTCGCTGTTGACCGTGGTGTCCGGGTAGAGGACGACCAGGTCGCCCATGGGCCGCCCGGCGAGCAGCTGGGAGGCGACCTGCGACTCGTACACGAGGACGAGCGGGTTGCCGACGCCGCTGACGAAGTCCCGGAAGGGCGCGTCCGAGCCGGACTGCTGCGCGCCCTGGACCTGGATCAGTTTCCGCATCAGCGGTGCGGTGCGGGTGACCGCGGCCTTGTCGCCGGCGACCCGCCCGCCGTCGGCGACGTAACTCGCGGCGGCGAGGTAGAGGGCGCCGGAGCTGGAGGCCACCGGGTCGGTGGAGGTGATGAAGAGGGTGCCGCTCAGCTCCGCGTGTCCGGCGGAGCCCCTGAGCTGCTGCCAGGTGCGGTCGGCGCGGGCCGCCGCCAGGTAGGCGTCCATCTTCAGGGTGCCGCTCGTGCCGCGCGGGCCGAGGGTCGCCAGGCCGTTGCCGGCGAGGACCTGGGCGGCGGCGCTGTGCGCGACGACGACGAGCGGCGAGTAGAAGGGCCGCAGCGGGGCCGAGAGTGCCTTGTCCTCCGCGGTCACCTGGGCCTTGGCGCGCAGCGCGTCGGCCGGTGCCTTGGAGGAGGGGAAGGCGAAGTCGTAGCCGCCGAGGGGCAGTTCCTCCATGTCCCAGGACCCGGAGGTCTCGGTGTTCACGGTGAAGCCCTTGGCGGCCAGGGCCTTCACGACCAGGGGATCGGCGAAGAACTCGGCCTTCTCCGATCCGATGACTCCTCGCACGGTCTTCGTTGCCGTGCCGGTGTCCTTGTCGCCGCCCGTCACGAGGACGGCGGCCACGCCGCCGAGGAGCAGGACGGCCAGGACGATTCCCAGGATGCGTCTCACGCGGGCAGCGTGCTCGCGGAAACCCACATTCCAGGGGGAGTCAGGTGTACGGGGGGTGAAGGAGCGATCCCGGTACCGAACCGGAGGGGCGCCCGCCGTATCCCGGTGGTTCGGGTGGCTCCGACGCCCGGGTGGTGGGCGCCCGGGCCGCGTGGTTCGTGCCACGCGGCCCGGGGCCGTCAGGGGGCGGCGACCGCCGCCAGGGTGGGCTCCCCGGCCAGCGCCGCGGTGTGCGCGTCCATCCGCCCGGCGGCGAGGATCGCGGCGGCCGTGTCGGCCCGGGAGGCGGCGACGACCAGTGCGCGGCCGGCGAGGGCGTGCGCCTTGCGGTGCAGGTCCTGCGCGGGCGAGCCGCTCAGTCCGGCGTGCCGCGCGGGCGGGGCGCCGCGCAGCCGTGCCACCTGCCGGGCGATGAGCTCGCCGGCCTCCGTGTCGCCCAGCTCGTCGGTGACGGCGAGCAGGGCGGCGAGGTGTCCGGCGAGCTGGATGTCCAGCTCCTCCTCGCGGGAGCGGTGCGGATACGCGTCCTGGGCGTCGTCGGCCATCCGGTGGACCGACTTGGTGCGGATCGGTTCGTACATGGGGATGGCCTCCTGCGGTTGCTCTGCGGCCATCCTAGCTTAGATCCGGTCTAAAGTTGAGTGTCGTCTCGTTCGGGGGTCAGGGCTGGCTGTAGCCGTCCAGGAACCGGCCGATCCGCGTCACCGCGTCCGCCAGGTCCGCGGCCGCCGGCAGCGTCACGACCCGGAAGTGGTCGGGCTCGTGCCAGTTGAAGCCCGTCCCGTGCACCACCATGATCTTCTCGGCCCGCAGCAGGTCCAGGACCATCTGCCGGTCGTCCTTGATCTTGTAGACGTTCGGGTCGAGGCGCGGGAAGAGGTACAGCGCGCCCTTCGGCTTCACGCACGTCACGCCCGGGATCTGCGTCAGCAGCTCGTACGCCGTGTCCCGCTGCTCCAGGAGACGCCCGCCCGGCAGCACCAGGTCCTCGATCGACTGCCGGCCCTGGAGCGCCGCGGCCACCGCGTGCTGCGCCGGCATGTTCGCGCAGAGCCGCATGTTCGCGAGGATCGTGAGGCCCTCGATGTACGAGGACGCGTGGTGCTTCGGGCCGCAGACCGCGAGCCAGCCGGAGCGGAAGCCGGCCACCCGGTAGTTCTTGCTCATCCCGTTGAACGTGAGCACGAG
This sequence comes from Streptomyces sp. NPDC059695, assembly GCF_042733785.1. Classification (NCBI taxonomy): domain Bacteria; kingdom Bacillati; phylum Actinomycetota; class Actinomycetes; order Kitasatosporales; family Streptomycetaceae; genus Streptomyces; species Streptomyces sp. NPDC059695. Next base: position 42,415 of record NZ_JBHWFF010000033.1, on the reverse strand, counting down.
GAGATCGGGGGCGATCGCGGCGGTCGGGGTGTGCGTGGTGCCGTCGTAGAGGATCTTGTCGTAGATCTCGTCCGAGCAGACCACCAGGTCGTGACGCCGGGCGATCTCCGTCAGCGAGCGGAGCATCTCGTCGTCGTAGACGGCGCCCGTCGGGTTGTTCGGGTTGATGATCACGATCGCCTTGGTGCGGTCGGTGATCTTCCGCTCGATGTCCGCGAGGTCCGGCATCCAGTCGGACTGCTCGTCGCAGCGGTAGTGCACGGCCGTACCGCCCGCGAGCGAGACCGACGCCGTCCACAGCGGATAGTCCGGGGCCGGGACGAGGACCTCGTCGCCGTCGTCGAGCAGGGCCTGCATCGACATCTGGATCAGCTCGGAGACGCCGTTGCCCAGGTAGATGTCCTCGACGGAGAGCGGGATGCCCTTCGTCTCGTAGTGGCTCATCACCGCCCGGCGGGCCGAGAGCAGCCCCTTCGCGTCGCCGTACCCGTGCGCCTCGGAGAGGTTGCGGAGCACGTCCTCCAGGATGGCGGGCGGACACTCGAAGCCGAAGGCGGCCGGATTTCCGGTGTTCAGCTTGAGGATGCGATGACCCGCGGCCTCAAGCCGCATCGCCTCTTCGAGCACCGGACCCCGGATTTCGTAACAGACGTTGGCGAGCTTCGTGGACTGGATCACCTGCATGACGAGAGCTTACGGCGGGGGCGTCCGCGACGCGGCGTGTTTTGGGACACGTCGGACAGCGCCGCACGTGGGGCGGGGTGTGACCCGGATCGCATCAGCCGTGTCGTGCTCCCTACAATCCCGGCCATGAGCCACCACGACCCCGGCGCCGCCGGACCCCGGCGCGCCCGCCGCCGCCACGCCCCCGCCCGCCGGGGCCGGGGAGCGCTGTGGCTGCTCGCCGGGGGCGGCGCCACGGTCCTCGGACTCGCCGCCGCGCTGCTCGCCGGCGGCCTCGGCACCGGCGGCGGCACGCGGTCCCCCGCCGAGGGCGGGGCGGACGGGCCGCCCGTGATGATCCAGGCCGACCCGTCCGACGGGACGCCCGGCACCCCGGGCGAGGGAGCCTCCGGCACCTCCGCGGTCCCGGTCGGTGACGGGTCCGCGCCCGGCGGCCGTACGGGCACGCCGTCCGTGAAGACCACGGCCACCGCTGCTCCCTCCGGGTCCACGCCCCCCGTCCCGGACGCCCCGCGGACGTCCCCGCCCGCCGCCACGGCCTCGCCCACCGCCCCGGACGCCGAACGGCCGGGGAAGCCGGGGAAGGGACGGGGAGCCGGCAAGCGGCCGAGGTAGCGGCGTCCGCCGCGGGTCCCGGGGCCGGTTCCGGTCCCGGGACCGGGGGCCGCCCGGGCCGCGGCGGCCGACCCCGTCCGGCGTGCGCGGTGAGCCCGCCGCCGGCCCGGTCCGGGGACGTCCCTCCGGTCTCGAATCGGGGGACCCGGGGTCGCCGGGATAGGTTGGCCCGTCATGTGGTCTTTCAGTGCTTCCGGATGCCGGTGGCTGGGTGCGGGTGGGGCGCTCGCCGTCGCCGTCGGCGGCTGGGCCGCCGGAACACTGCCCGTCCGCGGGGGAGGAGCGCTGTGGGAGCCGCGCGGCTCCGCGCTCACCGTCGTCGGCGCCGTCCTCGCGTACCTCGGTCTGACCCTGCTCGTCGCCGCCTGGTGGCGCTACGGCGTCCTCCTCGCCCGGGGCCTGCGGGACGGGGTCCTCGCGACCCTCGCCTGCTGGACCGCGCCGCTGCTCCTCGCCCCGCCCCTGCACAGCGCCGACGTCTACAGCTACATCGCCCAGGGCGCGATGGTCCTCGAAGGCCACGACGTGTACGGCTCCGGGCCCTCCGTCCTCGGCCCCGGCGACCTCGGGTGGGACGCCGCGGCGAGCGTCGGCGGGAACTGGACCGACACCCCCGCGCCGTACGGACCCGCCTTCCTCCTCCTCGCCGCCGCCGTCGTGAAGGTGACCGGCGGGGCCGTCGTGCCCGCCGTCCTCGGCCTGCGCCTGATCGCCGTCGGCGCGCTCGCCCTGACGGTCTGGGCGGTCCGGGGGCTCGGCGGCGGGCCCGGCGGCCGGGACGGCGCGCTCTGGCTCGCCGCCCTCAACCCGCTGCTCCTGATCCACGTCGTCGGCGGCATGCACAACGACGGGCTGATGATCGGCCTCATGCTCGGCGGTGTCCTGCTCGCCACCCGGGGGCGGTGGGTGCTGGGCTCCGTCCTCGTCGGCCTCGCGATGATGGTCAAGTCCCCCGCGGCCGTCGCCCTGCTCTTCATCGGCGTGCTGCTCGCGCGCGGCGGCGGCGCGCGGGCCTTCCTGAAGGGCCTCGTCCTGCCCGGAGCCGTCGCGGGGGCCGTCGCGGCGGGGGCGTCGCTCCTCGCCGGGACCGGGTTCGGGTGGCTGCGGACGCAGAGCGTCGCCGCGGCCATCCACACCCCGCTGTCCCTCACGAGCGACCTCGGGCTCGCCCTCGGGCTGCTGTCCGGGGGCGAGGCGGAGCCCGTGAAGAGCGTCGTCCAGAAGCTGGGGCTCGTCGCGGCCCTCGCGGTCGTCGCGGTGCTCGCGTGGCGCGCGTACCGGGGCCGTCTCGACCCCGTCCTCGGCCTCGGGCTCTCCCTCGTCGCGCTCGTCGCGCTCTCGCCGATGGTCCAGCCCTGGTACCTGCTGTGGGGGACGGTCGTCGTCGCGGCGGCCGCCTGGCGCGGCCGGGCCGGCCAGGTCCTGGCCGTGCTGTCGGCCGCGCTCGTCTACGAGACGCAGCCCTCGGGGCACACGCCGTGGTACGGCTTCGTGCTGGCGGGACTCGTCCTGGCGGCGGGTCTGGTGTGGGTGCGGCGGGAGCCGTGGGCCGCCGGCCCCCTGCCGCGTCCGCCCGTGCCGCCCCAGCGCACCCGCGCCGCGCGGGAGGCGACGAGGGCCGCCGACTCAGCGGAGCTGCGTCCTCCGCACTGACCGGCCCGCCAGGACGTCCGTCCGGCGGCCGTCCTCCATGACGAACCTGCCGTCGACCAGGACGTGCGGGATGCCCACCGGAAGGGTGCGGGGGTTCTCGTACGTCGCCCCCGACGCGACCGTCGCCGGGTCGAAGAGGACCAGGTCCGCCACGTACCCCTCCCGCACCAGGCCCCGGTCCGGGAGCCGGAGCCGGGCCGCGGGCCGGGAGGTGAGGTGGGCGACGCACTCCTCCAGGGACAGCACGCCGAGCTCGCGCACGTACCGCCCCAGGTACTCGGGGAACGTGCCGTACGCGCGCGGGTGCGGCTTCAGCCCCTGGAGGATGCCGTCCGAGCCGCCCGTGTGCACCCGGTGGCGCATGATCGTCCGGACGTTCTCCTCATGGCCCACGTGCTGGAGGATCGTGGTGCCGAGCCGGTCCTCGACCAGCAGCCGGCGTGCGCTCGCCCAGCCGTCGAGCCGGCGGCCCACGTGGTCCGTCAGGGCCGGGTCCGTCACGCCCGAGACCTCGATCGTGGCCCAGTCGACCGGCACGCCGTGGCAGCCGTCCGAGCCGAGCTCCTCCAGGTGGTGCCGGATCCGCTCCGCCGTCGCGCCGTCGCGCAGCCGGGCCAGGGCGGCCTCCGGACCGCCCTCGCTCGCCCAGCTCGGCAGCAGCGCGAGCAGCGTCGTACTGCCCGGCGTGTACGGGTACGTGTCGAGGGAGAGGTCGGCGCCCGCGTCGAGGGCCGCGTCGAGGAGGGCCAGGAGCTCGCGGGCCCTGCCCTCGTTCACGCCGAAGTTCATGGTGGCGTGGGCCAGGTGCAGGGCGCAGCCCGCCTCCCGGGTCAGCGCCACCATCTCCTGGTACGCGCGGAGCGCCCCCGCCCCGTACGAGCGGTGGTGCGGGCAGTAGTAGCCGCCGTACTCCGCGACCACCCGGCACAGCTCGGTGAGCTCGGCGTCCGGCGCGTACATCCCCGGGGTGTAGGTGAGACCGGACGACATGCCGACCGCGCCCTGCTCCAGGCCCTCGGCGACCAGCCGCCGCATGCGGTCGAGCTCGGCCGCCGTCGCCGGGCGGTCCTCCCAGCCCATCGCGTACATGCGGACCGTGCCCTGGGGGACGAGGTACGCGGCGTTCACGGCGATGCCCCGGTCGAGCCGGTCCAGGTACTCGCCGACCGTGCGCCAGTCGAAGTCGACGGTCGTGTCCCCGGGCGCACCGCCGTTCCAGCCCGTGATCGCCCGGCGGACCTCGGCGAGCGTGCGGTCGTCCACCGGCGCGTACGACAGGCCGTCCTGGCCCAGCACCTCCAGGGTCACGCCCTGCGCGGCCTTCGCGCTGTGGTCCGGGTCGCGGAGCAGCGCGAGGTCGCTGTGGGCGTGCATGTCGATGAAACCGGGGGAGAGGACGAGGCCCTCGGCGTCCAGCACCCGGCGGGCGGTCGGGCGCTGACAGCCCGCCGCCGCGGCCTCCTTGACGATCGAGGCGATCCGGCCGCCCTCGATCGCGACGTCGGCCCGGTAGGAGTCGCCGCCGCTGCCGTCGACGACCTCCGCGTCACGGAAGACGAGGTCCATGTCCCTGCCCCCTCTGCCGGTCAGAAGAACGTGCGGATGTGGTCGACCACCGTGCCGTCCGCCTCGACGACCGGGATCAGCTGCCACTTGTCGAAGATCGTGCAGGGGTGGGACAGGCCCATCCCCACCCAGTCGCCGACCTCCAGGTCCGCGCCCGGCCCGGTCGCGAGCCAGGCGTGCTGGTCGGAGAGGCCCGTCACGGTGATGCCCTCGGCGGGGCGGATCCCGCCGGTGCGGCCGTCCCGGACCACCTGGGCCTCGGGGAGGTGCAGGTCGTGGGCGGCGTCCCGCTTGCCCGCGTTGGTGAAGGCCTGCTCGGCGGTGGGACGGGACACGACCTGGGACCAGAGACGGAAGGCGGGCTGGAGCGCGCCCTCCTCGGGGATCCGGTTGAAGGGGGTGCGGTCGCGGTACTGGCCGTCGTCGTGGGAGACGTACGCGCCGGAGCGCAGCAGCTTCAGGACGGGGAGGGAGAGGCCGGGGATCTCCGCGAAGACCTCGGCGACCGTGTCGAACCACTCGCTGCCGCCCGCGCTCACGACGATCTCGCCGACGGCCGGGTCGAAGCGGCCGGCCTTGTCGAAGTCGGCGGCGAGCGCGACGAGCCGGTGCAGCCACTCCCGCACCCGGCCGGCGTCGGCGCCCGGCATCGTGCCCTCGTACCCGGCGACGCCGACGAGCCGCAGGGTGGGGACGGCGGCGACCGCGTCGGCGACGGCGGCGCACTCCGCCTCGGTCCGCACGCCCGTCCGCCCCGCCGCGCCGGCGGCCAGCTCGACGACCACGTCCACGGGGCGGGACGCGCCCGCCGCGCGCAGGGCCTCGTCCATCAGCTCGACGCCGCGCACGGAGTCGACGTAGCAGACGAGGCGGAAGTCCGGGTCGGCGTCGAGTTCCGCGGCGAACCAGCGGAGGGCGACGGCGTCGACGAGCTCGTTCGCGAGGAAGATCCGGGCGATGCCGTGGGCGCGGTAGACGCGGGCCTGGTGCGGGACGGCGGCGGTGATGCCCCAGGCGCCGTGCTCCAGCTGGCGGTGGAAGAGCTGGGGGGCCATGGAGGTCTTGCCGTGCGGGGCGAACGCGAGGCCGTGGCGCTCGGCGTAGGTCTCCAGGAGGCGGAGGTTGTGCTCGACGGACTCGGCGGAGAGGGCGAGGACCGGGGTGGTGTAGCCGCCGGTGAAGAGGTTGCGCCGCTGGGCGGAGAGCTCGCCGACGGTCAGGCCCTCGGCGTCCGGGGGCAGCGCCTTGAAGCGGTGGTCGACGCGCTCGTTCGCCAGGTCGGGCATGAGGCCTCCTCATCGTGTGCGTTGCGGGATGTGCAACGCTCATTGCGCACAGTGCTCAGGGCTGTCTAACATCCGGGCCGAGGCCGGGTCAATGGACCCGTACGAGTCTGAGGGAGCCCGAGAGTGAGCGGACCCACGCCCGTGGACGGGCCCGTGGACCAGGCCCCCGACGTCGTCTGCCTCGGTGAGTCCATGGTCACCTTCCTGCCCTCGCGCCCGGGCCGCCTCGCCGACGTCCCCTCCTTCACCCGCGCGATCGGCGGCGCCGAGTCCAACGTCGCCTGCGCCCTGGCCGCCGCCGGGCACCGCGTCCGCTGGGTCGGCCGCGTCGGCCGGGACGGCTTCGGCGACCACCTCGTCTCCACCCTCGGCGGCCACGGCGTCGACGTCACCGCCGTCGGCCGCGACCCGCACCGGCCGACCGGCGTCTACTTCCGCACCGACCAGGACCGTGCCACCGACGCGCACGAGGTCGTCTACTACCGGGCCGGCTCGGCCGCCTCCGCGATGTCGCCGGCGACCGTCCCGTACGCCTCCGTCGGCGACGCCCGGATCCTCCACCTCACCGGCATCACGGCGGCGCTGTCCGCGGACTGCCTGGCGCTGATGCGGGAGCTCACGGCTCCTCGGCCCGGACGGCCCCTGGTGTCGTTCGACGTCAACCACCGGGCGGGGCTGTGGCGGGACGGCGCGGCCGCCGAGGTGCTCCTCGGCCTTGCCCGGGACGCGGACGTCGTCTTCGTCGGAGCGGACGAGGCGGAGCGTCTGTGGGGGACGGCGGACCCGGCGGCGATCCGGTCGCTTCTGAGGGAGCCGGCGGTGCTCGTGGTGAAGCGGGGCGGGGAGGACGCGGTGGCGTTCGAGCGCCGCGCGGGGGAAACGGCCCGGTGCGGCGGCCCCGCGCCCGGCACCGGTTTCGCACCCGTTCACGGCGCCGCCCCGCGCACCGCCCCCGACACCGTCACCCGCGCACCCGCCCCCCGCGTCGCCCCCGTCTCGCCCGTCGGGGCCGGGGACGCCTTCGCCGCCGGGTTCCTCTCCGCGACCCTCCGGGGGCTCGGGACGGTCGCGCGGCTCCGGCACGGGCATCTCGCGGCCGCCGCCGTGCTCACCGTCCCCGGGGACTTCGCCGCGCCGCCCCGCCGCGGCCACGCCGACCGCCTCGTGGCGCTCGACGCCGCGGCCTGGGGCACACTTCACCTCGGCCCCGGCTGGACGGGGGACGACCAGGAGGTACGTACGCCATGAGCCAGACCGTCGACCGGGCGCTCAGCATCCTGCCGCTGCTCGCCCAGGGGCCCGCCGACCTCGGCCAGGTCGCCGAGCGGCTAGGCGTCCACAAGTCCACGGCCCTGCGGCTGCTGCGCACGCTCCACGAGCACGGGCTCGTCCACCGGCAGCAGGACCAGCGCTACCGCCTCGGCGCCCGGCTCTTCGCGCTCGCGCAGGAGGCCGTCGAGAACCTCGACGTCCGCGAGATCGCCCACCCCTACCTCACCGCCCTCAACGAGCGGATCGGGCACACGATCCACCTCGCGGTGTACGAGGAGGGCGAGGTCGTCTACATCGACAAGGTCGAGAGCCGCTACCCCGTCCGCATGTACTCGCGCATCGGCAAGCCCGTCGCGATCACCGTCGCCGCCGTCGCGAAGCTGCTCCTCGCCGACCTGCCCGAGACCGAGCGGCGCGCCGTCGCCGTCAAGCTCGACTACCCCCCGTACACGCCCCGTTCGACGCCGAACGCCGCCGCGTTCCTGAAGGAGCTGGCGACCGTGCGCGAACAGGGCTGGGCCACCGACCTCGGTGGCCACGAGGAGTCCATCAACTGCGTCGGCGCCCCCATCCGCGGTGCCGACGGGCGCGTCGTCGCCGCCATGTCGGTCTCGGCGCCCAATGTGGTCGTCACCGCCGAGGAACTCCTCACCCTCCTCCCGCAGGTGCGCGACACCGCGGACGCCATCAGCCGCGAGTACTCCGGCACCGCCCCGACGAAGGAAGCCAGCGCATGACCGAGAAGACCGCCCTCACGCCCGCCACCCACACCGCCCCGCCCGCGAAGTTCTCGCACGGCGTGCGGAAGGGCAACATCCTCCAGGTCGCCGGCCAGGTCGGTTTCCTCCCCGCCGTCGAGGGCCAGGCCCCGACGGTCGCGGGCCCGACCCTGCGCGACCAGACCCTCCAGACCTTCGCCAACGTCAAGGCGATCCTGGAGGAGGGCGGCGCGACCTGGGACGACGTGATGATGATGCGCGTCTACCTCACGGACGTGGACCACTTCGCCGAGATGAACGCGATCTACAACCAGTACTTCCAGGAGGAGGGCCTCAAGGCCCCCGCCTCCGCCCGCACCACCGTCTACGTCGGTCTCCCGGCCGGGCTCCTCATCGAGATCGACGCGCTCGCCGTCCTCGGCTGAGCCGGGACGCGCGAGGTGCCCCGGCGGTGGTCCGCCGGGGCACCCGCGTCATGCCGTACGGAGCGTCAGGCCGCGCAGTACTGGGCCTGCTTGCCGATCGAGCGGTACATGCAGTCGGCGTTCTCCAGGAGCTGGAGGACGGCCTCGCGGTTGCGGCTCGTCTCGCGGTCGATGACCTCGTCGGGCGGGTAGAAGCCGCCGCCGCCGTTCGACGGGTACATCTCGAAGGTGTACGCGAAGATCTTCTGCGTGCCCCACAGGTAGTCGTCGATCGAGCCGTCCGTGATGTACAGGTCGCTGGACTGCTCGGGCGTGTACCCGTTGCTCGCCGCCATCGAGCGGCCGATCGTCGCGAAGGCGTCGCGGTCGTCCTGCGTCATGCCGGTGGCGGTGTCGGCCGTGGTCCAGCCGAAGGGCCAGAGGACCAGCTCGCTGTACGTGTGGAAGTCGATGGCCGCCTTGATCTGCTGCTTGCCGCCGACCACCCGGGACCGGACGAAGTCGGACACGACCTTCACCTCGGGAGCGGACTCGGGCGCCGCGCCCCGGTAGGTCTCGGAGCTCTTCGAGCCGGAGGAGCCGCCGCAGCAGCCCCACTTGAAGTCCCAGTTCCGGTTCAGGTCCGTGCCGATGTAGGAGGAGCCGGAGTTGGGCTGCCGGTTCTTGCGCCAGCTGCGGTAGGAGCCGCTCGCGATGTCGTACTCGCCGCCGTCCGGGTTGAGGTCCGGGACGATCCAGATCTCGCGGCCGTTCACCATGCTCGTGATCCGCGGGTCGCTGCCGTAGCCGGCGCCGAGCTCGCGCAGGAGGTAGAGCGCCATCTCGACGGTGAGGTGCTCGCGGGCGTGCTGGTGGTGGGTGAAGAGGACCTCGGGCTCGTTCTCGTCGGTGGCGACGTTGTCGCTGACCTTGATGGCGACGATGTCCCGGCCCTGGTACGTCTTCCCGATGACCCGCCTGCTCATGATCGAGGGGTAGGCGGCGAGGCGCTGGTCGATCTCCGCGGTCATCTCCGCGTAGTTGTGGTACTTCGCGTCGGCGGAGGGGAAGTCGGCCGGGCCGAGCGCCTTGTCGGCCTCGGTGGCGCGGTTCGGCGGGCCGGGCAGGGCGACCGGCCTGTAGCCGAGGGCCTTGAGCCGGGCGAGCTGCTCGGTGTTGGCGCTGACGACGACCGAGCGGGCGTCGACCTCGTCGATCGAGACGCCGGTGGCGGTCAGCGCGGTGCGGGCGGCCGGGGTGGACGGTCCGGCGATCTCGTACTGCCGGATCACCTCCTCGGCGCCGGACGCGATGCGGGCGGCGGTCGGCGCCGGGTCGGCCCCGGCGGGCGTGCTGAGCGCGGAGAGGGGCGCCGCGAGGGCGAACGCCACGAGGGCCGCGAGGGTGGCGGTCCTTCTGCCGCGGGTGGGACGTCGCATGCTGTCTCCTGGGTGGGGAGTGTGGGGGAGTGCGACCAAGTCGTGCGGGTGTCCGGGCACATGGTCCGGCTATGTCATGGACCGGTCAAGGTGTGGAGTTCGGCCATACTGTCCCGCGTGGGGACCCTCATCGGTAGATACGTCATCGAGCACAAGCTAGGCGAAGGCGGCATGGGCACCGTCTATCTGGCCCGATCGCGTGGCGGGCGCGCCGTCGCCGTCAAGGTCGCCCGGCCGGAACTCGCCTCCGACCCGGCCTTCCGCGCCCGCTTCCGCGCCGAGGTCGCGGCGGCCCGGCAGGTCGGCGGATTCCACACCGCCCAGGTCGTCGACGCGGACCCCGAGGCGGAGGCCCCCTGGCTCGCCACCGCCTACGTCCCGGGCCCCACCCTCTCCGCGCTCGTCACCGCCGAGGGCCCCCTGGGCGAGGCGCGGCTGCGCGCGCTCGGGGCCGCGCTCGCCGAGGCCCTGGAGGCCATCCACGCCTGCGGGCTCGTCCACCGCGACCTCAAGCCCGGCAACATCGTCATGGCCCCCGACGGACCGCGCGTCCTCGACTTCGGCATCGCGCGCGCCCTGGAGTCGACCCGGCTCACCGCCACCGGCAGCGCCTTCGGCACCCCCGGGTACCTCGCCCCCGAGCAGGCCCTCGGCGAGGAGGTCACCGGCGCGGCCGACGTGTTCGCGCTGGGCGCCGTCCTGGTGGCCGCGGCGGGCGGGCGGCCCTTCGGGGACGGGACGCCGATGGGGCTCATGTACCGGTCCGTGCACGAGGCCCCCGACCTCGGCGCCGTACCGGAGGCGCTGCGCGGGATCGTGGGGCGCTGCCTCGCCAAGGATCCCGCCGAACGGCCCACGCCGGACGCCCTGATGGACGAGCTGGCGGGGACCCCCGGCGACTCCGCTCCCGCGCCCCCGTCGGTCCCGGACCCCCGGGTGGCGCAGGGGCCCGTCGACGCGGGGCCGCCCGCGCCCGGCTCCGGCGGGGTCCAGGACGCCGTGCCCGCGCCCGGCTCCGGTGGGGTCCAGGACGCCCTACACGTGCCCGCGCCCGCGCCCGTGCTCGTACAGGCGCCCGCGCCCGTACCCGTACCGCATCCCGCCTACCGTTCCGTCCCGCCGCCGCCCCTCGCCCCGCCGCCGCCCGCGCCGGACTTCGCCGCCGCCGACCGGAACTCGGGCGTCGCCGTCGACGGGTCCGGCGTGTCCCTGCACTTCTTCGGCGAGGAGGCGGACTTCCTCTGGAGCGAGATCGGGGCCGTACGGTACGAGCGCGTCCGGCGCGACCGGGTGCTGCGCGTCGCCGTCACCCTCTACGACGGCTCGGTCTGGGACTGCGAGGTCGACGGGCGCCGGGCCGGCCGGGTCGACGAGTGGATCCGCCTGCTCGACCCGGTGCTGCGCCACTACCTGCCCGCCTGACGGAACGGCGCAGCGCCGCCGGGGGAGCGGCGGCGCTGCGCTGGCTTCGGGGGCTTCCGAGACCTCCGGGGGCACCCCGGGTTCCGCTACGGCAGGCCGTGCACGTGCGGGCCCACCGCGTTCGACCAGGCGTTGCCGGCCGTCGCGTCCCAGTTGGTCGACCAGGTCATGGCGCCGCGCAGCGACGGCCAGGTCTGGGCCGGCTTGAAGGTGCCGCAGCCGGTGCCCTTGGTGAGGCAGTCGAGCGCGTTCTTCACGATCTGCGGGTCGACGTAGCCGCTGCCCGCGCCCCGCGTGGAGGCCGGGACGCCCAGGCCGACCTGCGACGGGGCGAGGCCGCCCTGGAGCTGGATGCAGGCGAGCGCGGTGAGGAAGTCCACCGAGCCCTGGCTGTAGACCTTGCCGTCGCAGCCGAGCATCGAACCGCTGTTGTAGTACTGGGTGTTGACCACCGTGAGGATGTCCTTCACGGCGAGCGCGGTCTTGAAGTACTCCGAGCTCGTGTTCTGCATGTCGATGGTCTGCGGGGCCATCGTCAGGACCATCGAGGAGCCCGCCTTGGCGGAGAGCTGGCGCAGCGCCTTGGTGAGGTACGTGGCGTTGACGCCGTGCTCCAGGTCGATGTCGACGCCGTTGAAGCCGTACTCCTGCATCAGGGCGTACGCGCTGTCGGCGAAGGCGGTCGCGGTGGCGTCGCTGTTGATCGTGACGTTGCCCTTCTCGCCGCCGACCGAGAGGATCACGGACTTGCCGGCCGCCTTCTTGGCGGCGACGTCGGCCTTGAAGTCGGCGGCCGAGGCGTAGCCGACGGCCGGGTCGAGGTTGAAGGTGATCTGGCCGGGCGTGGCCGTCGAGTCGGCGAACGAGACCGCGATGATGTCGTACGCGGCCTGGACGTCCCGCAGCTTCTGCTTCGCGGCGCCGTTGTCGAAGTTCTGCCAGTAGCCGGTGACGGCGTGCTTGGGCACGGCCGGGCCGGGGCCCGGGTCGGTGGCCTTGGAGGTGCGGGCCGACACGGCGGCGGACTTCGCGGACTCGCCCGCGGAGTTCGTCGCGGAGACCTGGAACTGGTACGCGGTGTCGGCGGTGAGCCCGGTGACGGTGGCCGAGGTGCCGCTCACCGTCTGCGGGGTGGCGCCGTCCAGGTAGACCTTGTAGGCCGTGGCGCCGTTGACCGCGCCCCAGCTCAGGGCCACGGAGCTCGTGGTGACCGTGCCGGCGGAGAGACCGGCCGGGGTGGACGGGACGACCGGGTCGGGGTCCTGGCCGCCGCCCCCGTCGGGCCCGAAGACGCTCACGTCGTCCACGAGGTAGGGGGAGGTGCCGTACCAGCCGTGGGTGTAGATCTCCACCGAGGTGGTGCTCGCGCCGGTGGTGAAGGTGGTGGTGAGCTGCTTCCAGGAGGGGCTGTCCGGCGTCCAGGTGGAGACGGTGCCGGTGCCGGTCCCGGTGTTGTTCGCGCCGAGGTAGGCGTAGCCGCCCTGGACCCAGGCGCTCAGCGTGTAGGTCGAGTTGGGCTTCACGGCGACGGTCTGCACGCATTTCGCGTTGTCGAGGCCGGCCGGGGCGGCCCGCAGGGCGCCGGTGCCGGTGCGGACCGGCGAGGAGACGGCGGAGCCGCTCCCGGCGGAGCAGGCCCAGTTGGCGAGGCCGTTCTCGAATCCGGCGTTCTTGGCGACGTTGACGTCCGCCGCCTGTGCGGTGCCGGCTCCGCCGACGAGGACGAGCCCGGAGCCGACGGCGAGCGCGAGGGCTCCGGCGAGCCGGCGCCGTCCGGTCGGGCGGGTGGTGGTGCGGTCCACGTGCATCCTCCGGTGGGGGAGTTGGGGATGTGGAGGTGCCGTACGTCGTCGTACGGAGGGGAGGTGCGGGTACGGGGGTACCGGCGGTGGCCACCGCTGTCGCAACAAGTTGGTCCAGACCAATCGCGTTGTCAATACCTCCGGCACCGGAGGGAGTTCGCCCAGGGCGGCGCGGACGGCGCCAGGGCCCGAGGTCAGAGCGCAAATTAGTGGTGACAGCTTGGCGGATTGTCTGTTCACCACCCCGGGAGACGTGGATAAGGTGCAGAGACGGCGGCACCCTGCGGTGACGCCGCGAACGCGGTAAGTGATCCGCGGCCCCCGGGACGCCGGAGGCCGGAGGGGACGGGGGGTCCGACGTGGCTACAGCGATCGCCGTCACCAGCACCGACCTGGTGCTGCCGCCGGCCGACCCCCACACCCCCCAGGCGGCCGTCCTCCCGCCCCCCGAGGCCCGCTCGCTCGACGCCTCCCTCGCGGACATGCAGCAGCTCCTCGCCCGCCACGGACACGTGGTCGTCGTCTGCCCCACCTCCGCGCCGCCCGCCGTCGAGCACCGCCTGCGCGCCGTCCGCGCCCTCCTGGAGAGCGACCGGATCGCCCTGGTCGCGACCGACCTGCCGCCGCTCGGCGCGGCCGTCCTCGTCCGCCAGCTGCGCCAGCTCGCCGGCTGCGACTTCAGCCCCGGAGTCCTCGCCTCCGCCGCCCGGCTGCTCGCCCACTACATCTACGCCGGCGCCGTCCTCGGCTCCGTCTCCCGCCTCGACCGCGTCCCCGTCAGCCTCGGCTCGCACCTCAAGGGCTGGCTCCCCGGCGCCCACTTCGCCGTCCTCGCCGGACCCACGCCCCAGCTCGTACGGCTCGGCGCCGGGGAGGAGCGCCTCGCCGGACCGGAGTTCGGCACCGAACTCCTCCTCGCCCGCGGCCAGCTCCAGACCGACTGGCCCACCAGCACCCTCGTCCCCGCGTGGCGGATCCCCGGACCCGTGCACGAGACGCCCCTGCCCGCGTCCTCGCCCGGCTGGTGGGGCACCGGCAAGCTCGTCGAGTTCGCCGCGTACCTGCCGGACCTGTCCGTCCTCCACCAGCTCGTCTCCTCCGTACGCCGGGAGGCCTGCCACTGGTGCGGGATGGAGCTCATCGGCGACCGCTGCGGCTTCTGCGCCGCGCCGCTGCCCCCGGCGGCCCCGTCACCACCGCCCGACCACGGCGGCGCGTACGCCCTCGGGCCGGGGACGCGCCCGGGCCCGCACGCCCTCGGCCCCGCGGCGCCGTCCGGTGCACACGCCCGCGCCCTGGGGCCCGGCACCGGTTCCGCCCGCGCCGCGCTGCCGTGAGCGGTCCCGTGCCCGCCCGCCCCCGCCCCCGCCCCACGTCTCCGATCGAGGAAGTACGGTCATGAACTCCCGTCAGCGCCGCGGCGTGATCCTGCTGCTGCTCTCCGTCCTGTGCGCCCTCGGCGCCTTCGCCGGCGTGCTCGCCGTCATCAGCGACGTGAACTCGAAGGTCGGCCCGGAGACCACGGCGTACCGGCTCAGCAGGGACGTGGCTCCCTACAAGCCCCTGAGCGCGAACCAGTTCGAGAAGATCACCATGCCGAAGCGCTGGCTCTCCGCCACCGCCGTCACGGACCTCCGCCAGATCGAGGGCAAGATCGCCGTCACCACGCTCAAGGCCGGTTCCCTGCTCCAGAGCGACATGATCGTCGAACGGCCCCGGCTGAAGCCGGGGGAGCAGGAGATCGCGATCATGATCGACGCCGCCACCGGCGTCGCCGGCAAGATCAACACCGGCTCCACCGTCAACATCTACGCCACCTTCGCCGGCGAGAAGAAGGGCGACCCCGACCAGTCCCGGATGATCGTCGCCGGCGCCCGCGTCCTCGACGTCGGCCGCCTCACCCCCGCCGCCGAGAGCAACGACCGGGCCGGCCGGGCCACCTCCACCGTCCCCATCACCTTCGCGCTCTCCACCCTCGACACCCAGCGCGTCGCGTACGCCGAGTCCTTCGCCGCACACGTACGCCTCGCCCTCGTCGCCCCGTCCGCGGACGGCAGCCCGGGCGGCACCCCGGCCGACAAGGGCGACCGCACCTACACGCTCGACAAGGACAAGTGAGGCCGGTATGACCACCAGGATCCTGCCGGCCGTCGGCGACCCCGACGCGGCCCGGTCCGTCAGCACGCTGCTCAGCCAGCTCCCCGACGCCGAACCCGCCCCGCCGGTCGCCGACTCCACCCAGCTCGTCGACAGCCTCGCCCGCCTCGCCGCCGCCTCCGTCGACGAACTCCCCGAGGTCGTCCTCGTCCACGAGCGGATCGGCCCCGTCCCCGCGCTCGAACTCGTCCGCGAGGTCGCCCTCCGCTTCCCCGCCGTCGGCGTCGTCCTCATCACCGCCGACGCCAGCCCCGTCCTCTTCGCCGCCGCCATGGACTCCGGCGCCCGCGGCATCGTCACCCTGCCCCTCGGCTACGAGGAGCTCGCCAGCCGCGTCCAGGCCGCCGCCCAGTGGTCCCTGGGCGTCCGCCGCCACCTCGGCGGCGGCGCCGAGCGCATCACCGGCCCCGGCGGCACCGTCGTCACCGTCAGCGGCGCCAAGGGCGGCGTCGGCGCCACCGTCACCGCCGTCCACCTCGCCCTCGCCGCCCAGGCCTCCGGGCGCAGCGTCGCCCTCGTCGACATGGACCTCCAGAGCGGCGACATCGCCTCCTACCTCGACGTCCAGTTCCGCCGCTCCGTCGCCGACCTCGCCACCATCGCCGACATCTCGCCCCGCGTCCTCCAGGACGCCGTCTTCGTCCACGAGACCGGCCTCTCGCTGCTCCTCGCCCCGGCGGAGGGCGAGCGCGGCGAGGAGGTCACCGACCGTGCCGCCCGCCAGGTCGTCAGCGCCCTGCGCGGGCGCCACGAGGTCGTCGTCCTCGACTGCGGCTCCCGCCTCGACAGCGCCAACGCCGCCGCGATCGAGATGGCCGACACCGCCCTCCTCGTCACCACGCCGGACGTGGTCGCCGTCCGCGCCGCCAAGCGGACCGTACGGATGTGGGAACGGCTCCAGGTCCGCAAGGCCGAGGAGACCGTCACCCTCGTCAACCGCCACCACCGCTCCACCGAGATCCAGCCGCCGCTCGTCCAGAAGATCACCGGCACGCGGACGGCGGGCGTCGCCGTCCCGGCCCAGTACAAGGAGCTCCAGGCCGTCGTCGACGCCGGCCGCCTCCACGAACTCGACGCCAGGTCGACCGTCAAGCAGGCCCTGTGGAGCCTCGCCGGCGAACTGGGCCTGGTCCAGACGGCCGGACAGCCCGGCAAGGAGCTCGCCCGCGCGGGCGACCGGGGCTCCCTGGGCCTGCGCCGCCGCACCGGGGGACGCTGAACGATGAGCGCGCACCGGGACGACGACAGGGGGCAGGTGGCGGTGGAGTTCCTCGGCATGGTGCCGCTGATCCTGCTCACCCTGGCCCTGCTGTGGCAGGTCGTCCTGGTCGGCTACACGTACACCCTGGCGGGGAACGCGGCGGACGAGGCGGCGCGGGCCGGTGCCGTCGGCGACGACTGCGAGGAGGCGGGCAGGCGGCACCTGGACGGGGCCTGGCTGGACGGGGCCCGGGTGAGCTGCCCGACGGGCGACGGGATGGTGACCGCGGTCGTCAGCCTCGAAGTCCCGGCACTGGTCCCGGGAGTGGGCGGCCTCTTCCGGGTGGACGGCAAGGCGGGCGCGATCTCGGAGGTTCCCGCACCATGAGCGAACGACCAGGCGGGAAGCCCCGCGACCGCGGCCAGGCCGCCATCGAGTACCTCGGGTTCCTGCCCATCCTGCTGCTCGTCGGGCTCGCGGGCCTCCAGCTCGGCGTCGCCGCGTACGCGGCCCAGCAGGCCGGCACGGCGGCACGCGCGGCCGCACGGGCGGCGAGCAGCGACGCGGAGGACGGGCCCGACCCCGTCGCGGCCGGCTTCGCCGCCGCCTCCTGGGCCACCGACGTGAAGGTCGACCCGTCCGGAGGGGAGGCCGTTGCCACCGTGACCGTACGCATCCCCTCGGTCGTCCCCTTCTGGAGCTTCGACCCCGTACGGAAGACCGCCACCATGCCGATGCCCGAGTCGCCCGAGGAGGACCTGCCATGAGCCTGCGCGCCCGGATCAACGCCCCCGAGGAGAGCGGTGCCGCGGCCGCTCGGGAGGACGGGCACCTCGTCGCCGCCTTCCGGGCGAAGCTCCTGGAGGAGATCGACCTCACCGAGATGTCCGCGCTCGCGGCGGCCGAGCGCCGGGCCCGCCTGGAGCGCGTCCTCGGCCACATCATCAGCCGCGAGGGCCCGGTCCTCTCCACGGCCGAGCGCTCCCAGCTGATCCGCCGCGTCGTCGACGAGGCCCTCGGGCTCGGCGTCCTCGAACCGCTCCTCGAAGACGCCTCCATCACCGAGATCATGGTCAACGGCCCCGACCAGATCTTCATCGAGCGCGGCGGCCGGGTCGAACTCCTCCCGCTCCGCTTCGCCTCCCACGAGCAGCTCATGCAGACCATCGAGCGGATCGTCTCCACCGTCAACCGGCGCGTCGACGAGTCGAACCCGATGGTCGACGCCAGGCTCCCCTCCGGCGAGCGCGTCAACGTGATCATCCCGCCGCTCTCCCTCACCGGCGCGACCCTCACCATCCGCCGCTTCCCCCGCGCCTACACGCTCCACGAGATGATCGGCCTCGGCTCCCTCGACGAGCAGATGCTGCTCCTGCTCTCCGGGCTCGTACAGGCCAAGTTCAACCTGATCGTCTCGGGCGCCACCGGCACCGGGAAGACCACCCTCCTCAACGCCCTCTCCGGCCTCGTCCCGGACGGCGAGCGGATCATCACCATCGAGGACTCGGCCGAGCTCCAGCTCCAGCAGTCCCACGTCATCCGCCTGGAGGCCCGCCCGCCGAACATCGAGGGCCGGGGCGCCATCTCCATCCGGGACCTCGTCCGCAACTCCCTGCGCATGCGCCCCGACCGCATCATCGTCGGCGAGGTCCGCGGCGGCGAGACGCTCGACATGCTCCAGGCCATGTCCACCGGCCACGACGGCTCGCTCGCCACCGTCCACGCGAACTCGGCCGAGGACGCCCTGATGCGGCTCCAGACCCTCGCGTCGATGTCCGAGGTGAAGGTGCCGTTCGAGGCGCTCCGCGACCAGATCAACAGCGCGGTCGACGTCCTGGTGCAGCTGACCCGCCACCCGGACGGCACCCGCCGAGTCACCGAGATCTCCGTCCTCGCCTCGCACGGCAGGGAGCGCTTCCTGCTGGCCACGGTCTGCCGCTTCCAGGCCGAACCGGTCGCGGCGGACGGGCGGGTGTACGGGCGGTTCACCTACCACCCCCTGCCCCGGCGCGTCGCCGAGCGCCTGTACCTGGCGGGGCAGCCCATCCCGCAGGCCTTCGGCGTGGCCGCGACGGACGCCCATCTGGCCACCCGAGAGGCGGAGTGATGACCGAGGACCCGACCTGGCGACCGGGCGACGGCGAGACGGCCGAGGACCCCACCTGGCGACCGGGGGAGCGGCGATGACCGACGACCCGACGCGGCGACCCGAGGCGGGCCGATGACGACCGACCCCTTCTGGCTGACGACCGGCGTGGCGCTGCTCGCCTGCGTGCTGGGCGTCGTCGGCGTCCAGCTGTACGCGAGCGGCGCCCGCCGCCACGCGGCCCTCGTCGCCCGCCTCGACGAGAGCGGCGCACCGGAGGCCGCGACCGGCCGCCGCAGGCGCCGCTTCCGGGGCGTCGACCGGCGCGTGCGGAAGACCGCCCTCGGCCGGAAGCTGGAGCTGCGGATCGCGGCGACCGGACTCGACGTCACACCGGGCGAGTTCACGATGGCGCTCGCGGCGACGGTGACAGTGCTCTGGATCGTGGGACAGGCCGCGCTGTCCCCGTTCTTCGGCCCGATCTGCGGACTGCTCGGCATCTGGGTCGCGATGGGCTACCTCAACTGGCAGCGGCAGAAGCGCATCGAGCGGTTCATCAACCAGCTGCCCGAGCTCTCCCGGATCCTGGCCAACGCCACCCAGGCCGGGCTCGCCCTGCGCATGGCCCTCAGCCTCGCCGCCGACGAGATGGAGGCACCGGCCGGGGACGAACTGGAGAAGGTGGCGCAGCAACTGGCCGTGGGCACCTCCCTGGACGACGCCCTGGGGGAACTGGCCGAGCGCCTCCCCTCCCGCGAACTCGTCGTCCTCGTCACCACCCTCGTCCTCGCGAACCGGGCCGGCGGCACCGTCGTCTCCTCCCTGCGCAACCTCACGGAGACCCTGGAGGAGCGCAAGGAGACCCGGCGGGAGGTCCGCACCCAGCTCTCGCAGGTGAGCATGACCGCGTACTCCGTCCCGGTCATCGGCGTCGGCTCGCTGCTGCTCATCGACAACATGCAGCCCGGCGCGCTCGACCGCATGACCGCCTCCGGCCTTGGGCAGGCCGCGGTCGTCGCGGCGTTCGCGCTGTACGTGGTCGGCTTCGCCGCCATCCGCCGCTTCTCGAAGATCGACGTGTAGGGGACACCGCAGTGGACCTCCTCCTGTCCCTCCTGGCAGGCCTCGCCGTCGCGGGCTTCGCGTACGGCCTGCGGCTCTACCGGGCCGACGCCAAGCTCCCCGACGACCTCAGACTCGCGCTGGAGGTCGGCGGCACCCGCACCGGAGCCGTCGACTCGGCGGTCGACCGGCTGGGGATGCGGTGGTCGCCGGCGGTGCTGCGCCTGATGGGCCCGAAGCGGGTGAACGCGGTCCGGCGCCGCATCGACCTCGCGGGCAACCCCGGCGGCCTGACGATCGACCGGTACGGGGCGAGGCGAGCGGTCTACGGCTTCCTGGGCGGGCTCGGCGGCCTCGTGATGCTGAGCAAGGGCTCGTACGTGACGGCGCTGCTGCTCCTGGCCTTCGGGGCGTTCTGGACGGAGGTCGGGATCTGGTCGGCGGTCCGCATCCGCAAGGACCAGATCGAACGCACGCTGCCGGACTTCCTGGACGTCCTGGCCGTCGTGGTCAGCGCAGGCCTGGGCTTCCGGCAGGCCCTGGAACGGGTCGCCGAGAAGTACGAGGGCCCCTGGTCCGACGAACTCCGCATCACCCTGCGGCAGATGGACATGGGCGTGAGTCGCCGCCAGGCCTTCGACGAACTGCGCCGCCGGAACGACTCGGAACAGGTGGCCCAGTTCGTGACGGCGCTGCAGCAGGGGGAGGAGCTGGGGGCGCCGATCGTGGACACCCTGATCCAGATCGCCAACGACATGCGGCGCACGGACGCGCAGAACGCCCGGCGGAAGGCCGCGAAGGCGGTGCCGAAGGCGACGATGGTGATCACGACGCTGATGGTCCCGGCGACGATGATCCTGCTGGGCGCGGGACTGTTCCTGGGGACGGGGACGGACTTCGGGTCGGTGACGGGGGAGTGACCGGCTGACGGGGTGCGGTGACATATTCCGGGGAAAGGACTTCGCGGGCGCAACCCGATGTGCCAGAGTGCGGACAGAGTGTGAGGGGGGTGGACGTGATGGACCGGACTCTGCATCAGGCCCACCCGCCGAACGGGCCCTGTCCGCCGACCCGCCCGTCGGCGTACGGTACCCAAGCGCAGGCGTCCGAACGCGGAGGGGACCACGATGAACGACGCGATGCTGAAGGCCCTGACCAAGGCACGCATGCAGCTTGCGGCCTGGACGGACCGCCGAACGCGGGACCGGGGCCAGACGGCGGTGGAGTACCTGGGGATCATCGTGGTGGTGGTGGCGATCGTGATCGCGATCACCGGTACGGACATCGGGAACTCGATCAAGAACGCCATCACTCAGAAGATCGCCGATCTGACGGGGAAGTAAGACGGCGCAGGCCGCAGGGTGATAGAGGCCAGGCATTTCCCGTCTACATCGCGGTCGTTGCCGGACTCCTTTTCCTGGCATTCGCCTACTTTCTGGTCGGGCAGGCCGCTTTGACGCGGAGCAGTGCCCAGACCGCTGCGGATGCGGCCGCGCTCGCAGCGGCACAGGATGCCCGGGAGCAGTTGAGGGCTGGCTGGATCGAAGTGATCCTCGATCCGGACCAGTGGGATGGGTTCCTCGAGGGCGGGGCCTACGACGAAGGCTCCGCGTGCCAGCAGGCAGCGGCCTTTGCGGCTCGGAACGAGGCATCGCTCGACTCATGTGAGCCACTCGCCACTGGTGAGCACGGTTTCCAGACGGCGGTGACTACGACAGGCGAAGAGTCGCGCCACGCCAAAGCGACTGCTGAAGCAGTCGTCGAACCGCGTTGCACCTTCGAGCCGCCGGAACCCACCCGGGATCCGTTGGAACCTACCCGGGATCCGTCGGAACCGTCTCCAGATCCGTCGGAGAGTACGGATCCGGCTCCGCCGGACGTCGGCCTCATATGCGGTGGCGAGCCGTGGGTGATTGATCGTGACAGGCCGAGTCTCCCTGCTGCCACAGATCTCTTCAGAGTCCGACTGTCGGACTGAGCCGCGACGAGCAAAGGAAGCACGTTTCATGAACGCGCGCTACGCAAGGAAGACCCGCAGAGGGGCGGTCGTCGTCGCGATCACGTCGGTGGCGCTCGTCGTGGCCGGCTGCGGCGCTGAGGACAAGCCTCCTACGGACAAACCTGGTTCTACGACGATTGCTCCGTCCAAAGGTGGGACGGCCTCGCAGGACACGCAAGCGACTGAGGAGCCCACCGAGACGCTTGCCGTGCTCACGGGGAATGACGGCGTTCAGCTTGTCATCTCCTCCGCAGTGCGGGACGCGGGGGGATTCCTCACCGTCAAGGGTGCGTTGAAGAACACGTCCTCACGGTCCATTGCGCTCCCTGGCCAGATTCGCGGTGCCGAGACCGAGGTCATGAAGCACGGCAACTCTCTGGGAGGGGCCACGCTCATCGACTCCGTAGGCAAGAAGCGTTACTACGTCTTGCGAGATACCGATGGCCGACCGTTGACCACTACTGGTCTTGACATCCTCCCTGCGGGGAAGACGGCCGCAGTGTTCCTGCAATTCCCCGCACCCCCCGCCTCCACCACCGAAGTCTCCTTCCAGCTCCCCACCTTCGAACCCGCCACCCTCAAGCTCTCCTGAGGCGACGCCATGAAGACGATGACTCACCGCCGCCTCGCCGCCCTCGTTCTCGCTTCCGTCGTGCTCTGGCCCGTGTCCTCCGCCTACGCCGACGATCCGCCCGGGGCCGCCGGGACCTCCTCGCCCGCTCCCGTCATCGATGCCGGCTCGCCCGGGCTCATGCTGCCCGACGGTGCCACCCTCGCCCCCGCCAAGGTCCTCGACATCAAGCAGATCGTCGAGGACGAGGGCGGGCAGGAGCGTCGGCAGGACACCAACGTCGACGTGACGTTCGCGCTGCAGGCCGAGGTGCTGTTCCCGAAGAACAGCGCCAAGCTCACCCCCGCCGCCACCTCCCGTATCGCCGCCATCGCCGCCGAGATCGAGAAGATGGGCTCCGGCCGGGTGCGGGTCTTCGGGTTCACCGACAACCTGGGGACGTACGAGCACGGGCTCAAGCTGTCGAAGGAGCGGGCCGTCGCCGTGCAGCAGGTCCTCGCCCGTGCCCTCGACCCCGGGACGACCTTCGACATCCGCGGGTACAGCGAGGACTACCCGATCGCCGACAACCGCACCGAGGAGGGACGGAAGAAGAACCGGCGGGTCGAGATCTCCTTCCCCCGGACCTCCGCACCCCCGTCCTAGAGGACCAGCGCCGCCCGGATCGTCGCGGTCATGCGGTCCGGGTGGCGGAACACCTCCCGCGCCGTGAAGCGCAGCACCCGCAGGACCTCCGGGCAGGACTGCAGCGCGTTGAACCGGGCGACGTCCCGTTCGTGGGCGCGGCGGGTGCCGTGGAAGGCGTAGCCCTCGACCTCGACCGCCAGGCCCGCCCTCCGGAACAGGAAGTCCGGGCGCAGGGGCCGGCCCTCCGCCGTGAGGAGCGTCGGCTGGCACTCGGGGGCCAGCCCCGCGTCACCCATCCGCAGCCGGGCCACCGTCTCCGCCGGGGACCCCGACGCCGGTTCGGCGAGCCGCAGCCAGGTGCGGGCGCGGGCCGCGCCCCGGCGGGGTGCGGCGAGTTCCGCGGCGAGCTCCTCCTGCCGGACGAGGGCCTCCCGGCGCACGCCCCCGACCGCCCGGCGCGCGAGGGCGGAGTCCGCGACGACCACCGCCTCCTCCCGGGTCGCGGAGGCCCGTATCAGGTCGCCGACGGTACGGGCCGGGGTCGTGGTGCGCAGACCCCGTCTGAGTGACCGGTCCCCGTCCGTGAGGAAGGCGCTGGTGTGGATCCGTATGCCGTGGCCGCGTGCCGACCCGGCCGAGCGGGGCGCCGTGAAGTCGAGGTGCTCCGGCGCCGGCTCGCCGCCCAGCACCTCGATGCGGTGCAGCCGCGCCGCCGTCCCGTGGCTGCACACCAGCTCCGGGCGCAGGAACTGGAGGGCCGTCGCCCTCAGCCGCCAGTCCACGTCTCTCCCGGGGGCGGCCCAGGCGCCCCGGCAGATCCGCTGCCAGCCGTCGCGGCGCAGCCGTCCGGACAGCCGGCCCGGCGGCCAGCCCGCCGCGACCGCCCAGACCGTCAGGAGGACCCCGCCCCTGGCGAGGATCGCCAACTCGTACATACGCCCAACGATCCACGGAAGAGGGACACTTCGCACCCCCTGTGGAAAACCCGGCGAAAGACGTCGCCAGGAAAGCGTAAATCCGTCGAGACGTACCCCGCGGGCAGGAGCATTCTGGACAGATGACGGCGAGCCCGAACCTCACTTCCGGCGTCCAGTTGGTCAGTGATCTCGTCACCCGCATCCCCGAGTTCCGGGGCGTGTACGAGACCCACGTCTTCCATCAGGGCGGCGTCCTGCCCCACGTCTTCTTCTGGGACGTCGTCCAGGACACCGTCCGGTCCTTCCTCGGCGAGGCCCCCGGCGCCGCCGACTGGCGCAGCACCCTCGCCTTCCTGGAGGAGCAGAGCGCCCGCGGTGTCCTCGGCATCGACGAGGTCATCGTCACGTCCTTCCTGGGCGACCTGCCCTCGCCGCAGGAGCCCGGGCACGCGATCGTCGAGCAGCTCGGCCCCCTCATGGCCGCGAAGTTCGTCCGGATAAGGCCCCTCGGCTGAGCCGGCGGGGCTCCGGGGCCGGCGGGCCCGGGCGGCGAGGCCCCTCGGCGGAGGCCGTCGGGCCCCCGGGATAATCGGGCGCATGTCCCCGCCCCTCCCCCCGTCCGTCCGCCGGCCCGACCGCGCCACCCTCGCCGCCCTCGGCGGCTACGCCGCCACCCGTGTCATCGGCCTCGTCGTCCTCGCCGTCGCCGCCGCGGTGACGGGCGAGGACGGGCTGCACCGGCTCAAGGGGCGCTGGGACTCCGTCTGGTACGTCCGCGTCGCCGAGCACGGGTACGGGTACCAGGCCACCCTGCCGAACGGTGACGTCCACTCCGACCTGGCCTTCTTCCCGCTCCTCCCGGCCCTGGAGCGCGGCCTCTCCGCCGTCCTCCCCGTCGACGCCGCCACCGCAGGGCTCCTCGTCTCCTGGACCGCCGGGCTCGCCGCCGCCTGGGGGATCCACCGCTGCGGCACCCACATCGCGGGGCCACGCGTGGGCGTGCTCCTCGCCGTCCTGTGGGGCGTGTACCCGACGGCGTTCGTCCAGTCGATGGCGTACACCGAGACCCTGTTCACCGCGCTCGCCGCCTGGTCGCTGTACGCGGTGCTGCGCGGGCGCTGGATCCTGGCGGGTGCCCTGTGCGCGGTCGCCGGGCTGACCCGGCCGACGGCCGCCGCGCTGATCGCCGCCCTCGGCGTCACGGCCCTCGTTGGCCTCGTACGGGAACGGCGGCTGCCCGCCCGGACGGTGGCCGGGGTGCTGATCGCCCCGCTGGGCTGGCTCGCGTACATCGCCTATGTAGGAGTCCGCGAGGGCAGCCCGACCGCCTACTTCGACGTCCAGGCGGCCTGGGGCAACTCCATCGACGGCGGCGTCGCCCTGGCGCGGTTCATCGCGGGCCTGCCGTGGCCCGCCGCCCTCGGCCTGTGCGCGGCGCTCGGGCTGCTCGGCTGGCTGGTCGCGCTGTGCGTGCGGCAGCGCCAGCCGCTGCCGGTGCTGGTGTACACGGTCGGGGTGGTGTTCGTGTCGCTCGTGGGCGCCGCGTACTTCGGCTCCCGGCCGCGTCTGATGATGCCCGCGTTCGGGCTGCTGCTCCCGCCCGCCGCGGCCCTCGCGCGCGTGCGGACCCGCACGGCCGTGCCGGTCCTCGCGGGTCTCGCGCTCGCCTCCGCCGCGTACGGGGCGTTCACCCTGCTCGGTTCGGGACCTCCGTGAGGTCCACGCGCACGCGTACCCCCGGTGCGAGGCCCCAACCCGCCATCGCGCCCGCCTCCGCCTCCAGGACGTGCCGGCCGCGCGGCCGGATCATGCCGAGCCGTCCCGGGCGCATCGTGACCACGGACCTGACCGTGAACGAGCCGTCCAGATGGGCCACGTCGATCGGGAACCGCATGCCGAAGGTGTGGACGCTGTTCGTACGGACGATGAGCAGCGCCCCCGCGATCCCGTCCCGGCCGAGGAGCCCCCGCCGCCGGGCCCGGTAGGAGGCCGCCACCTCCAGCGGGACCTCCAGCCCGGCCACCTCCAGCGGGGCCTCCAGCCCGGCCACCTCCAGCGGGGCCTCCAGCCCGGCCACCTCCAGCGGGACCTCCAGCGCCGCCACCTCCAGCGGGACCTCCCGCGCGGCCACCGTCAACGTCCCCGTGCCGTCCGTCCACTTCCCCATACGGCAGACCGTAGCGGCCTCGGCGCCTAGGGTCTCGTCCGTGGACGTCACGCTGATCGCCGTCGCCGCCCTGTGGGGGGCCGCCGTGGGGCTGCTCGTGCCCCGGGCCGCCTACCGGTTCTCGGTGGAGCCGGAGGAGCCGTGGCGGGACCGCTGCCCCGCCGGGCACGTCCTCACCGGGCCCGGGCGCGGCTGGCTCGGCGGCCCCGGGCGGCGGGCCTGCGCGACCACCGCGAGCCCGCTGGTCGCGCCCGCGCTCACCGCCCTGGCCTGCGCCGCGCTCGCCGCCGCCACCGGGGGGCCCCGGCCCGAGCTCGCGGTCTGGCTGCTCGGCGCGCCGTTCGCGGTGCTCCTCGCCACGGTGGACGCGCGCGTGCACCGGCTTCCGGACGGTCTGACCCTGCCGCTCGCCGCCGCCGTCCCGCTGCTCCTCGGCGTCGCCGAGCTCCTTCCGTACGGAGCCGGATCCTGGTCCCACGCGCTCCTCGGCGGGCTCGTCCTCGGCGGCGCGTACCTGGTGCTCCACGCGGTCAACCCGGGCCAGCTCGGCCTCGGCGACGTGAAGCTGGCCGTCCCGCTGGGCGCCGCGCTCGGCTGGTACGGCTGGGGCGTGCTCTTCGCCGGGGCCTTCGCGGGCTTCCTCCTCGGCGCGGTCTACGGCCTCGGGCTCGTCCTGCTGCGCCGGGCCGACCGCTCCTCGGCGATCCCCTTCGGCCCCTTCATGCTCGGCGGCCTCCTGCTCGGCCTCCTCCTCGGCGCGTTCACCACCCCGGCCTGAGACCCCGCCCCGCCATCGCCGCACCTGCGGACGGGCGGCTGCGGGCCGAGCCGGAGGCCGCGACGCGCACGGACGGTGACGAGGAGGTCGCGCGGCGGGGCGGATCGCGGTGCTGCCTCGCCGCTCAGGCGGCTGACCTGCCGGGAAGCCGGTCCGCCCGGGTCCCCGCGTCAACGCCGCGCACCGGCCGGACGGTCCCCCGTGGGAGGGACGGAACCCCGCCGCCACGCCGGGGCGCAAACCCGCCACAGGCCCCCGGAGCCCTTGTGCCGCCTGGGATCCGGCGCATCGGGCGCGGTTCGTCCGGCGCGCGTGGCGCGCAGGACGACTAACGAAGGGTTATGGTGGAAACCCCCCCTCGGGCCGGTCCGTATCCCCCCCACGGACCGGCCCGTTTTTCTTCTCCGGAGCCCCGCGGGGACCGTCAGCCCCGACCGGCCCAGATGTTCGTGCCGGCGGTGTCCACGGCGAACGAGTCGATCTCCTTGAGCTCCTCGTCCGTGAGCGGCGCGCCCGCGAGCGCGGCCACGTTCTCCTCCAGCTGGGCGACGCTGGACGCGCCGATCAGCGCCGAGGTCATCCGCTCGTCGCGCAGCACCCACGACAGCGCCAGCTGGGCGAGGGACTGCCCGCGCCGCTCGGCGATGTCCGCGAGACCGCGCAGGCGCCGCAGCACCTCCTCGGAGAGCAGGTTCGGGTCGAGGGACTTGCCCTGGGTGGCCCGGGAGCCCTCCGGGATGCCCTTCAGGTACTTGTTGGTCAGCAGCCCCTGCGCGAGCGGGACGAAGGAGATGCAGCCCATGCCGGCCGCCTCCAGGGTGTCCAGGAGGGCGTCCTCCTCGGTCCACCGGTTGATCATGGAGTACGAGGGCTGGTGGATGAGCGGGCGGACACCCATCTCCTGGAGGATCCGCGCGGCCTCGGCGGTCTGCTCGCTGTTGTACGAGGAGACGCCGACGTACAGCGCCTTGCCCTGCTGGACGGCGGAGGCCAGGGCCCCCATCGTCTCCTCCAGCGGGGTGTGGGGGTCGAAGCGGTGCGAGTAGAAGATGTCGACGTAGTCGAGGCCCATCCGGTTCAGGGAGGCGTCGAGCGAGGACAGCAGGTACTTGCGGGAGCCCCACTCGCCGTACGGGCCGGGGTGCATCTCGTAGCCGGCCTTGGTCGAGATGATCAGCTCGTCGCGGTAGGGCGCGAAGTCCTGGGCGAAGAGCTTGCCGAAGTTCAGCTCGGCGGAGCCGGGCGGCGGTCCGTAGTTGTTCGCCAGGTCGAAGTGCGTGACGCCGAGGTCGAAGGCGCGGCGCAGGATCGCGCGCTGGGTGCCGAGGGCCTTGTCGTCGCCGAAGTTGTGCCAGAGGCCGAGCGAGACGGCCGGGAGCTTGAGGCCGCTGCGGCCGGTGCGGCGGTACTCCATGGCGTCGTAGCGGTCCGCGGAGGCGCGGTACAGGGGGGAATCAGTCACGTATCTCTGCTTATCACGGACTTGTGACAGTCCCGGGCTGGGAGCCCGTCGCCCGTGCGCAGTAGTGTGGCGGCTTCGGGGGCCGACACTGCATGGAGGGGTAAAGAACAGTGAACCTGCGCGACCTGGTGTACGGGCTCTACGCACGCCGGGTGGAAGGCCGCCTCGACCACACCCAGGTGCCCAAGCACATCGGGGTCATCCTCGACGGGAACCGTCGCTGGGCCAAGGCGTCCGGCGGGACCCCCGAGCAGGGACACAAGGCCGGCGCGGACAAGATCCAGGAGCTGCTCGGCTGGTGCGCCGAGACGGACGTCGAGGTCGTCACCCTCTGGATGCTCTCCACGGACAACCTGAACCGCCCCGAGGAGCAGCTCGTCCCGCTGCTCGGCATCATCGAGAACGCGGTGCGTTCGCTGGCCGCCGACGGCCGCTGGCGGGTCCACCACGTCGGCACGATGGACCTGCTGCCCGCTCGCACCCAGACGGTGCTGAAGGAGGCCGAGCAGGCCACCCACGGCAACACGGGGATACTCGTGAACGTCGCGGTGGGCTACGGCGGCCGGCAGGAGATCGCGGACGCGGTCCGCTCGCTGCTCCTGGAGCACGCGGAGCGGGGGACGAGCTTCGAGGAGCTCGCCGAGATCGTCGACGTCGAGCACATCTCGGAGCACCTCTACACGCGCGGCCAGCCCGACCCGGACCTGGTGATCCGGACCAGCGGCGAGCAGCGTCTGTCCGGGTTCATGCTGTGGCAGAGCGCCCACTCCGAGTACTACTTCTGCGAGGTCCACTGGCCGGCCTTCCGGAAGGTCGACTTCCTGCGGGCGCTGCGGGACTACGCGGCCCGGCACCGGCGCTACGGCTCCTGATCGTCCACGGACACCCCTCCGGACATTCCCGGTCGGAACCGATCACCTCATGTTCATGAACACGTCGTCATATGCCATGGCATGGCAGTGGCTGTTCGAGGGCATATCCCTGGTGAAGTGAGCGGCACGGAGACCGCCACCCGGGAGGCCCCTTGCACCAGGACGACCGTGCGGGACACGTACGGGAGAAGCGGAGGGCCGTGGTTCGGCCCGCGCATCGCGGCCTGAGCCCGGTCCCATTCCGCAGCGACACCGGTTCCGTCGCACCCCGACCTCACAGGGGTCTTCCGAGGGGGTCTGTCCTTCCGTGGTGACCAGCACGAAGCGCCGCCTTTCCGACCGGCGCACCTATGTTCTCGACACCAGCGTCCTGCTGGCCGACCCCAACGCCGTCTCGCGCTTCGAGGAGCACGAGGTGGTGCTCCCGATCGTCGTCGTGACGGAGCTGGAGGCCAAGCGGCACCATCCCGAGCTCGGGTACTTCGCCCGGCAGGCTCTGCGCCTGCTCGACGACTTCCGGGTCCGGTACGGACGCCTCGACGCCCCCCTCCCCGTCGGGGAGCTGGGCGGCACCCTGCGTGTCGAACTCAACCATTCCGACCCCGGCGTACTGCCCGCCGGCTACAGGTTGGGGGACAACGACTCACGGATCCTCGCGGTCGCGCGCAACCTCCAGGCCGAGGGGTACGACGTCACGGTCGTCTCCAAGGACCTGCCGCTGCGCATCAAGGCCTCCTCGGTGGGCCTGCTCGCCGAGGAGTACCGCGCCGAGCTCGCCATCACGGACGCCAACGGCTGGACCGGGATGTCCGAGCTGGCGCTCTCCGGCGAGCAGGTGGACCTGCTCTTCGAGCAGAGCACGCTCCACGTCCCCGAGGCCGCGGAGCTTCCGGTCCACACGGGCCTGGTGCTCCAGTCCGAGCGCGGCAAGGCGCTCGGCCGCGTCACCCCCGAGGGGAACGTGCGACTCGTCAGGGGCGACCGGGAGGCCTTCGGGCTGCACGGCCGCAGCGCCGAGCAGCGGATCGCGCTGGACCTGCTCCTCGACCCGGACGTCGGCATCATCTCCATGGGCGGCCGGGCCGGCACCGGCAAGTCCGCGCTCGCGCTCTGCGCGGGCCTGGAGGCGGTCCTGGAGCGCCGTCAGCACCAGAAGGTGATGGTCTTCCGCCCGCTGTACGCGGTCGGCGGCCAGGAGCTCGGGTACCTGCCGGGCAGCGAGTCCGAGAAGATGAGCCCGTGGGCCCAGGCCGTCTTCGACACGCTGTCCTCGGTCGCGAGCCGCGAGGTCATCGAGGAGGTGCTCGGGCGCGGGATGCTGGAGGTCCTGCCGCTCACCCACATCCGCGGCCGCTCGCTCCACGACGCCTTCGTCATCGTGGACGAGGCACAGTCCCTGGAGCGGAACGTCCTGTTGACCGTTCTGTCCCGGATCGGGGCGAATTCGCGGGTGGTCCTCACCCATGACGTCGCCCAGCGCGACAACCTCCGGGTCGGCCGGTACGACGGAGTCGTCGCCGTCGTCGAGAAGCTGAAGGGGCATCCGCTCTTCGCCCACGTCACGCTCACCCGCTCCGAGCGCTCGCAGATCGCCGCGCTCGTGACGGAGATGCTGGAGGACGGACAGATCTGACCGATTCGTACCCGTCCGTACGGGTACGCCAGTTGGCGCCGCCCGGCAAAGCGCAGGAGCTTAGCCGGGCGGCGCCCTGCTGTCCCGTGGATCCGTCAAAACACCTGCGTCCGCCGAGGTGTGAGCTTTCACACGCAACACGGAATTGCCCTGCGGCCTCGCCGTCCGGCAGAGTCTTGCTTCCGTCAGGCCCCGCATACGGCACAGGTGCACCCTCAGGGGTGCGCACAAGCACCACACAACTCCACAGCCGTCGACCGTATGCCGCCCACAGCACCACGGGCCCGTGTCTTCTGTGACCCCGTACGTCGGAGACCAGTGCCAGGGGCAAGATTTCGCTCGCGTGGTCACCTGTGCGGGCGTGCTGGAAGGAAACCGTGTGAGCCGGATCTCGGTCCGGGGATTCGCGGTGGCTTCGGCCACTGCGGTCACCACCGTCGGCGCTGTCGTGGGTGTTGCCTCGGGCAACGCCGCCCAGGCCTCGGACGACAACTTCGAAGCCACCGCGGCCGACACCACGCTGCTCGCGGACATTCCCGCGGGCGAGCAGGCCCAGGTACAGGTCTCGTCCCTCTCGGAGCAGGCCGACGTCCAGGCCGCCGCGGCCGACTCGGCCGCGAAGAAGACCGCCGAGGAGACGGCCCGCCTCCGCGCCGCCAAGGACGCCGAGGCGAAGAAGGAGGCGGCCGACAAGGCCGCCGCCGAGGAGAAGGCCGAGAAGGAGCGCAAGGAGAAGGAGGCGCAGGAGCGCGCGAGCCGCTCCGCCGCCCGCGACGCGACGTCCTTCGCCGCGCAGGGCTCCTACAGCGTCTCCGAGATCAAGTCGATGGCCCGCCAGATGATGGGCTCCGACCAGTTCCAGTGCTTCAGCAACATCGTGGACCACGAGTCCGGCTGGAACTACCGCGCCTCCAACCCGTCTTCCGGCGCCTACGGCCTGGTCCAGGCCCTCCCGGGCTCCAAGATGGCCTCGGCCGGTGCCGACTGGCAGACCAACCCCGCCACCCAGATCAAGTGGGGCCTCAGCTACATGGACGGCCGCTACGGCAGCCCGTGCGGCGCCTGGTCGTTCTGGCAGGCCAACCGCTGGTACTAGTACCGCGCTCAACCTCCGGGAGCCCCTCACCGTCCTACGGTGGGGGGCCTCTTGCGTGTAGGTTCGCGACGAGGAATGAGCAGGGAAGCGGGGGGAAGAGGAAAGAGATGTCCAGAGTGCCAGGGTGGCTGGGCCGGCTCGGCGAGAGCCTGAGCCGGATGGGTGAGCGCCTCGACGAGCGCAGGGCCGAGGCCGAGCGGGAGGACCCGCTCGGGCCCCCGTACGTCCACGACCTCCCGTACGAGCCCGTGCCCGCGCCCGCCCCCGTGCGGGCCGACGCCGACACCGACCCCGACACCGCCGCGCCGCTCCCCGAGGCCGGGGCCGGCGCTCCGGACGGCGCCCCCGGCGAGCCCGGCCGCTCCGTCCCCGCGCCCCCCTCGTACGCACCGGCGGTCGCCGCCCGCCCCGACCCCGTCGCCGCCATCCCCTGGGGCATGCGCGTGGCCGCCGAGGCGAGTTGGCGGCTCCTCGTCCTCGCCGGGACGGTCTGGGTCCTGATGAAGGTGATCAGCTCCGTACAGCTGGTCGTCCTCGCCTTCGTCGCCGCGCTCCTCGTCACCGCCCTGCTCCAGCCCACCGTGGCCATGCTGCGCCGCAAGGGCCTGCCCCGCGGGCTCGCCACCGCCGTCACCGCCGTCTCCGGCTTCGTCGTCATGGGCCTGGTCGGCTGGTTCGTGGTCTGGCAGGTGATGGACAACATCGACAACCTGTCCGACCAGGTCAAGAACGGCATCGAGGAGCTCAAGCGAGGACTCCTCAACAGCCCCTTCCACGTCACCGAGCAGCAGATCAACGGCATCGCGAAGAACCTCAGCGACTCCGTCGGCGCCAACGCCGAACAGATCACCCAGGTCGGACTCCAGGGCGTCACCGTCGTCGTCGAGGCGATGACGGGCATCCTGCTCGCCATGTTCTCGACGCTCTTCCTGCTCTACGACGGGAAGAAGGTCTGGGAGTGGACCCTCAAGCTGGTGCCCGCCCAGGCCCGGCCGGGCGTCGCCGGCGCCGGTCCGCGCGCCTGGCGCACCCTCACCGCCTATGTGCGCGGCACGGTCCTCGTCGCCCTCATCGACGCCGTCTTCATCGGCCTCGGACTCTGGTTCCTCGACGTGCCGATGGCCGTGCCGCTGGCCGTGTTCATCTTCCTCTTCGCCTTCATCCCGCTGGTCGGCGCCGTGATCTCCGGTGCCCTCGCGGTCGTCGTCGCGCTCGTCACCAACGGCCTCTTCACCGCGCTGATGGTGCTCGTCGTCGTCCTCGCCGTGCAGCAGATCGAGGGTCACGTCCTCCAGCCCTTCATCCTCGGCCGGGCGGTCCGCGTCCACCCGCTCGCGGTCGTCCTCGCGGTCGCCGCCGGCGGCCTGACCGCCGGCATCGGCGGCGCCGTCGTCGCCGTCCCGCTGGTCGCCGTCGCCAACACGGTGGTCGGCTACCTGCGCGCGTACAGCACGGAACAGGCGCTCCGCAGCGCCCCCGAGCCCCGGGGCGCGACCGCCTTCGCCGTGGCACCGGTCCCGGCGCCGGGCGCCGCCGAGGGGGCGAAGCGGTGATATCCGAGCCGGAACTCGTGGGCGGCGAGGAGTTCGACGTCCACGAGGTGGTCAGCGACGTCCCGCCGCCGCGCCCGCCCCGGGCCCGCCGCCCCTGGCTGTGGGCGCTCGGCGGCGCGGTCCTCGCCTCGGCCCTGTGGGGCGGAGGGCTCTACGCGTACGCGCAGAAGAAGGATCCGGGCCCGGACCTCGGCGGGTACGCCGCGCCGGCGAAGCTCTGCGAGAAGGCCGGGCTGAAGGCGCTCGGCGGGATCCTCGGCAAGCGCTCCGAGGACGGCGTCGGGCCCGAGATGGACGATCCCGCCGTGTACCAGACGTCCTGCTCGATGACGTACGGCGACCAGGACGCCGGGTACGCCGCCCAGCTCACGTACACCCTGCACAAGGTGACGGACCCCGGGCCCGAGTTCGCGGCGCGGGCGAAGTACTCCGACCTCGCGACGCCGATCGGCGGCCTCGGGGAGCAGGCCTTCTTCAGCGACCGCGGCGGCGACGGCGGGGAGCTCCGGGTCCTCGACGGCCAGGCCGAGTTCGAGCTGCAGATCTACCGGCAGTACAGCACCGACGAGCAGGGCAACCCGCTCGGCGAGGCGAAGGTCGTCGACCTCTCCGGGATCGACGTCCCGATGACCCAGGACCTGCTGGCCCTCATGGAGGCGCTCAGGAGGTGACGGGGAAGGGGGGGGGGGGGGGGGGGGGGGGGGGGGGGGGCGGGGGGGCGCGCCCCCCCCCCCGCCCCCGCGGCGCGGCGCCCGCGCGGGGGGGGGGGGCGCGCGGCCGTCGC
>NZ_JBHWFF010000033.1:0-8578 GCF_042733785.1 Streptomyces sp. NPDC059695 | reverse complement strand
CCCCACACCCACACACCCCCCCCCCCGACCCCCCCCCCCCCCGCGCGCTGCGTGTCGCGGGGGCCCGGCGCGGCGCATACCCCCCCGCCCCGGGGCCCTTCTCGTACGACCGCGCCGACTACTCGGCGAGGACCGCTTCCGCGTCGAGGGTGACGCCGACCGCCTGGATCACCGCGGCGATCTTGACGGCCTCCTGGATCGTGGCGCGGTCGACGCCGGCCTGGCGCAGGACCTGCTCGTGCGAGTCCAGGCACTGGCCGCAGCCGTTGATCGCGGAGACGGCCAGCGACCACAGCTCGAAGTCGACCTTCTCGACGCCCGGGTTGCCGATGACGTTCATCCGCAGGCCGGCGCGCAGCGTCCCGTACTCGGGGTCCGACAGCAGGTGCCGGGTCCGGTAGAAGACGTTGTTCATCGCCATGATCGCGGCGGCGGACTTGGCGGCCTGGTACGCCTCGGGCTTCAGGTTCGCCTGGGCCTCGGGCTCCAGCTCCCTGAGCACCTTCGGCGAGCGCGAGGCGATCGCGCAGGCGAGGACGGTGCCCCACAGCTGCTGCTGCGGGAGGTCACTGTTGCCGATGACCGAACCGAGGTTCAGCTTCAGGTCCTTGGCGAAGTCCGGTATGGCGGACTTCAGTTCGTCGAGAGCCATGTCGGACCGCCCTTACTCGCCGGAGAGGAGGGCGGCCGCGTCGAGGGTGCCCTCGCCCTTGTTCCAGTTGCAGGGGCACAGCTCGTCGGTCTGCAGGGCGTCGAGGACCCGCAGGACCTCCTTGGGGTTACGGCCGACGGAACCGGCGGTCACCATGACGAACTGGATCTCGTTGTTCGGGTCCACGATGAACACGGCGCGCTGGGCGAAGCCGTCCTCGCCGCGGACGCCGCAGTCGCTCATGAGCTCGTGCTTCGAGTCGGCCAGCATCGGGAAGGGCAGGTCACGCAGGTCGGCGTGGTCCTTGCGCCAGGCGTGGTGGACGAACTCCGAGTCGCCGGAGACGCCGAGGATCTGGGCGTCACGGTCGGCGAACTCGTCGTTCAGCTTGCCGAACGCCGCGATCTCGGTCGGGCAGACGAAGGTGAAGTCCTTCGGCCAGAAGAACACCACGCGCCACTTGCCCTCGTAGGCCTTGTGGTCGATCTGCTCGAACTCCTTGCCGCTCTCCAGCGACACGCAGGCGGTCAGGTCGTAGGTGGGGAACTTGTCACCGACAGTGAGCACGCGCTCTCCTCGCAGGCAGGAAGGGTCCCTTTTGGGGTCTTCCGTGGGGGTTGGACGGCTCACAGCATGGCACGGAGTGCATTGATCAGTGAAATAGCTAGAGTGGGTCGTGTTGATCGAAGGTGGTTATCAGTGGCATCCCCGTACAGCACCCCGCACGGCCCGCACCGCGGCAGGCAGCCGAGCCTTTCCCAGCTCAGGGCCTTCGTGGCGGTCGCCGAGCATCTGCACTTCCGCGACGCGGCGGCCGCCATCGGCATGAGTCAGCCCGCCCTCTCGGGCGCGGTTTCGACCCTCGAAGAGGCACTCGGTGTCCAGCTTCTCGAGCGTACGACGCGGAAGGTGCTGCTCTCGCCCGCCGGGGAGCGGCTCGCCGCCCGCGCCCGGAACGTCCTCGACGCGGTGGCGGAACTCATGGAGGAGGCGGAGGCGGCCCAGGCGCCCTTCACCGGCGTCCTGCGGCTCGGCGTGATCCCCACCGTGGCGCCCTACCTGCTGCCCACCGTCCTGCGGCTCGGCCACCGGCGCTACCCCGAGCTCGACCTCCAGGTCCACGAGGAGCAGACCTCCTCGCTCCTGGAGGGGCTCACCGCCGGGCGGCTCGACCTGCTGCTGCTCGCCGTGCCGCTCGGTGTCCCCGGCGTCACCGAACTCCCCCTCTTCGACGAGGACTTCGTCCTGGTCACCCCCGAGGGTCACCAGCTGGCCGGGCGGGACGACATCCCGCGCGAGGCCCTCAGGGAACTGCGGCTGCTGCTCCTCGACGAGGGGCACTGCCTGCGCGACCAGGCCCTCGACATCTGCCGGGAGGCCGGGCGCACCGACGGCGCCGAGGTCACCACCACCGCCGCCGGGCTCGCCACCCTGGTCCAGCTGGTCGCCGGCGGTCTCGGGGTGACCCTGCTGCCGCGCACCGCCGTGACCGTCGAGACCGCCCGCAACACCGCCCTGTGGACCGGGCGGTTCGCCGAACCGGCGCCCTCGCGGCGGATCGCCCTCGCGATGCGGACGGGCGCGGCCCGGCACGCCGAGTTCGAGGAGCTCGCGCAGGCCCTGCGCGGCGCGATGGAGGGGCTTCCGGTCCGCGTCCTGGGCGCCGGGGCCTGACCCCGTACGCGTCGTCCCGTACGGGTGAGGGGGCGTCCGCTCCCGGCACCCCCCGATGCCGGGAACCGACGCCCCCTCGTACACGCGAACGACGGGTTACTCCGTACGCAGCCCGTCCGCCCGCATCAGCCGCCACAGCACCGGCATGCTCAGCAGGGTCACCGCCGCGATCAGCCCGAGGCCGATCCCGACGACGGGCAGGAATCCCCACCAGTCCTCGACCCGCTGGCCGCCCATCTTCAGCAGGACCACCCCGAGGCCGAGACCGCCCGCCACGGACAGGAGCAGTCCGAGGAGGATCGGCACCGCCGTCTGCCACAGCACCGACCAGCTCAGGGTCGAGCGCCGGGTGCCGAAGGCCACCAGCGAGGAGAGCAGCCGCTTGCGGTCCCTGAGCTGCTCCAGGGTCGCGACCAGGAGCGAGGCCGCCACCAGGAGCATCGTCAGGGTGGAGCCGACGAGGATGCCGGTGCGGACGCTGGAGAACGCCGCGTCCCGCTCGGTGTCCTTCAGGGTGCGCACCCAGGACGTCGGGTCGATGGCGTCCGCCGCGTTCCGCACGCGGTCGGCGGCGTCGGGCACGGCCGGGTCGAGCCGGACCATGACCTGCGCGTCGGGTTCGTCGAGCGGGGCGTCGCCGACCGCCGACGGGGTGGCGAGGACCCCGAACTGGTACATGCCGGTGGGGTCCGGGCGGGAGTCCACGACCTTGGCGGTGGCGGGGATCCGCCACTGCGGCACCGGGCCGTCGTTCGGACGCTTCGGCGCGTCCGGGTGCGGATACGGGTCGCGCAGGGCGACCGGCGCGCCGGGCCGGGCGGCCTTGGTGACGATCGTGTCGTCCGGGTTGCCCTGCGCGCCGTGCGCGAGGAAGACGAAGACGTCGCCGTCCTCGCAGGAGGGCAGTGTGGCGAACTCCCGCAGGGAGGCGCAGTCGCCGACCCGGAGCGAGGTCGTGGGGGCGAACTCCTCGCCGCCCTTCAGCGGACCGGGCCGCCACACCCTCGATTCCACGATGCCGATCACTCCGGCGACGCCCTCGGTCCGCGCGACGCGGTCGATCACCGCGCGGGCCTCGCCGGGGGTCCGGGCGTCGGTGCCGATCGTGATCTGGGCGCGGCCGGTGTCCTCGCCACTGACCTGCGTGAACTCGTGCTCCATCGCCTGGAAGAGCATCTGGAGCGCGATCGCCCCGGTCGCCGCGACCACGATGCCGCTGACCGCGCGGGCCGCCGTGCCGCTGCTCAGCTGGAGCCTGCGGACCGCGAGCTGCCAGGCCACCGGCCCGGCGTGCAGCCGCTTCACGCCCGCCTCGACGAGCCACGGCAGAAGGCTGGTGAGGCCGATCAGGGCGAGCGTGGTGCCGGTCACGACGCTCACGGTGTCGATGCTGGTGTCGCTGAGCTCGACGTCCCCGATGCGCGGGACCAGGACCGCCACGCCGGCCACCAGGAGCAGCAGCCGCCACCACACCCGGCGGCGGCGCGGGGTGGCGGCCCGCACGACGCCGAGCGGTTCGATCGCCACGCCGCGCAGCGCGAAGAGGCTCACCACGACCGAGGAGACGGGGACGACGGCGAGGACGAGCACGGCGAGCCCGGTCATCGGCACGACGTCGCCGGGGAAGGCGTTGACGTCCCAGATGGTGAAGGCGCCGGCGAACTGCCGTGCCACCGCGAAGAGGCCGAGGCCCACCAGGAGCCCGAGCAGCGCGCCCGCGAGGGACTCGCCGGCCGCGATCCGCCGGGTCATGGCGGTGTCCGCGCCGATCAGCCGCAGCGCGGCGAGCCGCCGGTCGCGCTGCTCGCCGCCGAAGCGGACGGCGGTCGCGACGAAGACCAGGACGGGCAGCAGCAGGACGACGCAGGCGACGACGACGAGGAGGATCAGGAAGCCGTTCATCGGTTCCTCGGGCACCGACCAGCCGTAGCGCACGCCGCGCCCGTCGAAGTTGTCGGTGTCGAGGAAGTCGACGTGGGCGACGTACCGCAGGTCGGCCGGGCCGATGAGTCCGGCCTGCCCGATCGTCCCGACGACCTTGTAGGGGAGCCGCTCCCTGAGGAGGGCGCCCCCGGAGGAGTCGAGCAGCTTCCCGAGCGCGGGGGAGACCAGCATCTCGCCGGTCCCGGGAAAGGCCGGCGCGCCCGGCGGGAGCGGGGGCCGGTCGCCCTCGGGGCGCAGCAGCAGCCCGCTGATGGTGTCGTCCCGGTAGACGGTGTTCCGGGTGAGGTGGAGAAAGGAGTCGGCGCGCGGCGCGTCGACCGTCTGACTGGCGTCGACGGCGCGGACCGATTCCCGTACCTCCCGCTGGAAGAGCATGTTCGGGAAGGAGGCGGCGAGCAGCAGCAGTGCCACGCCGAAGCCGACGCCGGTCGCGGTCAGCGCGGTGCGGAGCAGGCCGGAGCGGCCGCCGGTGACCGCGAACCGGGCGCCCAGCGTCAGGTCGCGGGCCCAGGTGCCGAGGCTCATGCCGCCCACTCCGCGTCCCGTACCGAACCGTCCCGGACGACGACCTCGCGGTCGGAGTACGCGGCGACCCGGGCCTCGTGGGTGACGAGGACGACGGCGGCGCCGGTGTCCCGGGAGGCGTCGGTGAGGAGCCGCATGACCCGCTCGCCGTTGAGGGAGTCGAGCGCGCCGGTCGGCTCGTCGGCGAAGATCACGCGCGGCGCGCTGACGAGGGCGCGGGCGACGGCGACGCGCTGGCCCTGGCCGCCGGATATCTCGCCGGGGCGCTTGCCCGCGACGGAGTCGACCTCCAGGCGGGCGAGCCACTCGGCGGCCCTCCCCTCGGCGGCCTTCCGCTTCTCGCCGTTGAGGCGGAGCGGGAGGGCGACGTTCTCCACGCAGGTCAGCTCGGGGACGAGCTGGCCGAACTGGAAGACGAAGCCGAAGTCGGTGCGGCGCAGGGAGCTGAGCGCGCCGTCGGAGAGCGCGGTGAGCTCGCGGCCGTCGTAGGTGATGGTCCCGGCGTCGGGGCGCACGATGCCGGCCAGGCAGTGGAGGAGCGTCGACTTGCCGGAGCCGGAGGGGCCCATGACGGCGACGACCTCGCCGGCCCGGAGGGCGAAGTCGGCGCCCGCGAGCGCCGGGGTCGGGCCGTAGGTCTTGTCCAGGCCGGTGGCGCGGAGCAGCGGGGTGGAGCTCATCGGTGGATCTCCTCGGCGAGCGCGTCGAGGCGGGCGGCGGTCAGTTCGAGCCAGCGCAGGTCCGCCTCCAGGTGGAAGAGGGCGTGGTCGCAGATGAGCTGGTCGGCGAGGTCGCCGTCGCGCTTGCGCCGGGTGAGCTCGCGCATCAGGCGCAGGTGCTCGGCGCGCTGGGTGTCGAGGAGGTCGGCGGCCCCGCGGCCGGTGAGCAGGGCGAGGACGACCTTGGTGTAGAGCGTGGACTGGAGGTACGGCTCCGGCTTCTCGGGGGTGGCGAGCCACTGGGCGACATCGGTGATGCCGGCCTCGGTGATGGCGTACCGCTTCCGCTCGGGGCCGCCTCCGGCCTCGATGCCGTCGACGACGACCAGGCCGTTCTTCAGGAGCCGGGACATCGTCGAGTAGACCTGGCCGTAGTGGAGCGGCCGGTCCTGGCCGAACTTCTCGTCGAAGGCGCGCTTGAGGTCGTAGCCGTGGCGCGGCCCGGACTCCAGGAGTCCGAGCAGGGTGTGACCGATGGACATGCCGCCACTGTACACGGGGTGTATACGCACGATGTATAGCTACGGGTCCGGCGTTCCGTCACCAAGCGGAACGGATCCCTCACGCAACCATCCGGTCTTTTCGAGCGTCGGTTCCTCTGGGCGTGGGTGCTGATTCTCACGTCCGGAAAAGACGTGATCGGTTGTCCTTTGTCCGCCTCGCCGGTGTTAGCTTGCTGAGCTGATCCGGCGCGCACGGGCTCAGCACCGAGGGCGCCGGACACACGACGAGGAGCGACTGGACACATGGGCCGACCGGACAAGGGCAAGGCGAAGAAGCGCGGCATACGCCGCCTCTTCACCTGGAAGAAGCTCCTGGGCACCTTCTTCGTGTTCTGCCTGCTCGGCATGGGCGCCCTCTACGTCGTCTACCTGCTGGTCCCGGTGCCGTCGGCCAACGCCGAGGCGACGATGCAGAGCAACATCTACAAGTACTCGAACGGCAAGATCCTCGCCCGTACGGGCAAGATCAACCGCGAGATCGTCGGCCTCGACAAGATCCCCCTGAAGGTCCAGCAGGCGTTCGTCGCCGCCGAGAACAAGACCTTCTACAAGGACAACGGCGTCGACATCAAGGGCACCACCCGCGCCGCCTGGAACACCATCACCGGCAAGGGCAAGCAGGGTGGCTCGACCATCACCCAGCAGTACGTCAAGAACTTCTACCTGAGCCAGGACCAGACCGCGACGCGCAAGCTCAAGGAAATGGTCATAGCCATCAAGGTCGACCAGAAGTCGAGCAAGAGCGAGATCCTCGCCGGGTACATGAACACCAGCTACTACGGGCGCAGCGCCTACGGTGTCCAGGCCGCCGCCCGCTCGTACTACGGCGTCGACGCCACCCAGCTCACCACCGCGCAGGGCGCCTACCTCGCCTCGCTGCTCCAGGCGCCCAACCAGTACGACTGGACCTCCGCCAACGCCACCGGCCGCAAGCTCGTCGAGGAGCGCTGGAACTACGTCCTCGACAACATGGTCGGCGAGGGCTGGCTCAGCCCCTCCGAGCGCGCCGGCATGAAGTTCCCCGTGCCGCAGAAGCCCAAGCCCGCCCCCGGCATGGAGGGCCAGACCGGCTACATCGTCGAGGCCGCCAACCAGGAGCTGATGCGCCAGGGCGTCAGCGAGGAGGACATCAAGGCCGGCGGCTGGACGATCACCCTCAACATCGACGACAAGAAGCAGAAGGACCTCGTCAAGGCGGTCGACAAGCAGCTGGAGTCCAAGCTCGATCGCAAGGGCGACAAGAAGCAGGCCACCGTCCAGGCCGGCGCCACCTCGGTCGACCCGAAGACCGGCGCGGTCGTCGCGATGTACGGCGGCGTCGGCGCCACCGAGCACTGGATGTCCAACGCGACCCGCCGCGACTACCAGCCCGCCTCCACCTTCAAGCCGATCGTCCTCGCCTCCGCCGTCGACAACCGCGCGACCACCCAGGACGGCCGCAGGATCGGCCTCGGCACCGTCTACGACGGCACCAGCCAGCGGCCGGTCGTCGGCAGCCCCATCGCGTTCGCGCCGGAGAACGAGGACGACGAGAGCTACGGCCCCGTCACCGTCCAGAAGGCCACCAACAGCTCGATCAACTCGGTCTTCGCCCAGATGATCGTCGACGTCACCCCGGCCAAGGCCAAGGCGACCGCCCTCGCCCTCGGCATGAAGGACGGCGCGGACTTCCCGCAGACCCCCGCCATCTCGCTCGGCACCATGGGCGCCTCGACCATGGACATGGCCGGTGCCTACGCCACGCTCGACAACCACGGCAAGAAGGTCACCCCGACCCTGGTGAAGACCGCCACCCACAAGGACCGCACGGTCCAGGGCGGCACGGCGATCGGCGAGCAGGTCATCAGCCGCGAGGCCGCCGACACCGCCACCCAGGCCATGACGGGCGTCGTGAAGAGCGGCTCCGGCTTCCGCGCCGCCGGCGACTACGAGGCCGCCGGCAAGACCGGCACCTCCGAGAACAACCGCTCCGCCTGGTTCGTCGGATACACCCCCGAACTCGTCACCGCCGTCGGCCTCTTCGGCGAGGACGCCAAGGGCAACCAGGTCACCCTCACCGACACCATCAACCCCGGCCGCGCCAACGGTGGCCGCACGCCCGCCCAGATCTGGGGCGACTACACCGAGCGCGCGCTGAACGGCGGCTCGGACGCCTCCTTCGACCTGGAGACCGAGGGCGGAGCCCCCGGCGACGGCACGACCCCGGACCCCACCCCGACCACCGAGGCCCCGGAGACCCAGGAGCCGACCGAGGAGCCGACCACGGCCTCCCCGGACCCGACGTCCCCGCCGACCTCGACGGCCACCACGCCGCCGCAGCCCACGACCGACCCGGCCACCACGCCGCCGGAGCCCACCCAGGAGCCGACCCAGACCCAGGAGCCGACGGCCCCGCCGACGTCGGTCCAGCCGCCGGACGCCGGCGGCGGGCCCGACGCGAACAGCACGGGGAGCCCGCCCCGCTGACGTACGAGAAGGAGGGGCGGAGGACCCGCAGGGCCGGCGGAGGAGGGGGACCGCTAAAACCCGCGGCCCCGCGCAAGCACGGGGGCGCCGGAAAA
>NZ_JBHWFF010000032.1:48542-67109 GCF_042733785.1 Streptomyces sp. NPDC059695 | reverse complement strand
TCGAGCGAAGCCGAGAGCTTGGGGGAGGGTGGGCACACGGGACGGCGCCTTCTCGCGGCGCCTCCGCGTTCCGCGCCTGGACCCGCACCACCAGGGCGCCGTCACCATGGGTGCGGGTTCAGGCTCAGCAGCCTCCCGCGCCGGCAAGGGCGCCGTCCGTTGTGCCCACCCGTTCCGCCCCAGCGGAACGATTGCCCACAACGGCGGGGCGCCGCCCACAACGGCGGGCGCGGGCCCACAACGGGCGTGGGCGCGCCGCCGACCCCCGCTGTCAGTGCCCGGTGTCAGACTCGCACCCGTGAGCGAGAGGTGGGCGCTGGGCGTCGAGGCCGAAGGGGACGGAGCACTGCTCGTGCCCCTCGGCCCGGACGGCCTGCCCGCCGGACCGGTGCGGCGCGAGCCGGACCTCGTGGCGGCCGTGCGGGCGCGGCCCGAGGTGGCCCGCTGGGTGTGGCGGTCGACCGCCGAGGTCTATCCGCGGCTCCTCGCCGCCGGCGTACGCGTCGAGCGGTGCTACGACGTCGAGGACGCCGAGCAGCTCCTCCTCGGGCACGAGGGCCGGCTCGGGGAGCCGCGATCGGCGGCGGCCGCCCTGGCCCGCCTGCGGAACGCTCCGGTGCCGCCCGACCCGCCGCAGCGCGCCGCCGAGCCCGGCTCGCAGGACTCGCTCTTCGAGCCGCGTCCCACCGTCTCCGTACCGTTCGACGGGCTCCTCGCGGTCTACGCGGAGCAGCTGCGCCGCCACGATCGGGCCGAGCACCCCGGTCGGATGCGGCTGCTCACCGCCGCCGAGTCGGCGGGGATGCTGGTGGCCGCCGAGATGCACCGGGCCGGGCTGCCGTGGCGGGCGGACGTGCACCGCGACCTGCTGAACGAGCTGCTCGGCGAGCGGTACGCGGGCGGAGGGGAGCCCCGTCGCCTCGCGGAGCTCGCGGACGAGGTGTCGGCGGCGTTCGGCCGCCGGGTCCGGCCGGACCTGCCGGCCGATGTCGTGAAGGCCTTCGCGCAGGCCGGGATCCGGGTCCGCTCCACCCGCCGCTGGGAGCTCGCGGAGATCGGCCACCCGGCCGTGGAGCCGCTCATCGCCTACAAGAAGCTGTACCGGATCTGGACGGCGCACGGCTGGTCCTGGCTGGCCGACTGGGTGCGGGACGGCCGCTTCCGCCCGGAGTACCTGCCCGGGGGCACGGTCAGCGGACGCTGGACGACCAACGGCGGCGGCGCCCTGCAGATCCCGAAGGTGATCCGGCGGGCGGTGGTCGCCGACGAGGGCTGGCGCCTCGTGGTGGCCGACGCCGACCAGATGGAGCCGCGCGTCCTCGCCGCGATCTCCCGCGATCCGGGCCTGATGGAGGTCGCGGGACACCCGGACGACCTCTACACCCGCCTGTCCGACCGGGCCTTCTCCGGCGACCGCGACCACGCCAAGCTCGCCCTGCTCGGCGCGATCTACGGGCAGACCAGCGGCGACGGCCTGAAGAACCTGGCGGCGCTGCGCCGCCGTTTCCCGCGCGCGGTCGCCTATGTCGACGACGCGGCGAAGGCGGGCGAGGAGGGCCGGCTCGTACGGACCTGGCTGGGCCGGACCAGCCCGCGGGCGGTGGGCTCGGGCGAGGACGAGGAGGCGGGCCTGCCGCAGGAGGCCGGGACACCGGAGCCGGAGAGCGGCGAGTTCGTCCCGGGGTACGCCTCGGGGAACGCCCGGGCGCGGGGCCGCTTCACCCGGAACTTCGTCGTGCAGGGCAGCGCCGCCGACTGGGCGCTGCTGATGCTGGCGGCGCTGCGGCGCTCCCTCTCGGGGATGCGGGCGGAGCTGGTGTTCTTCCAGCACGACGAGGTGATCGTGCACTGT
Source organism: Streptomyces sp. NPDC059695 (assembly GCF_042733785.1). Taxonomy (NCBI): domain Bacteria; kingdom Bacillati; phylum Actinomycetota; class Actinomycetes; order Kitasatosporales; family Streptomycetaceae; genus Streptomyces; species Streptomyces sp. NPDC059695. The sequence goes on along the minus strand of NZ_JBHWFF010000032.1, from coordinate 65,257 downwards.
CCGGCGGAGGAGGCCGTGGCGGTGACGGAGGCGATCCGGGCGGCAGGGGACGAGGCCGGGCGGATCGCGTTCGGGGAGACGCCGGTCCGGTTCCCGTTCACGACGGCGACGGTCGAGCGGTACGCGGACGCGAAGTAGGCGGCGGGTGGCACGGACGCGACGAAGCCGGTGGCACGGAGCTCCCCGTACCACCGGCGGTCTCGTGCGCCGCCTACTTCAGCGGCAGCTTCTGCCACTTCGGGCTCAGCGCGAGGGCCTTCAGCTGCTCCATCGTCAGCGCGGGCTCGTCCCGCGTGGCGGACTCGTACTGGGCGCCCGCGTTGAAGGCGGAGACCCCGACCCGGAAGCCCTGCGGGGTCAGCGTGTCGACGCTCCACCAGACGACGCCTTCGCCGCCCTTCTCACCGGGCTGCTGGGTGGAGCGGACCTTGGTGCCGTCGGGCAGGGTGACGACGCCGTCGCCGGTGAAGATCTCGGCGACGGACGTCCCGGCGGTGGGCTGGACGTCGACCCCGACCATGCTCCTGCCCCTGCCGTCGTCGAGGACGACGTAGCCGTGGCCGTCGCCGCCGCCGTGGGACACCACGGTGGCGCCCTTCGGCAGCAGGGAGCGCAGGGTGGCCTGGACGGCGGCGGCGCTGGGTACGGGCGGCAGCTGCGGCGTGCCGGGGTCGGGCTTCGGGGGCGCGCCCAGCTTCTTGAGCAGCGGCCGCCACGCCTCGGCGGTGACGAGGGCCTTCAGCTGGGAGGGGCTGAAGGGCGGGTTCTCGCGGGTGATCGCGGCGCCCTTCTCGGCGGCGGCGTTGTACTCGTTCGCGTCGACGAGGAAGCCGTCCTTGGTGAGCAGGACCGCCCGCCAGTTCTTGGTCTCCTCGCGTCCGTCGGGGTACACGTACCCCTGGAGGACCATGATCCGGTCACCGCTCGGCAGCCGTCCGTCGGCGCACCTGTCGTAGCGGACGAGGGCCTTGTCGGGGCAGGTGACCTGGTCCTTGCCGGCCTCCCCGCCCGTGCCCGCCCGGTAGAGGCCGACGCTGACGCCCGCCGTGCCCTTCCCGTCGTCGTAGACGCCGGTGACCGACTGGCCCTCGCCGTCCAGGGTGTCGAACTGCCACTGTCCGGCCGGGGTGTGGGCCTTGAGGACCGCGGCGAGGTCCTTCACGGGGACGCCCCCCTCGGGGCGCTGGTCCTTCGGGCTCCCGGTGCCGTCCGCGTGCGTGGGCCGCGGGGGCGCCGCCACGGACGTGCTCGTGGCGTCCCCGGTGGGGCCGAGCAGGGAGCCTCCGTAGGCGCCGCCGATGCCGACGGCGGCGAGCGCGAGGACGCCGCCGGTCACCGCGAGGCGGCGGCGCAGCAGGCGGCGCCGGCCCCGCTGGAGCCCGCCCTCGACGAGCTCGCGCCGGCCGTCGGTGGAGAAGCCGTCGCCGGTGGCGCGCAGGATCGAGCCGAGCTCCTCCTCGAAGCGCGCGTGCGGCGCTCCGTCGTGCGGGTGTCCTTCGTTCTGGGGCATGCCGAGATCACCGTCTCCGGTCCGTGGGAAAAGTGTGGGGTCAGCGGGTGGCGAACTCGGCGACGCTGCCGCCGAGTCGTTCCCGCAGCTTCGCGAGTGCCCGCACCGACCGGGTGCGGACGGCGGCGGAGCTGACGTGCAGGGCGTCGGCGGTCTCCTCGATGCTGCGGTCCTCCCAGTACCGCAGCACCACGACCGCCCGGTCCTTCGGCGCGAGACCGGCCAGCGCGTCGAGCAGCGCGATCCTCAGGGCCGGGTCCTCGGCGTGCTCGGGGGCGCGGTCGGGCAGTTCGCCGAGCGGGCGCTCGGTGGCCGAGCGGCGCCTCCGGTGGCTGAGGAACGTGCGGACGAGCACGGTCTGGGCGTACGCGGCGGGGTTCCCGATCCGGGCCATCCGGCCCCAGTGGGTGTACATCCGGCCGAGCGTCTCCTGCGTGAGGTCCTCGGCGAGATGGGTGTCGCCGCTGGTCAGCAGGCACGCCGAGCGGAACAGGTGCCCCGTTCGTGCGGAGGCGAACTCCAGGAACTCGTCCGCGCGGGACTTTCTCATGCCCCTCCTTCCCTCGCGGTCACGTGGTGTGGTCGCCGTACACCTCATTGACGCGACGGGGGAGCGCAAATGTTTCAGCCGGATTCACGGAATCGGAGAGGATTCCCGATCGACGTATCCGAATAAGCGGAATCGGGTAATCCTGAAGGTATGAACACTCTCAGCGCAGCAGAGAACCTGGCCGCTGGGGTTTGGCAGTCAGGTCTGGCCCAGGTCGTCGGCGGACTCGTCGTCGTCTTCGTTCTCATCGGCGCCGTCATACTCGGCTTCCGGCTCAGCGACCGCGAGTCCAGGACGCCCAAGCCGGAGGAGCAGCCGCACCGGCCCGACTCCGGGGCACTGCCCGGCGAGACATCCGAATACCGCAGGCCGGCCGAGATGCCGCAGAACGACGGCGAGCACCGGCTCATGCCCTACCAGCTCAAGGAATCCGGCACGGAGACCTCACCCGATCCGCCGACCGAGGAGAAGCGCAAGTGGGGCGGCATCTCCAGCGGTGGCTTCGGCAGCGGAGGCACCGGACACGGCGACTGACGGCCCCCTCCGTCGCCCCGTCCCGGGCGCGGACACGACAGAGCCCAGCCGGCGACGGCTGGGCTCTGTCCGGAGGGTCACCGCACGGTCACCGGCCGGAAAGGGGGTCGTGCACCGCCCGGCCCGCGCGCGAGGCGATGTGGGCGGGCGGGGCGAGGTCCGCGGGCAGCACCGGATCGGTGACGGGCTCGCCGAAGGTGGTCACCACCGGCAGCACCCCCGCCCACAGGCCCAGCGCCGCGTCCTCGGAGTCGCCGTCGTCCGGCGGGCCGTCGGCGGTCTTCACCGAGGCCTCGGTGAGGTCGAGCGCGAGCAGCGCGGTCGCGGCCAGCTCCTTGCGGCTCGGCTGCCGCACGTACTCCCACTGCCCCGGAGCGCTCTGCTCGGTCAGGGCCCGCAGGCCGCGGAGCTTCTCCTCCGGGTCGGTGACGATCTCGGGGACGCCGTAGACCATCGCGCAGCGGTAGTTGACCCCGTGCTCGAAGGCGGACCGGGCGAGGACGAGACCGTCGACGTGCGTGACCGTGACGCACACGGTGGTGTCGGGCGCCTGGACCAGGCTGCGGCTGGCGACCGAACCGTGCAGGTAGAGCCGGTCGCCGTCCACTCCGTACGCGGTGGGCACCACCATCGTCGTGCCGTCGACGGTGACGCCGAGGTGGCAGAGGAAGCCGGCGGCGAGCACGGCGTCCAGGTCCGCCCGCCGGTGGCTGCCCTTGTGACGCATCCGGCGCAGCCGGGTCCGCTCGGTGACGGCCGACTCGTCGCCGGACTCCGGAGTGGTGCTGCTCATGAATGACCTCTCGTTCCGTACGGGTGTACGTGTTGTACGGGGGATCAGCCCGCCACCGCCACCGGCGCCCGCCTGTCGGAACGGCGGCTCGCCACCGGGGAGTCCCGATCTCGCCGGCCCGCACGGCGGCCGAGGAGCTCCCGCGCCGCGGGTCACCCGTACGGGGCGAAGAGCGGCTCGCTGACGCCACCCGTACACCACCGAGGCATAGGGTCCGTGCAGACGGCACAGGAAACACGGACCACGACGAAGTCAGGGTGGACATGAGCGACTTGGCGACCCAGGAGCGATCCGACGGGGAGGGCGCCGAAGGCGGCGCTCCGGACGAGGCCGCCCCGGCCTCCGGCCGCGCCTCGAAACGGAAGCGCCCCTTCTGGATCGAGCTGCCGTTCCTCGCCGGGATCGCGCTCGTCCTCGCCTTCCTGATCAAGACGTTCCTGCTCCAGGCGTTCCTGATCCCGTCCGGCTCGATGCAGAACACCCTGCAGGTCGACGACCGGGTGCTGGTCGACAAGCTCACGCCGTGGTTCGGCGCGGAGCCCGACCGGGGCGAGGTCGTGGTCTTCCGCGACCCCGGCGGCTGGCTGGCGGGGCGCCCGGTGAAGGAGCCCACGTCCCTCCAGAAGGCCCTCGGCTTCGTGGGCCTGATGCCCGCGGCGGGGGAACAGCACCTCATCAAGCGCGTGATCGGCGTGGCCGGCGACACGGTCGAGTGCAAGGGCACGGGCCCCCTGAAGGTGAACGGCAAGCCGCTGACGGAGCCGTACATCTTCGAGGGCAACACGCCCTGCAGCACGGACCCGGAAGGCCAGTTCAAGGTCACGGTCCCCGCCGGAAGCCTCTGGGTGATGGGCGACCACCGCCAGGCCTCCCAGGACTCCCGCTACCACCAGAGCGACGCCAGGGCCGGCATGGTCCCGGTGTCGGACGTGGTGGGCCGCGCGATCGTCATCGCCTGGCCGATCCCCCACTGGTCGACCCTGCCCACCCCGGACACCTTCGCCCAACCGGGCCTGACGGACTGACGCCACGGAGGGCCGCCCTCACGTCCGGAACCCGCGGGCGGCCCACCCCCGCCCTCGCGCGGGCAACCGGTGAAGGTGCGCCACCGGGCTCCCCTCGCCCGACGCGCACCCTTCGGGCATGAAAAAACCCCAGGTCACGGCGAGTGAGTCCTGGGGTGATTCCGAGCCGCCTTCGGGATTCGAACCCGAGACCTACGCATTACGAGTGCGTTGCTCTGGCCAACTGAGCTAAGGCGGCGCGCCGTGCAGACACATCGTGGTGCAGCAGCGTCGCCAAGTCTACACAGTTTCCGGAGGTGCTCCGACCACCCCCGGATCACGCCTATGAGCAGCGCTTTCCGTCCTGCGGAGGGGTGCCTTCGAGGAGGTAGGTGTTGATCGCGGTGTCGATGCAGTCGCTGCCCCGGCCGTACGCGGTGTGGCCGTCGCCCTCGTAGGTCAGCAGGGTGCCCGAGGAGAGCTGCTCGGCGAGGGACTGGGCCCAGTGGTACGGCGTGGCCGGGTCGCGGGTGGTGCCGACGACGAGGATCGGCGCGGCGCCCTCGGCGGTGATGCGGTGCGGCCGGCCGGTGGGCGGGGTGGGCCAGTAGGTGCAGTTGAGGGCGGCCCAGGCGAGGCCCTCGCCGAAGATCGGGGAGGCCTTCTCGAAGGACGGGACCGCCTTCTGGACGTCGGCGGGGCCGGTGAAGGCGGGCGGCAGGTCAAGGCAGTTCACGGCGGCGTTGGCGGCCATGAGGTTGGCGTACGTGCCGTCCGCCTCGCGCTCGTAGTAGCTGTCGGCCAGGGCGAGCAGGCCCGAGCCGTCGCCGTCCATCGCCCGGCCGAGGGCCTCGCGCAGCTGCGGCCAGGCGCCCTCGTCGTACATCGCGGCGATCACGCCGGTGGTGGCGAGGGACTCGCCGAGCTTCCGGCTCTCGCCCGTCGGCACCGGATGGGCGTCCACGTCCCGGAAGAACTTCTTCATCGCCTCCCCCGCCGCCTCGACGGACCCGGTCCCCAGGGGGCAGTCCGTCATGCGGACGCAGTCGGCGGCGAAGGCGCGGAAGGCGGTCTCGAAGCCTCCGGTCTGGTCCCGGTTGAGGTCGAGGGCCGAGAGGGAGGGGTCCATCGCTCCGTCGAGCACGAGCCGGCCGACCCGGTCGGGGAACAGCTCGGCGTACGTGGCGCCGAGGAAGGTGCCGTACGACGCCCCCACATAGGTGAGCTTCGCGTCCCCGAGGACGGCCCGCAGGACGTCCATGTCGCGGGCCGTCTCGACGGTGGAGACATGGGGCAGGACCTGCCCGGACCTCTTCTCGCAGCCCGCCGCGAACCCCTTGAAGGCCGCGCCGAGTCCGTTGATCTCCGCCGTGTCGTCGGGCGTCTGGTCGACCTGCGTGTACGTGTCCATCTGCGGGCCCGTCAGACACTCGACGGGCTCGCTGCGGGCGACTCCGCGCGGGTCGACGGCCACCATGTCGTAGCGGGCGCGGACGGGCACCGGATAGCCGATGCCCGCGTACCCCTGGAGGTAGCCGACGGCGGAGCCGCCGGGCCCGCCGGGGTTGACCAGGAGCGAGCCGAGCCGCTTGCCGGGGCCGGTGGCGCGGACGCGGGAGACCGCGAGCTCGATCTCCTCGCCGTCCGGCTTCGCGTAGTCGAGCGGGGCGCGCAGGGTCGCGCACTGGAAGCCCTCGACACCGCAGTCGCGCCACTTCAGCTTCTGGTCGTAGAACTTCTTCAGATCCGGCGCCGCGGACGGGGAGGCGGGCGCCGCCGGCGCGGTCGTCCGGGACGCGGCGGCGTCGCTTCCGCCCGAGCAGCCGGAGAGGATCAGTCCGGCGGCCGCGAGGGCCGTGGCGGACGTACGGAGCAAGCGCCTGGAGTCCATCCCCGGAGCGTATCCGGACCGGTACGCACCGTGTCCAATCGCTGCCCGGGGCCGGCGCACCGGGCCTCAGCCCCGCAGCGCCATCGTCATCGCCTCCACGGCGAGCAGCGGTGCCACGTTCCGGTCGAGGGCCTCGCGGCAGGCGAGGACGGCCTCGATGCGGCGGAGGGTCCGCTCCGGTGTGGTGTCGCGGGCGATCCGCTCCAGGGCGTCCCGCACGTCCGTGTTCGCCAGGGCCGAGCGGGAGCGGAGCTGGAGCGCGAGGACGTCCCGGTAGAAGCCGGTCAGGTCGGTGAGCGCCAGGTCCAGGCTGTCGCGCTGGGTGCGCGTCCTGCGGCGCTTCTGCCGCTCCTCCAGCTCCTTCATCGCCCCGGCCGTGCCGCGCGGCATCCGCCCGCCCTGCCCTCCGCCGAGGGCCGCCTTCAAGTCCTCGGTCTCCTTGACGTCGACCTCCTCGGCGACCTGCTTCGCGTCCTCCGCGGCCGCGTCGACCAGCTCCTGCGCGGCCTTGAGGCAGCCGCCGACGTCCTCGACGCGCAGCGGCAGCTTCAGGACGACGGACCGGCGCGCGCGGGCCCGCTCGTCGGTGGCGAGCCGCCGCGCCCGGTCGATGTGCCCCTGGGTCGCGCGGGCGGCGGCCTGCGCCACCTCCGGCTCGATGCCGTCGCGCCGCACGAGCACGTCGGCGACGGCCTCGACCGGCGGGGTGCGCAGGGTCAGGTGACGGCAGCGGGAGCGGATCGTGGGCAGCACGTCCTCCAGGGAGGGCGCGCAGAGCAGCCAGACCGTGCGCGGCGCGGGCTCCTCGACGGCCTTCAGGAGCACGTTCCCCGCGCCCTCGGTGAGCCGGTCGGCGTCCTCCAGGACGATGACCTGCCAGCGGCCGCCGGCCGGGGAGAGCTGGGCGCGCCGGACGAGGTCGCGGGTCTCCTTCACGCCGATGGACAGCAGGTCCGTACGGACGATCTCGACGTCCGCGTGCGTGCCGACGAGGGTGGTGTGGCAGCCGTCGCAGAAGCCGCAGCCCGGGGAGCCGCCGAGCGCCCGGTCGGGGCTCACGCACTGCAGCGCGGCGGCGAAGGCGCGCGCCGCGGTCGCCCGGCCGGACCCGGGGGGGCCGGTGAAGAGCCAGGCGTGGGTCATCTTCGAGGCCTCGGGCTCCGGCCCGCCGGCGGCGTGGGCGGTCACGAGCGCGTCGGCGTCGCGCGCGGCGGCGGCGAGCTGCTCCTCGACCCGGGTCTGTCCGACCAGGTCGTCCCATACGGCCATGTCTGCCCCTCCTCAGGTACGTCCTCCATTGTGGGGCAGCGCGCTGACAACCCCCGTCAGACCTCGCTGCGGGGCCGGGTCAGCCACAGGCCGACGGCGGAGCCGAGCAGGACCGCTCCGGTGCAGACGCTCCCGACGATCTGGAGGGCGCCGGTCCAGCCGGCGAAGGTGGTGACGAAGACGTTGGCGAGGACGCTCGCGGCGAGCAGAAGCCAGAGAAGGGCGCGCATGGGATGCCTCCGTGGGCGGGTCGGGGAAGGGGTCCCGGGGTGTTCCCGGGCTCTTCGAACCCCGGGGCGTTCCCGGGGCTCTTCGATCATGGCCGCCGGCGGGCCCCCGCACAGCGGTGCCCGCCCCCGGAGCGATGGTGTAGCCCTCTCCACCGTCTCCCCGGGGGGCCGCCGCCTACCCTGGCTCCATGCGAGAGGCGATCAAGGAAGCGGCACGGGGGTGGCTCCACCTCACGGTCGGGGCCGCGATCTCCCTGCTCTGTTATCTGATGGTGGGCGTCGTCCTCTTCACCGCGCTGCTCACCCTCACGGTCATCGGCGCCGGTGTGCTGCCCGAGAGCGTGCTGCTGCTGCGCCGCCTCGCCGATTGGCAGCGGCGGCGTACGGCCGCGTGGACCGGGACCCCCGTCCCCGAGGCGTACCTGCCGCTGGAAGGCCCCCTCCCCGCGCGCGTACGGACCGCGGTCACCGACCCCGGCACCCGTCAGGACCTGGTCTGGGCCGCCGCACAGCTGCTGTACGGCCTGGTGCTCTGGTACCTCTCGATGATCCTCTGGGCGCCCGCGCTGCTCGTCGACGGCGTCTGGACCGGGCTCGCGGGGCGGCGGCCGGTGGCCCTGCCGCTGATCGGGCGGCTCACCGGCCTGGCGGCCGAGTGGTCGCGGGCGCTGCTCACCCCGGCCCCGTCGGCGGCCCGGGACGCCGCCCTCGCCGCCCGCGTCGAGCAGCTGACGGCCACCCGGGCGGGCGCGATCGCCGCGCACGGCGCCGAGCTGCGCCGGATCGAGCGCGACCTCCACGACGGGGCGCAGGCCCATCTGGTGGCGCTGTCCCTGCGGATCGGGCTCGCCCGGAGGGCGTACGACTCCGATCCCGTGACCGCGCGCCGGCTCCTCGACGACGCCCAGACGCAGGCCGAGGCGGCGCTGGCCGAGCTGCGGCACGTGGTGCGCGGCATCCATCCGCCGATCCTGACCGACCGGGGCCTGACCGGAGCCGTGCGGGCGCTCGCCGCGAGCAGCGGCCTGGAGGCGGCGGTCGCGGTGACGGGCCTCGGCGACCACGACCAGGACGGCCCGCGCGCCCCGGCGGCCGTCGAGGCCGCCGCGTACTTCGTGGTCGCCGAGGCGCTCACGAACGCCGCCAAGCACAGCGGCGCCGACCGCGCCTCCGTCTCCCTGACCCGTGAACCGGCCGCTCTGCGCGTGCGCGTGCGGGACGAGGGCCGCGGCGGGGCCGAGGCGGGCGAGGGCGGCGGCTCCGGCCTGACGGGCATGCGGCGGCGGGTCGCCGCGCTCGACGGCACCGTACGGTTGACCAGCCCCACCGGGGGCCCGACCGTCATCGAAGTGGAGCTTCCGTGCGTGTGGTGATCGCCGAGGACAACACCCTCCTCAGGGAGGGCCTGGTGCTGCTGCTGAACCTGTCGGGCCACGAGGTCGTCGGGGTCGCGGCCACCGGCCCCGAGATCCTGCCGCTGATCCTGGAGCACCGGCCGGACGTGGCCGTCCTCGACGTGCGGATGCCGCCCGGTTTCCGCGACGAGGGGCTGCGGGCGGCACTCGCGGCCCGCGAGCGGCTCCCGGACCTGCCGGTGCTCGTGCTCTCGCAGTACGTGGAGGAGACGTACGCGACGGAGCTGCTCGGCGGCGGCGCGCGGGGCGTCGGCTACCTCCTGAAGGACCGGGTGGGCCGGGTGGACGAGTTCCTGGACGCCCTGGAACGGGTCGCCTCGGGCGGTACGGCCCTGGACCCCGAGGTCGTCACCGAGCTGCTGGCACGCCGCCGCGACGACCCGCTGGACTCCCTCACGCCGCGCGAGCGGGAGGTCCTGTCGCTGATGGCCCAGGGCCACGACAACGGCACGATCGCCCGCTCGATGGTGGTCACCGAGCGGGCCGTGCACAAACACATCGGGAACGTCTTCCTGAAGCTCGGCCTGCCGCCCACGGACAGCGGCGGCCACCGCCGGGTCCTCGCCGTGCTCGCCTACCTCGACGCGTAGGACGCGCGGGACACGCAGGACGCGCAGGACGCGCAGGACTCGCGCGACGCGCAGGACGCGCGGGCGCCTCTCAGCGCCCCGGCCCCCTCCTGACCACCGGCAGGAACACGCCCGCGACGACCGTGGCGAGGACGACGCCCGCGATCGTGGCGGCCTGGGCCGGCGGCAGGTGGGGCAGGCCGCCGGTCAGCGCCCAGGCGAACGCGGTCAGCGGCAGCGCGCCCACCACGAGCCCGACGAGGAGGCCCGTCGCGGTCAGGAACCCCGCCTCCAGGCCGAGCATGCGGCGCACCTGGCCCGCCGAGGCGCCGACCTGGCGCAGCAGTCGCAGCTCGCCGCGGCGTCCGGCGCCGATCAGGGCGAGGGTGCTCAGGACGGAGAGGACCGTGAGCCCGCCGATCGCGGCGACGATCCCGGTGGAGACGATCCCGTTCAGCTCGGCCCCGGGCGTCGTCACCGCCTCGGGGGCGACGGGGGCGCCGCCGGTTCCGGCGGCCAGCACGCGCGCGGGGTACGGATCGCTCATGTGCGGCGCCAGTTCGGCCTTCGGCAGCAGGAACTCGCCGAGGGCGAGGGACCGTTCGTAGACGGCGACCACCCGGAGCCGCTTCGGCGTCCCGTCGCCGAGCCGCAGCTCCACCGTCGCACCGGGCTCCAGGTCGAGCGCCTCGGCCGTGGTGGCACCGACCGCGACCGTGCCCGCCCGGCGGAGTCCGTCCAGGTCTCCGGCGACGACGCCCGGGTCGAGCGTGCCCGCGAGCCCGTCGGCGTCCACGCCGAGGACCGGGAGCCGGTCGAGGCGCGGCGTACCGGCCTGCGTGCGGGCCAGGACCACCGACGAACGCAGCACGTCCGTGGCCGTCTCCACGCCGGGGAGCCCGCGCACCCGCTCCGCGGTCGTCCCGGTGTAGACCCGGTCGGCGGTGGTCGCCGCCCGCGCCTGCGCGGCCGCGGCCCGCTCCATGGTGGCGCCCGCCGAGAGCTGCACCAGGGCGAAGGAGGTGACGAGGACGACGGGGACGAGCGCGGCCCCGAGCCGGCGCGAGTGCGCACCGGCTCCGGCGGCGGTGAGGCGTCCGGGAGCGCCGCCGAACCGGCGCAGCGGCCGGTCCAGGAGCGCCATCGCGGCCCCGGCGATCCACGGCCCGAGCAGGGCGCACCCGGCGACCAGGGTCACCGTGGCCGCTCCGGCGGCCGCCGCGGCCGCGTCGCCGCCCTGGAGCGTGGCCGTGCCGGCCGCGCCCGTGCCGGCGACGAGCAGCGCGATCCCGGTGACGCGGCGGGCGGCGCCCTTCCCCGGGCGTCCCGGCCGGCGGGCGGCGAGGAGGACGACGAGCCGGGTGAGGCCGACGACGAGGGCGGCGACGGCGAGCAGGCCGGCGAACAGCCACGGCGGGGTGGGCAGTTCGAGTCCCTCGGGTACGACTCCGGGGCAGGCCCGCAGCGCCGTCCACAGCGCGGGGAAGACCGCCGCGGAGCCGAGCGCGCCGAGCAGCGCCGCCGCACCCGCCACCCGGGTCACCTCCCGGCCTGCGGCGCCCCGCACCTGACGGGGCGTCGCGCCGACCGCGAGCAGCAGGTCCCTTTCGGCGGCGCGCTGTTGGAGGGCCTGTGCGACGAGCGAGGCGAGGACGAGGACGGCGACCATGAGGACGGTCCCGGAGACGGCGGCGAGGAGCTGGAGGAGTTCCGTGCGCGCGGGCGGCGCGCCGAGGTGCTCGGCGCCGCCCCGGCCGTTTCCGGTGAGGGCCCGCAGCGGCTGCCCGGAGGCGGTGTCCTTCAGCCCGGCCCGGTCCAGGGCGGCCCGTACGCGCGCGTGGAGGGTGTCGGTGGGGACGCCGGGCTCGGCGAGGATCCCGACGGCGTCGGCGGACCCGGGGTGCCCGGCGAGCCGCCGCGCCTCCCCCGCCGTGACGTACAGCGCGGCGGGACCGTCGGCCGTGCCGACGACCGTCCGCCCGGCCACGGTGTCCCCGACGGCGGCGCCGAGGCCGGCACCGGCGACGGCCTCCCCGGCGCGCCGGGGCTCCCGTCCGCCGGTCAGCCGGTACGGGGCGAGCCGGGCCGCCTCCCAGGAACGCCCGGGGTACGCGCGCGCGTCGGCGGTGCCCTCGCCCCCCTCCCGTACGACGAACGTGTGGTCCGGCACCGCCTCCCGTACGCCCGGGACGGCCCGCAGGACGGCGACGGCCGTGTCGGGGACCCGTACCCGCTCGGTCAGGCCCGCCGTCTCGGTCTGCGGCTCGCTGCCCCAGGGCGTGGCCGTCCAGCGGACCTCCTGGTCACCGGCGACGACGACGGAGGCGGCCGCGTACCGTTCCACGCGCGCGTGGCCGAGTCCGGCGGAGCCGAGCGCGAGGGCGAGCGTGCCGAGCAGCGCGGAGGTGACGGCGACGGCCGCGAACACGGCGGCCCAGGCCGCGCGGTGGGCCTTCAGCGACCGGGCGGCGAGCAGCCGCACGGCCGGGTTGCCCGCCCGGCTCACGGCCGGGTCCCCGCTCCTGCCGGACGTCCGCTTCCCGCCCCGGCTCATCGCGCCACCGCCAGGTGCCGCGCGGTCCCGGCGTGCGCGCCGAGCGCCTCCCGTACGCCCGCCTCGTCCGGGCGGTCGAGACGGCCGGTGATCCGGCCCCGGTCCAGGAACACGGCCTCGTCCGTCCAGGTGGCGGCGACCGGGTCGTGGGTGACGAGGACGACCGTGCGGCCCCGCTCGTCGACCGCGCGCCGCAGCAGCGCGAGGACTCCGGCCGCCGTGACCGGGTCGAGGGCGGCGGTCGGCTCGTCGGCGAAGATCACCTCGGGCTCGTTGACCAGGGCGCGGGCGATCGCCACCCGCTGGCGCTGGCCGCCGGAGAGGCTCTCGGGCCGGTCCTCGGCCCGGTCGGCGAGCCCGACGGCGTCGAGACCGGCGAGGGCGCGGGCGTCGAGGGCCCGGCCCTCGCGCGCCCCGGCGAGGAGCAGCGGCAGGGTGACGTTCTCCCGCACGTTCAGGGCGGAGACGAGGTTGAGCGACTGGAAGACGAAGCCGATCCGGTCGCGCCGGAGCCGGGTCAGTCCGGCCGCCTTGAGGGTCGCGAGGTCGGTGCCCCCGATCCGTACCCGCCCGGCCGTCGGCCGTTCGAGTCCGGCCGCGCAGCGCAGCAGGGTGGACTTGCCGGAGCCCGACCGGCCCATCACGGCCACGAAGCGCCCGCGCGGCACGACCAGGTCGACCCCGTCGAGCGCGGGCGCGCCGCTTCCGTACGCGCGGGTCACCCCGTCCAGGGCGAGGGCGGCGCCGTTCTCCGTCACTGCTGGTGTCTTCATACCGACAACGCTAGAAAAGCCCAGGTCACAGCGGTATGGGGCTGGCTTCCCGAGTGGGGGTGGAGCTGGCTCCACCCCCACCGGGACTCAGCGGCGGCGGGTGCGGCCGTCGTCCTCGTCGTCGTGCGGGCCGAACAGCTCGTCCGCGAGCGTCGGCAGGTCGTCGAGCGGGGTCTCCTCGGCCCAGTCGGAGCGGCGGCGGGGCCGGCCGTTCTCGTCGAGCTGGGGCAGCTCCCGGGTCCGGTCGTTCGCGCCCTGCGGCTCGGCCCGCTCGTCGCGGAAGATGCCCGGGGGCACCCGGTCGGCGGGGTCGGACGAGCGGGCGTCGCGCACGGGCGGCAGCACCGCGGTCTCGTCGGCGTTCCGTACGGGCGGCAGCACCGCGGTCTCGTCGGCCTCGCGCGGGTCGCGGATCTGCGGCAGGAGGGCGGTCTCCGCCTCCGGCCGCTCGGACGACGCCGAGGCGCGCTCCGGCTTCGGCTTCGACGCCTGGTCCGGCTTCACGATCGGCGTGGCCACGGTGATCTCGTCCGGCGACACGGTCGGCGCGTCCGGCTTCACGATCGGGGTCGCCACGGTGACCTCGTTCGCCGACACCTCGGCCGAACGGGCGGCCCGCTCGGACGCGGCCTTCTCCGCGGCGGCACGCTCGGCCGCCGCCGTCCGCTCCGCGGCGGCCTTCTCCGCGGCCTCCCGCTGCCGTGCCGCCTTCTCCCGGGCCGCCTTCGCGGCCTCGGCGCGCTGGGCGGCGGCGATCTCCGCCGCGGCGCGCTCGGCGGCCGCGCGCTCGGCCGCGGCCTTCGCGGCGGCCGCTGCGGCGGTCTTCTCGGCGGCGGCCTTCGCAGCCGCCTCCTCCGCGGCCTTCGCAGCCGCGGCGGCCTCGGCCATCCGGCGGGCCTCCTCGGCGCGGAGCAGGGCCTCCTCGGCCTTGCGCTGCTTCTCCAGGCGGCGCTCCTCGGCCTCGGCCCGCAGCCGGGCCTCCTCCTCGGCCTCCTTGCGGAGCCGCTCCTCCTCCTCCTGGCGGGCCTTCTCCTCGGCGGCCCGGCGACGGGCCTCCTCCTCGGCGGCGAGCCTGGCCTCCTCGGCCCGGCGACGGGCCTCCTCGGCCTGCCGTTCGGCCTCCAGGCGGCGCGCCTCCTCCTCCTCGCGGCGCTTGCGCTCCTCCTCCTCGGCGCGGAGCCGGGCGAGCTGCTCCTGGCGCTCGCGCTCCAGCCGCTCCTCCTCGGCCTTGCGCGCGGCCTCCTCCTCCGCCAGGCGCCGGGCCTCCTCCTCGGCCTTCCGGCGGGCCTCCTCCGCGGCCTTCACCTCGGCCTCGGACAGCGGCAGCATCCGGTCGAGCCGGTGGCGCACGACGGTGGTGACGGCCTCCGGCTCCTGGCCGGCGTCGACGACGAGGTAGCGGCTGGGGTCGGCGGCGGCGAGGGCGAGGAATCCGGCCCGTACGCGCGCGTGGAACGCCGGCGGCTCGGACTCGAGCCGGTCGGGCGCCTCGGTGAACCGTTCCCTCGCGGTCTCCGGGGAGACGTCGAGGACGACGGTCAGGTGCGGGACGAGGCCGTCGGTCGCCCAGCGGGAGATGCGGGCGATCTCGGTCGGGGACAGGTCGCGTCCGGCGCCCTGGTAGGCCACGGACGAGTCGATGTACCGGTCGGACAGGACGATCGCGCCCCGCTCCAGGGCCGGGCGGACCAGGGAGTCGACGTGCTCGGCGCGGTCGGCCGCGTACAGGAGGGCCTCGGCCCGGTTCGAGAGCCCCGCCGACGACACGTCGAGGAGGATCGAGCGGAGCCGCTTGCCGATCGGGGTGGCACCCGGCTCGCGGGTGACGACGACCTCGTGGCCCTTGGCGCGGATCCACTCGGCGAGCGCCTGGACCTGCGTGGACTTCCCGGCGCCGTCGCCGCCCTCCAGGGCGATGAAGAAGCCGGTCGGGGAGGGCGCCTGGACCGGGTCGGAGCCGCGCAGCGCGTCGCGCAGGTCGCGGCGGAGCGGGACGCCCGCCCGGTCGTCGGTCTTCGCGAGGATCACCGCGGCGACCGGGAGCAGCAGGGCCCCGACGAGGGCGAGCGTGAAGGCGGCGCCGCCGTGCGCGAAGACGAACTCGCCGGAGGCGAGCCGGTGCGGCCCGATCGCGGCGGCGAGCAGCGGGGCGGCGAGCGCGCCGAGGCCCATGGCGACGCGGGCGGTGGCCTGGAGGTGCTCGGTGGTGCGGGCCCGGCGGGGCTCCTCGGTCTCCTGGTCGATCAGGGTGTGGCCGGTGTTCGCCGCGACCCCGGCGGCGTATCCGGCGAGGGCGGCGAGGAAGAGGACGGTGGCCGTGTCCGGGACCAGGCCCATCGCGATCAGGGCGATTCCGGTGACGGCGATCGCGAGGGCGAGGAGCCGGCGCCGGGACAGGACGGGCAGGACCGAACCGGCGGTGCGGATGCCGACGGCGGTGGCGCCGCTGAGCGCCAGGATCAGGAGGGCGTACGTGACGGGCCCGCCGCCCAGGTCGAAGGCGTCGAGCACGGAGACGGACGCGGCGGCGGCGATCGCCCCGGCGACGGTCGCGGAGGCGAGGACGAGCAGCGGCAGGGCGCCGGTGCGGCCCTTGCCCTCGGCGGAGCCGGCCTTCCCGGCGGTCGGCCGGCGCAGGCCCTCCAGGGGCGAGCGGGGCCGGGGGGTCTCCCCGCCGGGGAGGGTCATGGCGGACAGGACGCTGACGGAGGCGGCGAACAGTCCGGCGGCGACGTACGCGCCGAGCGCGGCCTGGTGCAGCGTGAACCATTCGATCCCGGCGCCCAGCAGGTTCCCGACGAGGGTGGCGACGAGCAGGACGGCGGCCGCGGCGGGCACCGCGAGGAAGCCGGTCCGCTGGGACAGCCGGCGCAGCGCGCCGAGGTGGTCGGGCAGCGGGCGCACGGCGGCGCCCTCCAGCGGCGGCGCGGGCAGCAGCGCGGGCGCGGCGCCCTCGCGGCCGATGGTCCACAGCCGCTCGGCCGCGCCGGCGACGAAGACGGTGCCGAGCAGGTACCAGAGGGCGCTGCCGGGGGTCCATTCGATCCAGAGCGGGGCGACGACGAGCAGCGCGATCCGCACCCCGTCGGCGCCGATCATGGTCCAGCGCCGGTCGAGCGGTCCGGACGGCCCGGTGAGGGCGGTCAGCGGGCCGAGGAGGACGGCCCCGAAGAGGACCGAGGCCAGCAGGCGGGCGCCGACGACGGTGGCCACGGCGAGCGCGGCCCCCCGGTAGCCGCCCCCGAGCGCTCCCTCGGCGACCGCGGCCTGGAGGCCGAGGAGGACGAGGACGAGGAGGGCGAGGGCGTCACCGGTGCTGCCGACCAGGTGGGCGCTCCACAGCCGGCGCAGCGGCTGATGGCGCAACAGGGCGCGTACGGCGCGCTCCCGGGAATCCGCGACGAGTGCCGCGTCGGAATCGCCCAGGCGGTCTGGCTGCTCTGCTCGCGTCATCCGTCCACCCTATCCGGACGGCCTTGCTCCCCGCGGCCCGCGCCCGAACAAACGTGGGGGGGGGGGGGGGACCCCGCCCCCCCCCCCCCCCCCCCCCGGCGGGGCCCCCCGGGCGGGGGGGCCCCCCGGGGGCGGGGGGTTTTTAAAAAAATAATAAGGCCCGCACAAAT
>NZ_JBHWFF010000032.1:36169-48532 GCF_042733785.1 Streptomyces sp. NPDC059695 | reverse complement strand
GTGCTACCCGCGGCCCGCGCCCCCACAACGGTGGGCGGGCGGGCGCACCCTCGCCCGCCCTCCCACGCACCCCTGAGGGCCCTACTCCGGCTTGGCCGCCGCCGTCTTCCTGGCGGCGGTCGTCTTCGCCGTCGTCGTCTTCTTCGCGGCCGTCTTCTTGGCGGCCGTGGTCTTCTTCGCCGCCGTCTTCGTGGCCGTCTTCTTCGCCGCGGTCTTCTTCGCGGGGGCCTTCTTGGCGGTCTTCTTCGCAGGTCCCTTGGCCCGCTTCTCGGCGAGCAGCTCGTAGCCGCGCTCCGGCGTGATCGTCTCCACGCTGTCGCCGGTGCGCAGGGTGGCGTTGGTCTCGCCGTCGGTCACGTACGGGCCGAAGCGCCCGTCCTTGACGACCACGGGCTTCTCGCTGACGGGGTCGGTGCCGAGCTCCTTCAGCGGCGGCTTGGCGGCGGCCCGGCCGCGCTGCTTCGGCTGGGCGTAGATCGCGAGCGCCTCGTCGAGCGTGATCGTGAAGAGCTGGTCCTCGTCGGTCAGCGACCGCGAGTCCGTGCCCTTCTTCAGGTACGGGCCGTAGCGGCCGTTCTGCGCGGTGATCTCGACGCCCTCGGCGTCCGCGCCGACGACCCTGGGCAGGGACATCAGCCGGAGCGCGTCCTCCAGGGTGACGGTGTCGAGCGCCATCGACTTGAAGAGGGAGGCCGTGCGCGGCTTCACCGCGTTCTTGCCGGTCTTCGGGGTGCCCTCGGGCAGGATCTCGGTCACGTACGGGCCGTAGCGGCCGTCCTTGGCGACGATCTGGTGGCCGCTGACCGGGTCGGTGCCCAGCTCGAAGTCACCGCTCGGCTTGGCGAGCAGCTCCTCGGCGAGCTCGACGGTCAGCTCGTCGGGCGCGAGTTCCTCGGGCACGTCGGCCCGCTGGTGGCCCTCCTGCTCCTTCTCGCCGCGCTCGACGTACGGGCCGTAGCGGCCGACGCGGAGCACGATGCCGTTGCCGACGGGGAAGGAGGAGATCTCGCGGGCGTCGATGGCACCGAGGTCGGTGACGAGCTCCTTGAGGCCGCCGAGGTGGTCGCCGTCGCCGTTGCCCGCGTCCGCGGCGCCGCCGGTGGCGGCCGTACCGCCCTCGGTCTCACCGAAGTAGAAACGCTTCAGCCACGGCACGGACTTGGCCTCGCCCCGCGCGATGCGGTCGAGGTCGTCCTCCATCCGGGCGGTGAAGTCGTAGTCGACGAGTCGCCCGAAGTGCGTCTCCAGGAGGTTGACGACGGCGAAGCTCAGGAAGGACGGGACGAGCGCCGTGCCCTTCTTGAAGACGTAGCCGCGGTCGAGGATGGTGCCGATGATCGAGGCGTACGTCGACGGGCGGCCGATCTCGCGCTCTTCCAGCTCCTTGACCAGCGAGGCCTCGGTGTAGCGGGCCGGCGGCTTGGTCGCGTGGCCGTCCGCCGTGATCTCCTCGGCGGTCAGCGCGTCGCCCTGGGCGACCTGCGGGAGGCGCCGCTCGCGGTCGTCGAGCTCCGCGTTCGGGTCGTCGGCCCCCTCCACGTACGCCTTCATGAAGCCGTGGAACGTGATCGTCTTGCCGGAGGCGCTGAACTCGGCGTCGCGGCCGTCGGCGGCGGTGCCGCCGATCTTCACGGTGACCGAGTTGCCCGTCGCGTCCTTCATCTGGGAGGCGACGGTCCGCTTCCAGATCAGCTCGTACAGCTTGAACTGGTCGCCGGTGAGGCCGGTCTCCGCCGGGGTGCGGAAACGATCACCCGAAGGCCGGATCGCCTCGTGCGCCTCCTGGGCGTTCTTGACCTTGCCCGCGTAGACGCGCGGCTTCTCCGGCAGGTAGTCGGCGCCGTACAGCTGCGTGACCTGCGCCCGGGCCGCCGTGACGGCGGTGTCCGAGAGGATCGTGGAGTCCGTACGCATGTAGGTGATGAAGCCGTTCTCGTACAGCTTCTGCGCCACCTGCATGGTCGCCTTCGCACCGAAGCCCAGCTTGCGGCTCGCCTCCTGCTGGAGGGTGGTGGTCCGGAAGGGGGCGTACGGGGAGCGGCGGTACGGCTTCGACTCGACCGAGCGCACCGAGAAGGAGGTCTCGGCGAGCGCGGCGGCGAGCGACCGCGCGTTCTCCTCGTTCAGGTGGAGGACGCTGTCGGTCTTCAGCCGGCCGTCGGCGCCGAAGTCGCGGCCCTGGGCGACGCGCTTGCCGTCGACCGTCGCGAGGCGCGCGACCAGCTGGGACGGGTCGGAGGCGTCACCGGAGCGGCCGGTGCCGAACGTGCCGGTGAGGTCCCAGTACTCGGCGGACCGGAAGGCGATGCGCTCGCGCTCCCGCTCGACGACGAGACGGGTGGCCACCGACTGGACGCGGCCCGCCGACAGCTTCGGCATGACCTTCTTCCACAGGACCGGCGAGACCTCGTAGCCGTAGAGGCGGTCGAGGATGCGTCGGGTCTCCTGGGCGTCGACCATGCGCTGGTTCAGCTCGCGCGGGTTGGCGACGGCCTCGCGGATCGCGTCCTTGGTGATCTCGTGGAAGACCATCCGGTGGACCGGGACCTTGGGCTTCAGGACTTCCTGGAGGTGCCACGCGATGGCCTCGCCCTCGCGGTCCTCATCGGTGGCGAGGAAGAGCTCGTCGGACTCGGCGAGGAGCTCCTTGAGCTTCCTGACCTGGGCCTTCTTGTCGGCGTTGACGACGTAGATCGGCTGGAAGTCGTGCTCGACGTCGACGCCGAGGCGGCGCACCTCGCCCGTGTACTTCTCCGGCACCTCGGCGGCGCCGGAGGGGAGGTCGCGGATGTGCCCGACGCTCGCCTCGACGACGTAGCCGGGGCCGAGGTAGCCCTTGATCGTCTTCGCCTTGGCAGGCGACTCGACGATGACGAGTCGGCGGCCGCCGTGTGCGGTCTCGCTGGTCGGGGACAACTTCGCTCTTCTCTCCGGATCGACACTCTCTGGCACGTACGGCACTGGCACGTACGACAGCGGCACGGACGGTGACGCTCCCGTCGCTGCGGAGTGTGACGGTACAACCCGCCCCCGTGTCAAACGGCGAAAGCCCGCAACGGCCACTCGAACGGTAACCCGAGTCCTGGCATTCCTGCCGCCCGGACTCCCGGTCGGGCGGGGCGGACGTCACGGCGCGCGCCGTCCCCGGAGGGATCGGGGGCGGCGCCGGAGGAGAGTGCGGGCGGGGATCAGAGGCGGCCGAAGCACCAGAGGCCGAGGGCCAGGAAGACGGCTCCGGAGAGGGTCGTCAGCGCGACCGCGGTGCGCGGGGCGACGCCGTGGGCCACCGGCTGGCCGTGCAGCGCCCGTACGGTCGTCCACAGCAGCAGCGCGCCTCCGAACAGCGTGAACGCCGCCCCCGCGAAGATCGCCGGCCCGCTCTCCATGCCCGTACCCCGTTCCGTTCACGTGCGGTGTTCGCCTCTCGCCGCCGAGGCTGGCACCCCCGGGCATCGCAGGCGCGAACTCCGGGTGAACGGAGCGGGCCGTCTCGTACGCTTTTCACGAAGATGGCCGGTAGTGACCCGCTCCGCCCGTTCCCGTGTCCGGGCCGGTCACATCGTGTCGAGGGTGGCGCGGCGGCGGCTCCCCCGCTCGAAGGCGGCGAGGAGGACGACGGCGAGCAGCCCCCATCCGGCGCCGACCGCGAGCTCGGCCCCGAGCAGACTCCCGTCCAGGCCTCCGCCGGCGGTCAGCCCGCGCGCCGCGTCCGCCGCGTGCGTCAGCGGCAGCAGCTCGCCGGCCGCCCGCATCCACCCGGGCAGCGTCTCCCGCGGCACGGCGGCGCCGGTCAGGAGCAGCAGCACGGAACTGGCCACGTTCGACACGAGGAACACGTCGCGGAAGCGCAGCCCGAGCGCCCCGAGCGCGAGCCCGAACGCCGAGCAGGCCGCCGCCGCGACGAGCAGCACGAGCCCCAGCCCGGGCAGCGCCCCGGCGGGCACGGGCAGCCCGAGGACGAGTGCGGCGACGGTGAGCACGAAGGCGCTGACGAACAGCCCGTTGACGACGTACGGGAGGGCTCGCCCGAGCCACAGCGGGACCCTGCGCCGGGGGGAGAGCAGGACGGCTCCGAGGGTGCCGTACCGGCGCTCGTTGGCGACGGCCATCGTGCCGCCGTACACGCAGGAGGCGGAAGCTGCGAGGACGGCGTTGCCCACGAGGTGGAAACGATCGTCGGCGACCGCCAGTTCCCGGCCGAGGAAGACGAAGAAGAAGACCTGGAGAAGCGGTCCGACCAGCAGCGTTCCGATGAACATCGGCGGGGTGGTCCAGTTGAACAGGGCGCGGTACGAGAGGGCCCCGCCGACCACGAGCAGCCGGGAGGAGGCGTGGAAGCGGAAGCCGAGCAGTCGGCACCGGAAGCGGAGCATCCGACGGTGGCCTTTCAGGCGGGGGTGTTCGGGCGGAGGAGCGGTCGGGGGAGGGGCGTTCAGGTGAGGGCGAGGGTGGCGGCGGCGCGGGCCCGGCGTTCCACCCGTCCGAGGACGAGGACGGCGGCGAGGGCGTATCCGGCGCCGAGCGCGAGCGCGGTGAGCAGCGGGGTGATCACGTCCCCGCCGGAGGTCGCCGCGTGCACGGCCCGCGCGCCCCAGGTCGTGGGCAGTGCCCAGGAGACGGGGTGGGTCCAGGCGGGCAGCACGGTGACGGGCACGAGCAGCCCGGACAGCAGCCAGACGGGCGTGTCGAGGGGATTGGCGAGGGCGTTGGCGTTGCGCAGCAGGACGAAGGTCGCGGCGAGGAGCAGCCCCGTCATGCCGAGCGCCAGGACGCACACCGGGACGGCGACGAGGAAGAGCAGCGGGTGCGCGAAGTCGAGCGGCACGCCGAAGAGCAGGACGCCCCACAGGACGGTCGCTCCCATCGCGTACGTGCCGATGACGGCGGTCGCGAGGGTGATCGGCAGGAGCACGAGCGCGAGCGGCGTCGGCGCGGCGACCAGGGTCTCCAGGGTGCCGAGCCAGCGCTGGTTCTGCACCGCGCCGCCCGAGCCGAAGAGCACCGAGCCCCAGATGCCCATGAGTCCGGCGCCGACGGAGGCGGTCAGCAGCCGGTCCGGGTCGCCGGCGGCCCGGAAGAGGTAGACGGCGAGGGTCGCGTAGACGAGCGGGACGAGGACGGCGAAGGTGATCTCGATCGGGGAGCGCGACATGTACGAGACGTGGGTGCGGACCCCGACCCCGATCGGGCGCAGGACGCGGATCACGCGGGCACCCCGTCCGGCTCGGCGGGGGCCGCCGGCCCACCGGCCGCCGTCTCCTCCACGATCGCGATGTAGGCGTCCTCCAGGGAGGGTTCGCGGCTGACGACCCGCCCGATCCGCACCCCGTCGAGAGCGGCGAGGACCGGTGCGTGCAGCTCGGCACCGCGGTCCGTCTGCACGCTCAGGGTCTGGACCGCGCCCCGGTCCTCGGCGGACACGCCCCGCACACCGGGCACCCGCCGGACCCGGTCGAGGACCTCCTCGCCCGCCCCGTACGCCTCGATGTCGAGGACGTCCCGGTCCCCGACGCGCGACTTGAGGCTCTCGGGGGTGCCGAGGGCGCGGATGCGGCCGCCCGCGATCACGGCGATCCGGTCGCAGAGCTCGTCGGCCT
This sequence comes from Streptomyces sp. NPDC059695, assembly GCF_042733785.1. Taxonomy (NCBI): domain Bacteria; kingdom Bacillati; phylum Actinomycetota; class Actinomycetes; order Kitasatosporales; family Streptomycetaceae; genus Streptomyces; species Streptomyces sp. NPDC059695. Next base: position 42,935 of record NZ_JBHWFF010000032.1, on the reverse strand, counting down.
CGGCCATGTAGTGGGTGGTGAGGAGGACGGTGGTGCCGGCGGCGGCCAGGTCGGCGACCGTACGGCGCAGATCGCGGGCGGCGACGGGGTCGACGCCGATGGACGGCTCGTCGAGGAAGAGGACGTCGGGGCGGTGGAGCAGCCCGCGGGCGATGTGGAGGCGCTGCCTCATGCCGCGCGAGTACCCCTCGACCCGCTCCTTCTCCCGGCCCACCAGGCCGACCAGATCGAGGAGTTCGGCGATGCGCCGCTTCTGGTCGCGGGCGGGCACACCGTACAGCTCGGCGAAGTAGCGGAGGTTGTCGAGGGCGGAGAGCCGGTCGTACAGGCCCCGGTCGCCGCCGAAGACGTACCCGATCCTGCGGCGTACGGCGACGGGTTCGCGGGCCACGTCGTGGCCGAACACCCGGGCCGTGCCGGAGGTCGGCAGCAGCAGGGTGTTGAGCATCTTGATGGTGGTGGTCTTCCCGGCGCCGTTGGGCCCGAGCAGGCCGAACAGCTCCCCCGGCGCCACCTCGAAGGTGACCCCGCGCACGGCCTCGGTTTCGGTCCGCCGGGACCTCGGCCACCCGGTCCTGCTGGTGTAGGTGCGGCGCAGCGCGTCCGCCTCGATTGCGAGCATGCGCCGGACGTTAGGAGCCGGAGGAAGGCCCGGGCCATCGATTCGGGAGGCCCCGAATCGTCGGCCTCCCCGGGACTCACGCCACCGCCGCGAGCACGTCCTGCCCGGCGAGCAGCGCCAGCAGCGAACGGCCCGTGTCCGTCAGCTGGTAGTACACCGAACGCCCGACGCGGTGGCGGGTCACGACGCCGGCCTCCGCGAGGACCGACAGGTGCTCGGAGACCGTGCTGGGCGCGAGGCCGAGCCGGTCGGCGAGCCCGGCCGTGGTCAGGGGCCCGCCCAGCTCGCGCAGGACCGCCGCCCGGCCCTTGCCGAGCATCAGCCCGAGCCGGTCCTCGGCGACGGGCTCGGCCGGTTCGCGCAGCGCGGCCGCGCCCCGGGCCTGGAAGCTGACCGCGAAGACCTCGGGGTCGTCGGTGGAGTAGAGCCGGCAGCCCTCGGCGAAGACCAGCGGCACGAGGACGAGGCGCCGCTCGCCGGGCGCGTACTCCGCGTCGATGTGCTTGGTCAGTTCGAGCACGGGCGGCTGCCACCGCGCCCGCGACTCCAGGCCCGCGAACAGCGCGTCGACGCCCTCCGTGGCGAACGTCCTGGCCCGGACGAGCACTTCGTCCTCGACGAGGCGGCGCATCGTCGGCCAGTACGGCTCGATCGCGCCCTCCCAGTAGGCGGCGTACGCGTCGGCGAGCGCCGCGCAGGCGGCCTCCGGGTCCTTCAGGTAGGGCTGCACGAACGGCGCGTCGGCCATGCCGGGGTAGCACTCGGCCACCTGGGCGCGGACGAACTCCGGGTCGGTGGCCCGCAGGGCGGCGAGCTCCTCGTGGACGTGGACCGTGCCGAACGGCCGCGGCAGCAGGAAGTCGGAGACCTCGTACCGCCCCTCGGCGAAGAGGTCCCACAGCGGCCGGAGCCGGTCGTCCTCGCGCCACACCTCGCGCGCCTGCCCGACCCAGCCCTGGTACGGCCACGAGGGGTGTCGGTGCGGCAGCGCGAGGTGCATCGCGCAGAACGCGTCCCGCAGCGGACTGATCGCGATCCGGGTCGCCCCGAGCGAGGCCCCGTCCAGCTCGATCCGTATCAAGCGCCGCCCTCTCCGGCCGCGGACGGGTCGTCCGCCGCCTCGGTCACCGGGAGCAGGAAGCCCTCCTCGACGAGCAGCCGGATGGCCTGCGGGGTGCGGTCGCGGAGCACGACCGGGTCCTCGCCCATCAGCTGCCCGATCGCGTCGAGGATGCGGCCCGCGCTGAGCGTGCCGTCGCACACGCCCGCGAACCCGGCCCCGACGTGGTCGACCCGGGTGGCGCGGCGCATGCCCCGGTTCTGCCGGAGCACCACGTGCTCCGGGTCCTCGGCGCCCGGCAGCCCGACCTGCTCCTGCACCACTTCGGGCGCGAGGGTGAACCGGTCGGCGAGGAGCGCGGCGTCGTCGTGGCCGCGCAGGTAGTCCTGGCGCTCGAAGTGGGCCAGGACGGTGGGACCGAGGGGCTGCTCGACGGGGTGCGGCCACTCCTCGACGACGATCGAGGGCTCGACCGCGCCCGACGCCACGGCCTCGTTCCGCCGGATCGTGATCCAGCCGAAGCCCACCGCGCGGGTCTTGCCCGCCTCGAACTCGTCGAGCCAGCGGTCGTACGCCGCCCGGTACGCCTCCGGGTCGCCGCGGTGGTCGCCGCTGTCGCGCAGCCACAGCTCCGTGTACTGCGTGATGTCCTGGACCTCGCGCTGCACGATCCAGGCGTCGCAGCCCCGCGGCACCCAGGACCGCAGCCGCTCCTGCCACTCCTCGCCCTCGACGTGCCGCCAGTTCGCGAGGAACTGGGCGTATCCGCCGTCGTTGAGCCGCTCCCCGGCCTGCTGCACGAGGGTGCGGCACAGGTCGTCGCCGCTCATCCCGCCGTCCCGGTAGGTGAGTCCGGCGCCGGGGGAGATCACGAACGGCGGGTTGGAGACGATCAGGTCGTACGTGTCGCCGTCGACGGGCTCGAACAGCGAGCCGGTCAGCAGCTCGGCCTCCCGGGCCCCGGACAGGGCGAGGGTGAGCCGGGTGAAGTCCAGGGCGCGCGGGTTGAGGTCGGTGGCGGTGACCAGGGTGGCGTGCTGGGCGGCGTGCAGCGCCTGGATGCCGGAACCGGTGCCGAGGTCGAGCGCGGAGGAGACCGGCGTACGGACCGTGAGGCCGGCGAGCGTGGTGGAGGCACCGCCGACGCCGAGGACGACCCCTTCGTCCTTCTTGCCGATCCCTCCGGCTCCGCCCACGGCGCAGCCGAGGTCGGAGACGATGAACCAGTCCTCGCCGTCGGGTCCGCCGTACGGCCGGACGTCGACCGTGGCGAGGACGGCGCCGTCCTCGCGGACCACCCAGCCGTCGGCGAGGGCCTCGTCGAGGGGGAGCGCGGCGGCGGCCCGGTCGGCCGCGACGGGCTCCTGGAGCAGGAAGAGCCGGACGAGGGTCTCCAGCGGGGTGTCGCCACGGGTGGCGCGCAGGGCGGGCACGGTCTCGCTGCGGGCGAGCGCCGCGTACGCCGGGGCGCCGAGCAGGTCGAGCAGACCGTCGGCGGTGAAGTCGGCGGCGAGCAGGGCCTCGCGCAGACGGGCGGCGTGCGCGGGCACCGGGAGGGCGGGAGGCAGGCTGGTCGTACTCACCGCTCCATTGTGACGGCCGCCACCGACATCCGGGCGGCCGACCCGGCGGGGTGCGGCGGATCGCCGCCACCGCCGGGCCGATCGGCCCCGGGTCCTACTCCTCGGTCTTCGCGACCGTGGACTTCTTGGTCGCCTTGGCGGAGGGCTTCTTGCTCGGGTCCGAGGAACCGGAGTCGGAGTCCGCGTCCGCGTCCGAGCCCGCGGTGGAGCCGTCGGTCGAACCGGCGTCGGACGTGGATCCGGGCTGCGGGGAGCCGGAGGTCTTCGGCGGGACCGAGGCCGTCGGCTTCTGGCAGCCGGGCTGCTTCGCCATCGCCTGGCCGAGCTCGCCCTCCTCCAGCTTGGACAGGGCGTTCTGGTCCATCTTCTCGATCTTGGTCAGGCCGTCGGCGACGCTCTGGAGACCGTCCGCGAACTTCTGCTGGTTCGTCGGGTCCAGCGCGTCGACCTGCTTCTTGAGCCCCTCGTAGGCCACCGCGGTGGCGTTGAGCTCCTTGATCGCGTCCTGCTGGACCTTCTCGCCGTTCTCGACGGGCGGGGCGCCGGCGGCCTCGACGGCCTTGGCGAGCGCGCGGTCGGCGTTCGCGATGTCCTGGAACGCCTTCGAGTCGGCGGCCTGGATCTCGGCCGGCTTGCTGTCGGCAGCGGTCGAGATGATGATCTGGTGGGCGTCGGCCCGCTTCTGGATCTGGGGCTTGGCCTGGTCGCAGAACGTCTTGGCCCAGTCACCCACCTTGTCGCCCTCGTCGTCGCTGCAACCCGACAGCGCGAGCACCAGTACCGCGCCGCCGGACAGTGCGGCCGCAAGCTTCTTGTTCAACGGATCGGTCCCTTCCAAGGCTCTCGGCCCCGGAACATACACGCCGAACGGGCTACTTCCACCTTTCGTGCGACGGATTCCGCCCAGATTGCCACCTTTTGAACCAAGCGATGTGTCTCACGATCACCTCCGAAACTCCCGGGAATGAGACGGACGCCACGCCGGACCGACGCGGACAGCACGTCAGGACACCGCCACCGAGCGCCTCTTGGACACCCGCACCGCGCCCACCACGACGGCGAGCGCGACCAGCGCGACCGCCGCCCGCAGCCCGGCGCTCGCGTCGTCGCCGTAACCGAACCGCACGACCGCGGGGGCGATCAGCAGCGCCACCAGATTCATCACCTTCAGAAGCGGGTTGATCGCCGGACCCGCCGTGTCCTTGAACGGGTCGCCGACCGTGTCCCCGATGACGGTCGCCTCGTGCGCCTCGCTGCCCTTGCCGCCGTGGTTCCCGTCCTCGACCAGCTTCTTCGCGTTGTCCCACGCGCCACCGGAGTTGGCGAGGAAGACCGCCATCAGCGCGCCCGTACCGATCGCCCCCGCGAGGTACGCGCCGAGCGGGCCGACGCCGAGCGCGAAGCCGACCGCGATCGGGGCCATCACGGCGAGCAGCCCGGGCGTGGTGAGTTCGCGCAGCGCGTCCTTGGTGCAGATGTCCACGACCCGCCCGTACTCCGGCTTCTCGGTGAAGTCCATGATCCCGGGGTGTTCGCGGAACTGCCGCCGCACCTCGTAGACCACCGACCCCGCCGAGCGGGACACGGCGTTGATCGCGAGCCCCGAGAAGAGGAAGACCACGGCCGCGCCGAGGATCAGGCCGAAGAGGTTGTTGGGCTGCGAGATGTCCATCGAGAGTGTCACCTCGCCCGCCCTCACGCCGAACTCCCCGACATCGGCGACCGAGGTCGCGATCGCGTCCCGGTACGAGCCGAAGAGCGCCGAGGCGGCCAGCACGGCGGTGGCGATGGCGATGCCCTTGGTGATCGCCTTCGTGGTGTTGCCGACGGCGTCGAGGTCGGTGAGGACCTGCGCGCCCGCGCCCGTGACGTCCCCGGACATCTCCGCGATGCCCTGGGCGTTGTCCGCGACCGGACCGAAGGTGTCCATCGCGACGATCACGCCGACGGTGGTGAGGAGACCCGTCCCGGCGAGGGCCACCGCGAACAGCGCCAGCATGATCGAGGCCCCGCCGAGCAGGAACGCCCCGTAGACCGTGAGCCCGATCAGCAGGGCCGTGTAGACGGCGGACTCCATGCCGAGCGCCACGCCCGCGAGGACGACGGTCGCGGGGCCGGTGAGGGAGGACTTGCCGATGTCCCTGACCGGCCGCCGGCTCGTCTCGGTGAAGTAGCCGGTGAGCTGCTGGATGAGCGCGGCGAGGACGATGCCCAGGGCGACCGCGACCAGGGCGAGGACCCGCGGGTCGCCGCCGTGGCCGTGGATGCCGGGCTCGGTGACGCCTTCCAGCTCGGCGTACGAGGACGGCAGGTACGCGAAGGACACGACGGCGACCAGCGCGAGCGAGATCACCGCCGAGACCAGGAACCCGCGGTTGATCGCGCTCATGCCGCCGCGGTCGGCGCGCCGCGGGGCGACCGCGAGGATGCCGATCACGGCGGTGACCACACCGATCGCCGGCACCATCAGGGGGAACGCGAGACCGTGGTCGCCGAAGGCCGCCTTCCCGAGGATGAGCGCGGCGACCAGGGTCACCGCGTAGGACTCGAAGAGGTCGGCCGCCATGCCGGCGCAGTCCCCGACGTTGTCGCCCACGTTGTCGGCGATCGTGGCGGCGTTGCGCGGGTCGTCCTCGGGGATGCCCTGCTCGACCTTGCCGACGAGGTCGGCGCCGACATCGGCGGCCTTGGTGAAGATGCCGCCGCCCACCCTCATGAACATCGCGATGAGCGCGGCCCCCAGGCCGAATCCCTCCAGGACCTTGGGCGCGTCGGCGGCGTAGACGAGCACGACGCAGGAGGCCCCGAGCAGCCCGAGGCCCACCGTGCACATGCCGACGACCCCGCCGGTGCGGAACGCGATCCGCATGGCCCGGTGGGCGACCTCGTTCAGGTCCTTCTCGGGCTCGCCCGGCCCCGGCGTGGCCTCCCGGGCCGCGGCGGCGACCCGCACGTTGGCCCGTACGGCGAGCCGCATCCCGATGTAGCCGGTGACCGCCGAGAACAACGCCCCGACCAGGAAGAACAGGGACCGTCCGGCGCGCTGCGACCAGGTGTCGGCGGGCAGCAGCATCAGCAGGAAGAACACGGCGGCCGCGAAGACGGCGAGGGTCCGCAGCTGCCGGGCGAGGTAGGCGTTGGCGCCCTCCTGCACGGCGGCGGCGATCTCCTTCATCCTCTCGGTGCCCTCACCCGCCGCGAGCACCTGGCGGACGAGGAGCCGGGCGACGACCAGGGCGGCCAGGGCGATGGCCGCGACGACGATCACAATCGTCCGGTTCCCGCTGGTGAGCACCGCCGCGGCGAGAGATGTGGGGTACATGGAGACGGATCATAGGGAGACGAACCGGTGCATACGGGGATGCGCCGTTTCGTGGGCGAGGGCACCCCGCGCCCACCCGGCACGCCGAATTTGGGGGGGGCGCCGGCGGGGGGGGGGGGGGTGGAGGGGTGATGGTGAGAGTGGCGGGGGGGCGCGGCGCGCCGCGCGCGCCGCCGCGC
>NZ_JBHWFF010000032.1:9577-36159 GCF_042733785.1 Streptomyces sp. NPDC059695 | reverse complement strand
CTTTATATCTCTCGCCCTTTCTGGGGCTGTGGGGTGTGGTGTGAGGTGGGGGGGCCGGCGCCCCCCCCCCCCTCGAAGCCCGCGGCCCCCCCCCCCCCGCCGCCCCCCCTCTTCTGTTCGTACGAGTACGCGTGCGAGCACGGGTCGACCCGGACGCCCACCGCGCACCGGGGCGCGTTCAGGACGGGTGCCGACCGCGCACCGGGGCGTGGTCGGCACGGGTGCCGATCACGCACCAAAACGTGGCCAGCACGGACGACCACCGCACACGGGTCGGGCCAGACGCCCACCGCGCGCGGAGCGCAGGTCAGGACGGACGCCCCTCCCGGGCCGGGGCACGGGTGATCACGGGCGCGCGCCCGTCCCGAACCGGGGCACCGGTCAGGACAGGACGTCCGCCGCGCTCACCGGCCAGCTCATCCGGAGGGTGCCGCCGTCCTCGCCGGCGCTCACCTCGACGTCGTCGACGAGCCCGCGGATCACCGCGAGACCCATCTCGTCCTCACCGTCGGCGTCGTCGAACTCCTCGGCCGGCGCCGAGGCCCGCACGCCGGGGACACCGACAGCGTCGGCCGCCGCCACCCCCGCACCCGGCACCTCGTCGCCGACCTCGATGGAGAACGTCTTCTCCTCCTCGGTCAGGACGACCCGGATGGGGGTCGTGACGTCGTTGCTGCGGTGCAGCCCGACCGCACGGGAACAGGCCTCACCCACAGCGAGACGCACCTCGTCGAGGACCGCCTCGTCCACACCCGCCCGGCGCGCGACCGCGGCCGCCACCAGACGGGCGGTGCGGACGTGCTCGGGCTGAGCACTGAAGCGGAGTTCAACGGTGGCCATGCGAACCCCCTGGGCTCAGTCGACGGCGTTGACGGCCTCGTCGACCGAGGTGTGGATCGGGAACACCTTGGTGAGACCCGTGATCCGGAAAATCTTGAGAATGCGCTCCTGGTTGCACACCAGACGCAGCGAGCCCTCATGGGCGCGAACGCGCTTCAGGCCACCGACGAGCACACCGAGGCCGGTGGAGTCGAGGAAGTCCACGCCCTCCATGTCGACGACCAGGTGGTAGCTGCCGTCGTTCACCAACTCGACCAACTGCTCGCGCAGCTTGGGCGCGGTATACACATCAATCTCGCCACCGACCTCGACGACCGTACGGTCACCACCAGCGCCGGACACATTGCGAGTCGACAGGGACAGGTCCACGGATCCTCCAGCACCTTGCTATCGGGCGATCGTTCCCTCGGGTCTCCGGGGCGGAGCCGAGGAACGGAACGCCAGCCGCGATGGCATTCAATCACTTACCAGCAGCCATGCACGACGCCTTGGAAGCATTGTCCGTCATGGCAGTGACACACTCGGAGCCGATGGCCAAGAATCACCGCCCCCGTCGTCCGGCCGGGGAAACGGGCAGCCGCCCGTCTCCCGGCATGGTCCTCGACCGGCTCTCCTCGGGCGAGAGCCGGGCCGCGCGCATCACTCATACGGAGCACATGCCCGCCCGGGAGGGTCGCCATGCCGTCTGGCCGCACCGCATCCGTCCCGAGGTGATCTCGGCGATCGAGACGGCCGGGATCGAGCACCCCTGGGCCCATCAGGCCCAGGCCGCGGAGCACGCCCTGGACGGCGAGTCCGTGGTGATCGCCACAGGCACCGCCTCGGGCAAGTCGCTCGCCTACCTCGCCCCGGTCCTCAGCACCCTCCTGGACGGCTCGGAGGCCCCGAACGGCCGTGGCGCCACCGCCCTGTACCTGGCGCCCACCAAGGCCCTCGCCGCCGACCAGCGGCGCGCCGTGCGCGAACTGGCCGCCCCGCTCGGCAACCGGATCCGCCCCGCCGTCTACGACGGCGACACGCCGGTCGAGGAGCGCGAGTGGGTCCGGCAGTACGCGAACTACGTGCTGACCAACCCCGACATGCTGCACCTGGGCATACTCCCCTCGCACCCCAGGTGGTCCTCCTTCCTGCGCTCCCTGCGCTACGTCGTGATCGACGAGTGCCACACCTACCGGGGCGTCTTCGGCTCCCACGTCGCCCAGGTGCTGCGCCGTCTGCGCCGTGTCTGCGCCCGGTACGGCTCCGAACCGGTCTTCCTCCTCGCCTCCGCCACCTCCGCCGAACCGGCCCTGGCCGCCGGCCGCCTCACCGGCCTGCCGGTCACCGAGGTCTCCGACGACGCCTCCCCGCGCGGCGAGCTGGTCTTCGCCCTCTGGGAGCCGCCCCTGACCGAGCTGCACGGCGAGCGCGGCGCGCCCGTGCGCCGCACCGCCACGGCCGAGACCGCGGACCTGCTGACCGACCTGACCCGCCAGGGCGTCCGCTCGGTCGCCTTCGTCCGCTCCCGGCGCGGCGCCGAACTGATCTCGGTGATCGCCCAGGAACGGCTGGCCGAGACCGACCGCGCCCTCGCCCGCCGCATCGCCGCCTACCGGGGCGGCTACCTGCCCGAGGAGCGCCGCGCCCTGGAGCGGGCCCTGCACTCCGGCGAGCTCCTCGGCCTGGCCGCCACGACGGCCCTGGAGCTGGGCGTGGACGTCTCCGGCCTGGACGCGGTCGTGATCGCCGGCTACCCGGGCACCCGGGCCTCCCTGTGGCAGCAGGCGGGCCGCGCCGGCCGCTCGGGCGAGGGCGCCCTCGCGATCCTGGTCGCCCGGGACGACCCGCTGGACACGTTCCTCGTCCACCACCCGGAGGCGATCTTCGAGCAGCCGGTCGAGACGACCGTCCTGGACCCCGACAACCCCTACGTCCTCGCCCCCCACCTGTGCGCCGCAGCCGCGGAGCTCCCGCTGACCGAGCAGGACCTGGCCCTCTTCGGCCCGGCCGCGCCCGGTCTGCTCCCCCAGCTGGAAGGGGCCGGGCTGCTCCGCCGACGCGCCACCGGCTGGTACTGGACCCGCCGCGAGCGGGCCGCCGACCTGGCCGACATCCGGGGCGGCGGCGGCAGCCCGGTCCGGATCGTGGAGGCCGGCACCGGCCGCCTCCTCGGCACGGTCGACGAGGCCGCCTCCCACACCGCCGTCCACGAGGGCGCCGTCCACCTCCACCAGGGCCGCACCTATCTGGTGCGGGAGCTCGACCTGAAGGACTCCGTGGCCCTCGTGGAGGAGGCCGTCCCCCCGTACTCCACCACCGCCCGCGACACCACCTCCATCACCGTCCTGGAGACCGACACCGAGATCCCCTGGGGAGCCGGCCGCCTCTGCTACGGCTCCGTCGAGGTCACCAACCAGGTCGTCTCCTTCCTCCGCCGCCGTCTGATCACCGGCGAGGTGCTGGGCGAGACCAAGCTCGACCTGCCGCCCCGCACCCTGCGCACCCGGGCCGTGTGGTGGACGGTCACCGAGGACCAGCTCGACGCCGCCCGGATCACCCCGGAGATCCTCGGCGGCGCCCTGCACGCCGCCGAGCACGCCTCCATCGGCATGCTGCCGCTCTTCGCGACCTGCGACCGCTGGGACATCGGCGGCGTCTCCGTACCGCTCCATCCCGACACCCTGCTGCCCACCGTCTTCGTGTACGACGGGCACCCGGGCGGCGCGGGCTTCGCCGAGCGCGCCTTCCACACCGCCCGCGCCTGGCTGACGGCCACCCGTGAGGCCATCGCCTCCTGCGAGTGCGAGGCGGGCTGCCCCTCCTGCATCCAGTCCCCGAAGTGCGGCAACGGCAACGACCCGCTCCACAAGCGCGGCGCCGTCCGTCTCCTCACGGAACTCCTCCGCCCGGATCCGGAGACCGCCCCGGAGGACCCGCCCGCGACCTGACCTCGGGCCGGTAGGGACCCCGCACGACCCGGGCGGTCACCTCCGACACGCCGTCCGCGACCACGCACCGCACCAGCTCGGCGCCCTGTGCCACGGCGACCCGCGAGGCCGCCGCGCACGCCTCGCCCTCGCCCCACAGGGCCCTGTCGGCGGCGGCGAGGGCGGCCAGGTCGGCGGCCCCGCCGGCCCGGTGCCGGGCCGCCACCGCCTGCCCCAGCGCGAGCACCGCCCCGAACACCACGCACAGGGCGCACGCCGCGAACGCGGCCCACACGGTCGCCGCCCCACGATCACCACCCCGGCCGCCCCGCCGCCACCCCCTCACGGCGTCCCCCCGTGGCCCACGCCGTCCACCGCGTCCACCCTGTCTGCCCCGTCCACCGCGACCACCGCGTCCTCCGCGAGGGCCGCCGCGCCCGCTCTCAGCGTGACCCCCATGCCCCCGGGCCCCGGGGCGGCCGCCTCCACCGTCACCCGCCACAGCTCGCCCTCCCGCGCCACCGACACCCGGGCCCCCTCGGGCGCGGCGGCCCGGGCGGCCGCCTCGGCGGAGGCAACCGGTTCCGAACGGGCCGCCACCCTCGCCCCCGCCCTGGCCGCGTCGACGCACCGGATCTGCGCGGCGGCCGCGGCCAGCGCCCAGAGCAGCGTCACCGTGAACACCGCGAGGACGGGCAGGACCAGCGCCGCCTCCACAGTCACGAAACCCCGGTCAGAACGGCGCATCGAGGGCCTTCCCGATCACCGACTCCAGCGCCCCCGAGACCGCCCCGCTGGTCACGATCTTGTAGAGCACGGCGGCGAACGCCGCCGCCGCGACCGTCCCCACGGCGTATTCGGACGTGGTCATGCCGTCGTCACGGCGCGCCGCCGCCCGCCGTGCCCGCCACCACCCCCGCAGCCGCAGCCGCACCCCGCGCTCCCTGCCGACTCCCTCGTCCGGTCCTGCCGTGTCCTGCCGTACCTCGTCCTGCGGTGCCGCACCGTGCTTAGCCATGTCGTCGTTCCCCGTCGTGTCGTGTCGAGTCGTGTCGAGTCGAGTCGAGTCGAGTCGAGTCGAGTCGAGTCGAGTCGAGTCGAGTCGAGTCGTGCTGTGCTGTGCTGTGCACGTGTCGTGCTGCGCTGTCTCGTCGGTTGTCTTCGGTCATCCGTCCAGCAGTCCCGTCGCGAGGCCGATCACCACCGGAGCCACCCCCACCGCCAGGAAGGCGGGCAGGAAGCAGAGCCCCACGGGCGCGCTGATCAGCACCTGCGCCCGGCGTGCCCCGGCCGCCGCCGCGCGGGCCCGGCCGGCGCGCAGGGCGGCCGCGTGCCGGGCGACGGCCTCCGCCGCCGGCGCTCCCGAGGAACCGGCCCGCTCCATGCAGCGGGCCAGCCCTTCCGCTCCCGGTATCGCGCCGAACCTCCCCCACACCTCGGCCGGTTCGCCGCCGAGCCGGAGCTCGGCGGCCGTGCGGGTCAATCGCTCACCGAGCGGACCGCCCAGTGACCGCCCCACCGCCTCCGCCGCCTCTCCGGGCCCGGCTCCAGAGGCCGCGCAGGCCGCCAACAGATCCGCGGCCAGGGGAAGATGACGCACCGCTTCCTCGTCCCCGGCCGGTGGCGCGGTCCGCCTCGCAGCCCTCACCCTCACTCCGGCGGCCACCAGCACACCGGCGCACAGACCACCGACCGCACCGAACAGCACCCAGCCGAACCCGGCCCCTAGGAGGGGCGGCAGCCAGAGCCGTACCGATGTCGGCAGTCCGCCCCGGGCCTTCCGGGGGGTCCGCTCCGGGCTGCCGAGGAGGATCCCCGCCCGGCGCCGCGTCCGGCGCGCCCGCAGCCCGCGCAGCACCTCCCCCACGCCCAGCGCGCCGAGTACGGACACCGGAAGCAGCAGGCCCGCACCTCGAACGCCGTGCCACGCGTGCTGAACCCCTTCCTGGATCACGCCCGCTCGCCTCCCCGTACGATCCGCGTGGCCCACCACAGTCCGGCCGCCTCCAGTGCCCCGCCCACGACCAGACAGCCCAGCCCCGCCGGTGTGTGCAGCAGCACCCGCAGCGGGTGGGCGCCCAGGGCCGCACCGAGGGCCAGTCCCGCCGCGGGAAGCAGCGCGAGAACGGTCACCGTGGCCCAGGCACCGGCCAGTTCGGCCCGCAGGCGGTCACGCTGCTCACGGTGGTCCCGCAGCGCGGCCTCCAGGCGGTCCAGGCCGGCGGCCAGACCCGCACCCCCGTCCACCGCCACCTGCCAGCAGGCCGCCATGCCCGCCAGTCCGTCGGCACCGTCCTGCCGGGCCGCCCACCGCAACGCTCCGGGCACGTCGCCGCCGAACCGGGCCGCCGCCAGCACCGGCGCCTCCGCGTCGCCGAGCGCGCCCGTCTGCCGGGCGGCGAAGGACAGTGCCTGTGCGGGCTGCCACCCGGCCCTCAGCTCCCCGACGACCGCCCCGCACAGGGCCACCACCCGCTCGGCCCGCGCGTCCCGCTCCTTCCCGAGCTCCGCGGCCCGCAGCCGCCGCCCCAACAGGGGCACCGCGAGCGCCCCCGCCACCAGGGGGAGCGGCGACTCCCCCAGCAGCGCGAGAACACCCGCGACCGGCAGGCACAGCCAGGCGCGCCGCCCCCTCAGTACGGCCCACCATCGCGCGGCCGGCTCCGGCCACTCCCAGCCGCCGCGCCCGTCGGGGACTCCGCCCGCGAGCACCGCCCGGGCCCGGCCCGCACCCCGCCGCCGCTCGACCGCCCACCACACAGCGAGCGCCGCGCAGAGCGCCGCCACCCCGTGTGCCGCGCCCGGCACCGGCACCAGTTCCGCCGTCACCGCACTCCCCCTCCGATCAGCGAACCCAGCCGCTCCCAGCCCCGCTCCCGCTCGAACCCGGACGCGCCCCACCGCAGCGCCGGCACCGTCCGCACCAGACCGTCCCGGTCCCGCTCCAGGACGTGCGCCTCGGCGATCCGCCGCCGCCCGCCCCGGTCCCGTGCGACGTGCAGCACGACCGACAGTCCGGCGCCCAACTGGCTGTGCAGGGCGGCCCGGTCGAGCCCGGCCGCCGTGCCCAGGGCTTCGAGCCGTGCGGGGACGTCCGCCGCCGTATTGGCATGGACCGTTCCGCAGCCGCCTTCATGGCCCGTGTTGAGGGCGGCGAGCAGGTCGACCGCCTCGCCACCCCTGACCTCGCCGACCACCAGCCGGTCGGGGCGCATCCGCAGCGCCTGGCGGACCAGGTCCCGCAGGGTGACGAGCCCGGTGCCCTCCTGGTTCGCCGGCCGCGCCTCCAGGCGCACCACGTGCGGATGGTCCGGCCGCAGCTCCGCCGAGTCCTCGGCGAGCACGATCCGCTCCCGCTCCCCCACGAGCCCCAGGAGCGAGGCGAGGAGCGTGGTCTTGCCCGTCCCGGTGCCGCCGCTGACGAGGTAGGACACGCGGGCGTCGATCAGGGCCCGAAGGATCGGCGCGCCGCCGGGGGGCACCGTGCCCGCGGCGACCAGCTCCTCCAGGGAGAAGGCACGCGGACGGACCACCCGCAGGGACAGACAGGTCGAACCGACCGCGACCGGCGGCAGCACCGCGTGCATCCGCGTGCCGTCGGGGAGCCTGGCGTCGACCCAGGGCCGGGCGTCGTCGAGCCTGCGCCCCGCCACGGCCGCGAGCCGCTGCGCCAGCCGGCGGACGGCGGCGGCGTCGGGGAAGGCCACCGGCGCCCGTTCGAGACCGGTGCCCCGGTCCACCCACACCCGGTCGGGAGCGGAGACCAGGACGTCCGTGACCGCGGGGTCGGCGAGCAGCGGCTCCAGCGGGCCGGTACCGATCAGCTCGCACCGCAATTCCTCCGCCGCGCCGAGCACTTCGGCATCGCCGAGCAGCCTCCCCTGCGCGCGGAGCGCCGCCGCCACACGTGCCGGGGTGGGTTCGGCTCCGCTCGCCGCGAGCCGCTGCCGCACGGCGTCGAGGAGGCCGGTGCCCCCACCAGCGCCCCAGGCCATGCCCGCTGCCCCGGTCATGCCGCACCACCGGGCACGAGGACGCGGTCCCAGAAAGCGGCGCAGAACCGGCCGAGCGAGCCCCGGGGTTCGGTGCCCGGTGGCACTCCCGCGTCCTGGTCGGCCACGATCCCCGGGTCGTAGGGGAGTTCGCCCGCGAGCGGCAGCCGCAGCGCGTCGGCGACCCAGCGCTCGTCGAGGCCCACCGCGTACGGCCCGCGCACCACGGCCCGCAGGTCGCGCACGGCCGGCCCGATCGTCGAGACCATGCGGTGGGCGGCGGCGACGGCCCTCAACTCGCCCGGGACGACCAGGAGTCCGAGGTCCAGTTGCGCGAGCGCCTCGATGACCGACGGGTCGCTCCCGCGCGGCAGGTCGACCACGACGGCCCCGCCCCGCCGGCGAGCGGCGGCGAGCACCGACCGCACGGCTTCGGGCGGCACGGGCGCCGCCGGTTCCCTGCCCCAGCTGAGCACCCGTACGCCGCGCAGCGACGGCAGGGACTCCTCCAGGGCGCCGCCGGCCAGCCGGCCCTTCGAGGCGGCGAAGTCGGGCCATCGCCTGCCCTCCTCGCGCTCGCCGCCGAGCAGCACGTCGAGCCCGCCGCCCAGCGGGTCTCCGTCGACGAGCAGCGTGCGATGCCCGGCCCTCGCGGCGGCCAGGGCGAGACCGCAGGCCAGGGTGGAGGCCCCCGCGCCGCCCCTTCCGCCGACGACGCCGACGGTCAGCGCCGCCCCTTCCGCCCCCTCGGCCGCGTCGGCGAGGCGGTCGACGAGGAGGCTCTCGGCCCCCGGGAGGCTCAGCACGCTCTCCGCGCCGATCTCGACGGCCAGCCGCCACAGCCCCGGATCGTCCCGGTCCCGGCCGACGAGGAGGGTCCCCGGCCTGCGCACGGCTCCCCGGCAGCGGGCCGCGGCGTCGTCCCCGACCAGGACGAGGGGCGGATCGGTCCAGCTCGCCCGCCGCTCGGGCACCCGATGGTGCACCTCGGGCTCGACGCCGGCGGCGGCGCACAGCCGCAGGAGGTCGTCGAGCAGCCCGAGGTCCTCGGTGACGATCAGCGGCCCGGCCCGGCGCACCGCCTCCGACCTCGGCCCCTCGGCACCCGGCCTCTGCGACCTCGGCCTCTCCGACCGAGCCCCCTCGGCACCCGGCCCGCGCGGCCCTCCCGGACCCGGCGAGCCCGTCCCCGCCGAGCCGGCTCCCCGCGACTCCGGGCCCCATGGATCCCGTCCCCGCGGCACCGAACCGCGCGTCGCACCCCTGGCCCCGGAAGTCCTGGATGTCTCCAAGGCGCACTCCCCTCTCGTGATTCCTGCCGTCCGCGAACTTCGCGACAGGAATCACCGTGGGGCCGCATCGGAAATCGTGCCGATCTTGCCGAAAAACTGTGGATAAGCGAGGGGCTGTGAATAACTCCGCCACCCCTCCGGGGACTGTCCGGAACGCAGCACGATGATTACTGTGGGTGATGAGTCGAAGGCAGGGCGGGGCCTCGGTCGACTCAGGACCGAAGAACGGAAGGAAGGGAGCGGGCCATGGCACGCAGGGCCAAAACGGCTCCGGACATGCGACGACCCCCGCCGGGGGGGAGAGCGGGGGTCGTCTCTCCGGCCGACTCGGGGGGGGAGGAGCCGGACCGGGTTAGCACGGTCGCGAACGATCCGTGACTTCCATGGTGTACCCGAGAGCCTTCTCAGGCAAACCCACGCGCCCCAGCGTACGCCGAATGGCGGGCACCTATGCTCGGGCTTGTGGAAAACCACTCCTTGCCGCGCACAGCCGCCTTCTTTGACCTGGACAAGACGGTCATTGCGAAGTCATCGACGCTGACCTTCAGCAAGTCCTTCTACCGGGGCGGACTGATCAGCCGCCGCGCCGCCCTGCGGACGGCCTACATCCAGTTCGTCTTCCTGGCAGGCGGAGCCGATCACGACCAGATGGAGCGGATGCGCGAATACCTTTCCGCGCTCTGCAAAGGCTGGAACGTCGCCCAGGTGAAGGAGCTCGTCGCCGAGACCCTTCACGACCTGATCGACCCGATCATCTACGACGAAGCGGCGTCCCTCATCGAGGGGCACCACGCCGCCGGCCGCGACGTCGTGATCGTCTCGACCTCCGGGGCCGAGGTGGTCGAGCCGATCGGCGAGATGCTCGGCGCCGACCGGGTCGTCGCCACCCGGATGGTGGTGGGCGAGGACGGGTGCTTCACCGGGGAGGTGGAGTACTACGCCTACGGGCCGACGAAGGCCGAGGCGGTCCGGGAGCTCGCCAAGTCGGAGGGCTACGACCTCTCGCGCTGCTACGCGTACAGCGACTCGGCGACCGACATCCCCATGCTGGAGGCCGTCGGTCACCCGTACGCGGTCAATCCCGACCGGACGCTGCGCCGTGAGGCCGCGGCCCGAGAATGGCCGGTTCTCGCCTTCGAGAAGCCGGTGCGCCTCAAGCAGCGGCTGCCCGAGTTCCGGATGCCGCCGCGCCCCACGCTCGTCGCCGCCGCGGCGGTGGGAGCGGCAGCAGTCGGGGCCGGACTCGTCTGGTACGCGGCCCGACGGCGGCAGGCCGCCCTCGCCCAGCGGCTCGCCGGGGACTTTGCCCGAATTTGAGCAGTCGACAGAGAAGCGGATCCACCACTTTCGCTTCCACCCGGACAGGAGTAGAAAGGAATCAGGCCCGCGAGACCGAGGACATCCGAGAGGATCACCTGTTGAGCATCAAGGCCCCACGGACCTAGCACCGAAACCGGGCACCCACGCGACGTCGACCCGTCGATTACGGGCCAGCCGCACCAGGCCACGGGCAAAGTTCCCGGCCTGATGGGCACATATCGAGGACGCTTGGTAACTGGGTGGAAGTGCCAGCGGCGGTACCAGGACTGGTGCCGCCGCAACCCATGTCCAACTCCGTCCACCCCTCAGCAGAGGCCTCCGGCGGGTCCGGGCAGGGACATCCGGCCCCCCTCGACAGAAGCCTCCGGCGGATCCGAGGCAGAAACCTCCGGCCGCCCTTCAGCAGAGACCTCCGGCCGGTCCGAGGTAGGGGCCTGGGACCACCCCTAGACAGAAGCATCCGGCCGGTCCGAGGCAGAACCTCCGGCCACTCCTCGGCAGGGACCTCCGGCCACCCCTCGGCACGGGCCCCCGGCCGCTCCTCGGCAAGGCCTCCGGCTCCGAAGGGTCAGGCGGCGCCGCGCTGGAGGGCCTCGCAGACGGCCGTCGACTCACGGACTCCCAGCTCGACCGAGCGTCCGCAGTGCGCGATCCAGGCGCCCATGCCCTCCGGGGTACCCGACAGGTAGCCCTCGAAGGCAGCCAGGTAGGCCGCCCGGCCCTGCTCCGCGTGGCCGACCTCCGCCGGGCAGATCGCCTTGGGGTCGAGACCGCTGCCGATCAGCGCGATCCGCTCCGCCGCGCGCGCGACCAGGCCGTTGTACGAGGTGAAGGGGCGCAGGGCGAGGAGTTCGCCGTGGATCACGGCGGCCGTCACCAGCGCCGGGGCCTCGCTGCCCGCGACGATCAGCTCGGCGAGGCCGTCGAGCCGGCCCGCGACCTCGGCAGGGGTCGGGACCGGGGCGTCGATCAGCGGTTCGTCGACGGTCTCGCCGTCGAGCCGGGGCCGGCCCACGGTGTCACCCGGGCCGGTGCCGCCCGGGACACCCGCGTCACCCGCGGCGACCAGGTGGAGCCGGGCGAGCACGCGCAGGGGCGACTGGCGCCAGATGGAGAGCAGCTGCCCGGCCTCGGCACCGAGGCGCAGCGCGGCACCGACCGTGCGGGCCTCGGCGTCGGCGCTGAAGTCGGTGCGCCGGCGGACCTCTTCCAGGGCCCAGTCGGCCCCGGACAGTGCGGCCGAGCCGCGCGCGCCGCGCAGGGCCGCCTCGGAGGAGATCTCGTTGCTGCGGCGGCGCATCACGCGGTGGCCGTAGACCCGGTCGACGGCCTTGCGTACGGAGTCCACCGCTTCGGCGACGCCCGGCAGGGAGCCGAGGGCGGCCAAGGGGTCAGAGGCGTGCGTACTCATAAGTAGGGAGGCTACGCGCCCCGACGGCCCGCCCCACGTTGGAGTGGTCTTCTTCACGCACCTTGACCACGGCCCGCGATCATTCCGCTACCCTAGGTGAACATGAAGATCGCTTTCGTGGGGAAGGGCGGCAGCGGCAAGACGACGCTGTCCTCGCTCTTCATCCGCCACCTCGCCGCCAACGAAGCGCCGGTCGTCGCCGTCGACGCCGACATCAACCAGCACCTGGGCGCCGCGCTCGGCCTGCCCGAGGCGGAGGCCGCCGCGCTGCCCGCGATGGGCGCGCACCTGCCGCTCATCAAGGAGTACCTGCGGGGCAGCAATCCCCGGATCCCGTCCGCCGACACGATGATCAAGACGACGCCGCCCGGGGAGGGTTCGCGGCTGCTGCGGGTCCGCGAGGACAACCCGGTGTACGAGGCGTGCGCGCGCCCGGTCCCGCTCGACGACGGCGAGATCCGGCTGATGGCGACCGGTCCGTTCACGGAGTCGGACCTCGGGGTCTCCTGCTACCACTCGAAGGTCGGGGCGGTGGAGCTCTGCCTCAACCACCTGGTCGACGGGCCCGACGAGTACGTGGTCGTCGACATGACGGCGGGTTCGGACTCCTTCGCGTCGGGCCTGTTCACCCGCTTCGACATGACCTTCCTGGTCGCCGAGCCGACCCGCAAGGGCGTCTCGGTCTACCGCCAGTACAAGGAGTACGCGCGGGACTTCGGTGTCGCGCTCAAGGTCGTCGGCAACAAGGTGCAGGGCCGGGACGACCTCGACTTCCTGCGTGAGGAGGTCGGCGAGGACCTGCTCGTGACGGTCGGCCACTCGGACTGGGTCCGCGCGATGGAGAAGGGCCGTCCGCCGCGCTTCGAGCTCCTGGAGGCGGACAACCGCATGTCGCTCCAGGCGCTCCAGGACGCGGCGGACGACTCGTACGCCCACCGCGACTGGGAGCGCTACACGCGCCAGATGGTCCACTTCCACCTGCGCAACGCGGAGAGCTGGGGCAACGCGAAGACCGGGGCCGACCTGGCGGCGCAGGTCGACCCCGGGTTCGTACTGGACGAAGGGCTCAGCGCCGCGCAGCCCGCCTAGCCCCGACGCGACCCGCTCAGTCCTGTGCGGCCGGCTTGGTGGCCGGGGCGGTGGCCGGCTTGGTGGCCGGGGCGCCCGCCGGGGCCGCCGGCTGCGGGGCGAGGAAGGCCTTCCAGCCGGCCGCCGGCGCCTCGCCCACCTTCAGGGTCCGCATCTTGGCGACGACGTCGGGGTCCTGCGCGTCGAGCCAGTCGGCGAGCTGGCGGAAGGAGACGCACTTGACGTCCTTCTGCACGCAGACGGTGGCGATGGTCTCCTCGACGGCACGCATGTACGTGCCGCCGTTCCAGGACTCGAAGTGGTTGCCGATGATCAGCGGCGCGCGGTTGCCCCGGTAGGAGCGCTCGAAGGCCTGCACCAGGCCGTCGCGCATCTGGTCGCCCCAGTACGACTGCTGGGAGGGGTCGCCCTGGGTCGTGCCGGGAGACTGGTTCACCATGAAGTTGTAGTCCATGGAGAGCGTCTGGAAGGCGCGGCCCGGGACCGGCACGAGCTGCATCGACAGGTCCCACAGGCCCAGGTCCTTCTTGGGCCAGATCTGGTCGTTGACGCCGCTGGTGTCGTAGCGGAAGCCCATCTGGGCCGCCGCCTGGACGAAGTTGTTCCGGCCCTCCAGGCAGGGGGTCCGGGCGCCGACGAGCTCCTTGTCGTAGTCGAAGGGCAGCGGCTGCTCGGTGCGCAGTCCGGCGTTGGTCTTCCAGTTCTTGACGAAGGACTTGGCCTGGTTGATCTCGCTCTTCCAGTCCTCGACCGACCAGTTGCCGACGCCGCCCTCCTTCCCGCAGAAGTGGCCGTTGAAGTGGGTGCCGACCTCGTTGCCCTCCTCCCACGCGCCGCGCAGTTCGCGGACGGTGGCGCGGATGCCCTCGGTGTCGTTGAAGCCGATGTCGGAGCTGCCGGCGTTGTGCTGCGGCGGGTCGTAGAGCTCCCGCTTGTCCTCCGGCAGCAGGTACACACCGCTGAGGAAGTACGTCATCTTGGCGTCGTACTTCTTGCCCACCGTGCGGAAGTGGGAGAAGAGCTTCTGGCTGTCCTCGCCCGCGCCGTCCCACGAGAAGACGACGAACTGCGGCGGCGTCTCGCCCGGCTTGAGCTTGGCCCAGACCGGCTGGTGGGGCTGGGCGCCGGTGAAGGCGGTGGAGCCGTCGCCGATCAGACGGGGTACGGCCTGCGGGGCCGCGGCCGGGCCCTTCTTGGTGCCCGCGCCGCCGTGTACCCCCTTGGTGGCGGCGTCGTCGGAGCCCGAGCAGCCGGCGAGGCCGGTGGCGAGGGCGAGGGTGGCGGCGCCGACGGCGAGTGCCTTCCTCCGGACGGTGGTGGTTCTGCGGGCGACTGACATCCGCGCACCTCTCCTCAGATCCTCGGATTTCCTTACAAGCGATTTCCGTACAAGCGGCGCAAACGTCGCACCGGGAGGACCGAGGGGCGTCAACGACAAGCGGCATGCGCACGTTCTGTCACCGGAACCGGTGAATCGTTGCCCTATTTGCCCCGAAAATAATGCCGCAGTCTTTACTCTCCATTACGATCCATTTACCGAGCGTTGATGCCCCTGCCGGGAGCCACTCGCCGGGAATCCCGCCGCTGCACCCCGCACGAGCCGCGACCGCGCTGCCCCGGAGGAGACGGGAATGACCCTCTGCACCCCTGACCGCACGACCAACCGGCCCCGGATCCAGCGGCCTCACAGCCCGCCGGAGGGGCCCCGCCGCTTCCGCGTCGCCGGCGCCGACCTCTCCGCGTCCGTCGCCGTCTTCCTGATCGCGCTGCCGCTCTCCCTGGGCATCGCGCTCGCCACCGGAGCCCCGCTCCAGGCCGGCCTGGTGGCCGCCGCCGTCGGCGGCCTCGTCGCCGGCCGGTTCGGCGGCTCCCCGCTCCAGGTGAGCGGCCCCGCCGCCGGACTCACCGTCGTGACCGCCGAGCTCATCCAGCGGTACGGCTGGCGCACCACCTGCGCCATCACCGTCCTCGCCGGGCTCACCCAGATCGCCCTGTCCGCCCTGCGCGTGGCCCGCTCGGCGCTCGCCGTCTCGCCCGCGATCGTGCACGGCATGCTGGCCGGCATCGGCGTCACCATCGCCCTCGCCCAGCTCCACATCGTGCTCGGCGGCACCCCCCAGAGCTCCGCCGTGGACAACGTCCTGGGCCTGCCCGCCGAGTTGGCGAGCGCCCAGCCGACCGCGCTCGCCATCAGCGCCCTCACGGTGGCCGGGCTGCTGTGCTGGCCCCGGCTGCCCGGCCGGGCGGGACGGCTCGCGCGGAAGGTCCCGGCCGCGCTCGTCGCGGTCGCCGGAGCGACGGCGGTGGCCGCCGTCGCCGGACTCTCCGTGCCGCGCGTGCACCTGCCGTCCTGGAGCAGCCACGCGCTGCCCGGCCTGCCCGAGGGCCCGGTCCTCGGCATCGCGGCCGGCGTCCTCACGATCACCCTCGTCACGAGCGTGCAGTCACTGCTGTCGGCCGTCGCGGTCGACAAGCTCGTCGCCGCCCGCGCGGACCGGGGCCGGGGCGTCCCGCGCTCCGACCTCGACCGCGAGCTCGCCGGACAGGGCGCGGCGAACGTGCTCTCCGGGGCGCTCGGCGGCCTCCCGGTCGCCGGGGTCGCGGTCCGCAGCGTCGCGAACGTCTCGGCGGGCGCGGTGAGTCGGACCTCGACGATGCTGCACGGCCTGTGGATCGTGCTCGCGGCCCTGCTGCTCGTGCCGGTGCTCGACCTGATCCCGCTGCCCGCGCTCGCCGCGCTCGTCATGGTGGTCGGCATCCAGATGGTGAGCATCACCCACATCCGTACGGTCACCCGCCATCGCGAGGTCGTCGTCTACGCGGTGACGGTGACCGGCGTCGTCCTCGTCGGCATCCTGGAGGGCGTCGCCCTCGGCATCGCCGTGGCCATCGCGGTCGCCCTGAACCGGCTGACCCGCACCCGGATCACCCGGGAGGAGCGGGACGGGCGCCATCTGCTGCACGTCCGGGGCCAGCTGACCTTCCTCGCCGTGCCCCGGCTCAGCCGGGCCCTGCACCAGCTGCCGCAGGGTTCCGACGTGGTGGTCGAGCTGGACGGGTCGTTCATGGACCACGCCGCCTACGAGACGCTGAGCGACTGGACCACCGGGCACCTCGCCCACGGGGGGACGGTCGAGACGACGGGACCCTCCGGCGCCCGGATCGCCGAGCCGACTCCCGGTGCCGCCTCCGCCGCGCACGCCTGCTGCCGCCCCTGGACGCCCTGGCACAACCACCAGTGCGGGGAGCGGCCCACCACGACCACCGCGACCGACGAGACGGCCGGGACCACGGACCCCGTCGGGACCAGGCCCTCGGCGGGGCTGCACCTGGCGAGCGGCATCGGCAAGTTCCAGCGGAACACCGCCCCGCTCGTGCGGGACGAGCTCGCCCGGCTCGCGCGGGAGGGCCAGCGGCCCTCCCAGCTCTTCCTGACCTGCGCCGACTCCCGTCTCGTCACCAGCATGATCACCTCCAGCGGCCCCGGTGACCTCTTCACCGTGCGCAACGTCGGCAACCTCGTCCCCCTCCCCGGCGAGGAGAGCGGGGACGACTCGGTGGCGGCGGCGATCGAGTACGCCGTGGACGTGCTGCGGGTCGCGTCGATCACCGTCTGCGGCCACTCGGGCTGCGGCGCGATGCAGGCGCTGCTCAACGGCGGCCCGGACGACCCGCCGACGCCGCTCCGCCGCTGGCTGCGCCACGGCCTGCCCAGCCTGGAGCGGATGGCGAGCCGGCGCCACGCCTGGGCCCGGATCTCCGGGCGCCTGCCGGCCGACGCGGTCGAGCAGCTCTGCCTGACCAACGTGGTCCAGCAGCTGGAGCACCTGCGGGAGTACGAGCCGGTGGCGCGCCGGCTGGCCGAGGGCACGCTGACGCTGCACGGGGTGTACTTCCACGTGGGCGAGGCGCAGGCGTACCTCCTCTCCGGGACGGACGAGGTGCACGGCTACGACGACGTCTTCACCCAGGTCATGCCGACGGGCCACCGGGAGGCGGCGCGCGCGTCCTGAACCTTCCGGCCCGCCCGGCCGTGAGACTGTGTGGCCCCTTCTCCCCACCGCTCGGGGAGAGGGGGCCACCGCACGTCAGGGCGCTCACAGGTCTAAACCAATTCTCTGGATGCTCTTGTCACCCGGGCCTCTGACTGATGAGCTATGACGCGGGACACATACGCACAGAGGACGCCCTGGGAAAGGGAGATGTCGTGAGCAACGAATCCTTGGCCAACCTGCTCAAGGAAGAGCGGCGGTTCGCGCCGCCCACCGAGCTGGCCGCGGACGCCAATGTGACGGCGGAGGCGTACGAGCAGGCCAAGGCGGACAGGCTGGGCTTCTGGGCCGAGCAGGCCAGGCGACTGAGCTGGGCCACCGAGCCGACCGAGACCCTCGACTGGTCGAACCCGCCGTTCGCCAAGTGGTTCGCCGACGGCGAGCTGAACGTGGCGTACAACTGCGTCGACCGGCACGTCGAGGCCGGCCACGGCGACCGGGTCGCGATCCACTTCGAGGGCGAGCCCGGCGACAGCCGCGCGATCACCTACGCCGAGCTCAAGGACGAGGTCTCCAAGGCCGCCAACGCCCTGACCGAGCTGGGTGTCCGCAAGGGCGACCGCGTCGCCGTCTACCTGCCGATGATCCCCGAGGCGGCCATCACGATGCTGGCCTGCGCCCGTGTCGGCGCCGCCCACTCGGTGGTCTTCGGCGGCTTCTCGGCCGACGCCGTCGCCTCCCGCATCCAGGACGCCGACGCCAAGCTGGTCGTCACCGCCGACGGCGGCTACCGCCGCGGGAAGCCGAGCGCCCTCAAGCCGGCCATCGACGAGGCCGTCGCCAAGTGCCCGCAGGTCGAGCACGTCCTCGTGGTCCGCCGTACGGGCCAGGACACCGCCTTCACCGAGGGCCGGGACGTCTGGTGGGACGACATCGTCGCCCGCCAGTCCGCCGAGCACACCCCGGAGGCCTTCCCGGCGGAGCACCCGCTCTTCATCCTCTACACCTCGGGCACCACGGGGAAGCCGAAGGGGATCCTGCACACCTCCGGCGGCTACCTCACCCAGGCCGCCTACACCCACCACGCCGTCTTCGACCTCAAGCCGGAGAGCGACGTCTACTGGTGCACCGCCGACATCGGCTGGGTCACCGGGCACTCGTACATCGTCTACGGCCCGCTGGCCAACGGCGCGACGCAGGTCATGTACGAGGGCACACCGGACACCCCGCACCAGGGCCGGTTCTGGGAGATCGTGCAGAAGTACGGCGTCACGATCCTCTACACGGCGCCCACCGCGATCCGCACGTTCATGAAGTGGGGGGACGACATCCCCGCGAAGTTCGACCTGTCCAGCCTCCGCGTGCTGGGCTCGGTCGGCGAGCCGATCAACCCCGAGGCCTGGGTCTGGTACCGCGAGCACATCGGCGCGAACAAGACCCCGATCGTGGACACCTGGTGGCAGACCGAGACCGGCGCGATGATGATCTCGCCGCTGCCGGGCGTCACCGAGACCAAGCCGGGCTCCGCCCAGCGCGCGCTGCCGGGCATCTCCGCCACCGTCGTGGACGACGAGGCGAACGAGGTCCCGAACGGCGGCGGCGGCTACCTGGTCCTCACCGAGCCGTGGCCGTCGATGCTCCGCACGATCTGGGGCGACGACCAGCGCTACATCGACACGTACTGGTCCCGCTTCGAGGGCAAGTACTTCGCCGGTGACGGCGCCAAGAAGGACGACGACGGCGACATCTGGCTGCTCGGCCGGGTCGACGACGTCATGCTCGTCTCGGGCCACAACATCTCGACGACCGAGGTCGAGTCGGCCCTCGTCTCGCACCCGTCGGTCGCCGAGGCGGCCGTCGTCGGCGCCGCCGACGAGACCACCGGTCAGGCGATCGTCGCCTTCGTCATCCTGCGCGGCACGGCGAGCGAGGACGAGAACCTGGTCGCCGACCTGCGCAACCACGTCGGCGCGACGCTCGGACCGATCGCCAAGCCGAAGCGGATCCTTCCGGTGGCGGAGCTGCCGAAGACCCGCTCGGGCAAGATCATGCGCCGTCTGCTCCGCGACGTCGCGGAGAACCGTGAGCTCGGTGACGTCACCACGCTGACGGACTCCTCGGTCATGTCGCTCATCCAGACCCAGCTGCCGGCCACGTCCAGCGAGGACTGACCGCCCCCGGTGCCGTACGCGAACGCCCGCCCCGAGCCGCTCGGGGCGGGCGTCCACGTTCCCGCCCAGGGGACCCGTACACGCCTCTCTCGACGGGACGAACAGGGCATATCTCCCTAGAGTGAATCCCGCCGGACACCACTCGGGCTCGTTAGGTAAAGTAAGGACCGCGTCAGGAACGCGACAGAAAGACCTAGGTGAGCCGGGAAGTCTGGTCGGCATGTGCTTCGCCCTGCCTGCCCGACGGAGGTCGCCCCCGTGTCCGAGTCCACCGACCGCAAGTTCCTCGGCCGTCTCTCGCTCCCCGAGCGGCGGTACGTCGCCGACGCGCTGCGCACCGAGACCGTCGGTGGCGTCCTGCTCCTCCTCGCCGCCGTCGCCGCCCTCGTCTGGGCGAACAGCCCGCTCAGCGAGAGCTACGAGACCGTCAGCGACTTCCACATGGGCCCCGCCGCCCTCGGCCTCGACCTGTCGATCCAGCACTGGGCGGCCGACGGCCTCCTGGCGATCTTCTTCTTCGTCGCCGGCATCGAGCTCAAGCGCGAGCTCGTCGCGGGCGAGCTGCGCGACCCCAAGGCCGCCATGCTCCCCGTCGTCGCCGCGCTCTGCGGCATGGCCGCCCCCGCGCTCGTCTACACCCTGGTCAACACCGTCGGCGGCGGCTCCCTGGACGGCTGGGCCGTGCCCACGGCCACCGACATCGCCTTCGCGCTCGCCGTCCTCGCCGTGATCGGCACCTCGCTGCCCTCGGCGCTCCGCGCCTTCCTCCTCACGCTCGCCGTCGTCGACGACCTCTTCGCGATCCTGATCATCGCGATCTTCTTCACCAGCGACCTGAACTTCGCCGCGCTCGGCGGCGCCGTCGCCGGACTCGTCGTCTTCTGGGTCCTGCTCCGCAAGGGCGTCCGGGGCTGGTACGTGTACGTGCCGCTGGCCCTGGTCATCTGGGGCCTGATGTACAACAGCGGCGTCCACGCCACCATCGCCGGCGTCGCCATGGGCCTGATGCTCCGCTGCACCACCCGGGAGGGCGAGAAGCAGTCCCCGGGCGAGCACATCGAGCACCTGGTCCGGCCGGTCTCGGCCGGGCTCGCCGTGCCCCTGTTCGCGCTGTTCTCCGCCGGTGTGAGCATCTCCGGCGGCGCGATCCGCGACGTCTTCACACAGCCGGTCACGCTCGGCGTGGTCCTCGGTCTCGTCGTCGGCAAGGCGATCGGCATCTTCGGCGGCACCTGGCTCGCCGCCCGATTCACCCGGGCGGAGCTCAACCCGGACCTGGCCTGGCCCGACGTGTTCGCCGTCGCCACCCTCGCCGGGATCGGCTTCACCGTCTCGCTCCTCATCGGCGAGCTCGCCTTCGCCGGCGACGCCGTGCTCACCGACGAGGTGAAGGCCGCCGTCCTGATCGGCTCGCTCATCGCGGCGGTCCTCGCCTCCGTCCTCCTGAAACTGAGGGTCCGGAGGTACCAGGCCCTCGTCTCCGAGGAGGAGCGCGACGAGGACGAGGACGGGATCCCCGACATCTACGAGCAGGACGACCCCGAGTACCACCTCCGGATGGCCGAGATCCACGAGAGGAAGGCCGCCGAACACCGTGAGCGCGCCCGACTGGCGGGGGCATCGCGCGACGGGGCCGAGCGTCCGGCATGATCTGATGCGGACCGTGGAAGAGGACTCGCACCGCAGAAGAGGACCTCGGACCGCAGAAGAGAAGAGGGAGCAGCGATGAGCGACCCGTTCGACGGAACCGAGCGCAGCCTCGGCCAGCTGGTCGCCTCGGCGACCGCCGAGATGTCCGCGCTGGTGCACGACGAGATCGCCCTGGCCAAGGCCGAACTGCGACAGGACGTCAAGCGCGGCGCGTTCGGCAGCATCATGGGAATCGGCGCCCTCGTGGTGCTGCTGTTCTCGCTGCCGATGCTGAGCTTCGCGCTCGCGTACGCCATCAACACCTGGACCGGCGGGCACAACGGCAACGGGGGCTGGAACCTCGTCTGGTGCTTCCTGCTGTCCTTCGCCTTCAACGTGCTGCTCGCGACCCTGCTCGGCCTGATCGCGTACTCCAAGTTCAAGAAGGTCAAGCCGCCGGAGAAGTCCATCGCCTCCGTCAAGCAGACGGCGGCGATCGTGCAGAACGCGAAGCCGCACCCCCGTCCGGAGCAGCGCCCGGCACTGGAGAAGGCCTCCACTGTGGCACGCTCGTCGGTATGACCCTCCCCGAGAGCAGCAGCGGCAGCGGCGGGCCCGTACGCCTCGACGGGCCGTGGACCCACCGCGACGTCGCAGCCAACGGTGCCCGCTTCCACATCGCCGAGATGGGCGACGGGCCGCTGGTGCTGCTCCTGCACGGCTTCCCGCAGTTCTGGTGGACCTGGCGCCACCAGCTGCCCGCCCTGGCCGAGGCCGGGTTCCGGGCGGTCGCGATGGACCTGCGCGGGGTGGGCGGCAGCGACCGCACCCCGCGGGGTTACGACCCCGCCAACCTCGCCCTCGACATCACCGGTGTCGTCCGCTCGCTCGGCGAGCCGGACGCGGCGCTCGTCGGGCACGACCTGGGCGGCTACCTCGCCTGGACGGCCGCCGTCATGCGGCCGAAGCTGGTGCGACGGCTCGTGGTCTCCTCGATGCCGCACCCGCGCCGCTGGCGCTCGGCGATGCTCTCCGACTTCGCCCAGTCGCGGGCCGGCTCGCACGTGTGGGGCTTCCAGCGGCCGTGGCTGCCGGAGCGTCAGCTCGTCGCGGACGACGGGGCGCTCGTGGGCGAGCTGATCCGGGACTGGACGGGCCCGAAGCCGGTCGACGAGGAGGCCGTCGAGGTGTACCGGCGGGCCATGTGCGTGCCGTCGACGGCGCACTGCTCGATCGAGCCGTACCGCTGGATGGTGCGGTCGCTGGCCCGTCCGGACGGCATCCAGTTCAACCGGCGCATGAAGCGGCCGGTCCGGGTGCCGACGCTCCATCTGCACGGCTCCCTGGACCCGGTGATGCGGACCCGCAGCGCCGCGGGGTCGGGCGAGTACGTGGAGGCGCCGTACCGCTGGCGGCTCTTCGACGGGCTCGGGCACTTCCCGCACGAGGAGGACCCGGTGGCCTTCACCACGGAGCTCGTCAACTGGCTGAAGGACCCCGAGCCCGACCGCTGATCCTCCGTCACACCGCCTTCGGCGCACAGGCGTCCGTCGAACGGCCATGTGCCTCGCGCATACTCCAATTGGCGGGCCCCGGGGAGGTTACCGACCTTGGCCCCCGGGCAGACGTCGAGGTATGGGCTGGACGCACGACTACGGTGACACGACAGCACGCGACCGCCGCTCGGCCACGGGGCCGGGCTCCCGCGAGAGGGGTGGCCCGCCGGACCAGGGCCACGCGGTACAGGTGGTGGGGATCTCGCGCATCCTGCGCCGCCGGGCCCGCTGGGTCTCGGCCCGGCTCCGGCACCCCAGAGACACCGCCTAGGCGGTGTCGGGGGCCGGCGGCGCCGGGCGGGGTCAGAGGGCGCAGGCCTGGGTGTCGACCTGCTGGTCGGCGGTCCGGCCTCGCTCGATGTCCTCGCGGATCTCGTCGGCCGTCAGGGCGTACCCGGTGTTCGCGTCGTCGAGGGAGCGGGCGAAGATCACGCCGTACACCTCGCCGTCCTCGGTGAGGAGCGGGCCGCCGGAGTTGCCCTGGCGGACCGTCGCGTACAGCGAGTAGACGTCCCTGCGCACCTCGTCGCGGTGGTAGATGTCGGGGCCCTTGGCGCTGATGCGGCCCCGCACGCGCGCGGAGCGGACGTCGTACGAGCCGTTCTCCGGGAATCCGGCGACGATCGCGTCGTCGCCGCTGCGGGCGTCCTCGTCGGTGAACCTCAGCGGCGTGGCCTTGAGGTCCGGCACGTCCAGGACGGCGATGTCGCGCCGCCAGTCGTAGAGCACGACCTTGGCGTCGTAGAGCTTGCCCTCGCCGCCTATCTGGACGGTCGGCTCGTCGACGCCGCCGACGACGTGGGCGTTGGTCATGATGCGGCGGTCGGCGAAGACGAAGCCGGTGCCTTCGAGGACCTTGCCGCAGCTCTGCGCGGTGCCGACGACCTTCACGATGGAGCGCTGCGCACGGGCGGCGACCGGGCTGTCCGCGAGCGCCGGGTCGGGCGGGGTGACCTGGGTGATCGGCTCGTTCGCGAAGGGGCTGAAGACCTGGGGGAAGCCGCTGCGCGCCAGGGTGGAGCTGAAGTCGTCGAACCAGCCGGAGGCCTGATCCGGCATCACCTGCTCGACCCCGAGCAGCACCTTGGAGCTGCGCACCTCCTTGCCCAGGGTGGGCAGCGAGGTACGGGCGAGGGCGGAGCCGATCAGCCAGGCCACGAGCAGCATCGCGACGACGTTGACGAGGGCGCCGCCGGTGGCGTCCAGGGCGCGGGCCGGCGACCAGGTGATGTGGCGGCGCAGCTTGTTGCCGAGGTGGGTGGTGAAGGCCTGCCCGACGGAGGCGCAGACGATGACCACCATCACGAAGACGACGGTGGCCGTGGTCGAGACCTCGCTGTTGTCGGTGAGCTGGTCCCAGAGGATCGGGAGCAGCAGAACGGCGACGAGTCCGCCGCCGAGGAAACCGATCACCGAGAGGATGCCGACCACGAACCCCTGGCGGTAACCGATGATCGCGAACCACACGGCGGCGAGCAGCAACAGGATGTCCAGCACGTTCACCGTCAATAGCCTCGCAGATTCGTTTCCGGTCACCCGGGGCCGGTCGGCCCTCAGGCCGGCCCGCCCGGAGGTCAGCCTGTCATGAGCGCCAGTCGAGCGGGACCTGCTTGGACCGGTCCCAGGGGAGCTCCCAGCCGGCGTAGTGGAACAACCGGTCGATGACTCCGGCCGTAAAACCCCAGACCAGAGCGGATGCGACGAGGAACGCGGGGCCCTGGTGGCCGCTCGGGTGCACGGTCGTCGCACGGTTCTCGGGATCCGTGAGATCCGCCACGGGCACGGTGAAGACGCGGGCGGTCTCGCCGGGGTCGACGACGCCGACCGGGCTGGGGGCGCGCCACCAGCCGAGGACCGGGGTGACGACGAAGCCGCTGACCGGGATGTAGAGCTGGGGGAGCACGCCGAAGAGCTGGACGCCCCGCGGGTCGAGGCCGGTCTCCTCCTGGGCCTCGCGCAGGGCGGCGCGCAGCAGGCCGCCGTCGGCCGGGTCGCCGTCCTCGGGGTCGAGGGCGCCGCCGGGGAAGGAGGGCTGCCCGGCGTGCGAGCGGAGGCTGCCGGACCGCTCCATGAGGAGCAGCTCGGGTCCGCGCTCGCCCTCGCCGAAGAGGACGAGGACGGCGGACTGGCGGCCGGCGCCGCTCTCGGGCGGCAGGAAGCGGCTCAGCTGCTCGGGCCTGATGGTGCGGGCGGCCCGGTCGACGGGCCCGAGCCAGTCGGGCAGCCCGTCGCGGCTGAGCAGGCCCGCCGTGCCGGGCCCGTGGATCTCTTCGTCAGTGCGCGTCATCGGCACCCCCGTGGTTCACAACGCGATCGATGGACGGGTTCGTTCCCGGTGGTTCCCGATGGTGTCGCACCACGCGGGGTTCCGGGTGGAGCGGTCGCACCACCGGGTCCGCGGGTGGAGCAGTCGCGCCACCCGGGGCCCCGGGGCGGTGTTCCCGGCCGGTGTCGGCGCCGCTCCGGGCTCCCGGGGCCGGGTTCAGGCTCCGCCGCCGAGCGGGGGCGCCGGGCGGCCCGGGTAGTCGGCCGGCGGGTTCAGCCGCTGGCCGGGGAGGCCGCCCATCTCGTACTTGAGCAGCTTCCTCGCCTTCTCGGGGTCGGTCTCGCCCTCGCCGTACGAGGGGCAGAGGTGGGTGATCGGGCAGGCGCCGCAGGCGGGCTTGCGGGCGTGGCAGATCCGGCGGCCGTGGAAGATCACCCGGTGCGACAGCATCGTCCACTCGCTCTTCGGGAAGATCGTGGCAACCTCGGCCTCGATCTTGACCGGGTCGTCGGACTCGGTCCACCGCCAGCGCCGGGCGAGGCGCATGAAGTGGGTGTCGACGGTGATGCCAGGGACCCCGAAGGCGTTGCCGAGGACGACGAAGGCGGTCTTGCGGCCCACACCGGGAAGCTTGACGAGGTCGTCGAGGCGGCCGGGGACCTGCCCGCCGAAGTCGTCCCTGAGGGCAGCGGCGAGCCCCATGATCGACTTGGTCTTGGCGCGGAAGAAGCCGGTCGGCCGGATCAGCTCCTCGACCTCCTCGGGCACGGCCGCGGCGAGGTCCTCGGGCGTGGGGTACTTCGCGAAGAGGGCGGGGGTCGTCTGGTTCACCCGCAGGTCGGTGGTCTGGGCCGACAGGACCGTGGCGACGAGCAGCTCGAAGGGGTTGCGGAAGTCGAGCTCCGGATGGGCGTACGGAAAGACCTCGGCCAGTTCCCGGTTGATCCGGCGCGCCCGGCGGACCATCGCGAGCCGCGACTCGGGCTTCACCGCCTTCCGATTTGCGGCTTTCACCCGTTTCGACACACCGTGTTCGCCCACAGCGGAATCACCTTCGCCCGACACTCTTTCAGCCCCCTTGGCCTGCGCTCTCACCGGCGAGTTGGACACCCGGCCAGCCTAGGCGCCGCCACCGACATCCGCCCCGGGCACGGCCGATCGGAGCCCAATCGGGCCCCTGGCGTACGGACGGGCCGCCCGGTGCGTCAAACTTGTTGTGATTGATCGCACTGTTTTGTGCGTCCGGCATCATGGGACCCAGGTCCTTTGAGCAGGTCGACAGTAGGAGAGAACTCGTGGACGACGTTCTGCGGCGCGCCCCGCTCTTCGCGGCGCTCGATGACGAGCAGGCCGCCGAGCTGCGCGCCTCGATGAGTGAGGCGACGCTCGCCCGTGGCGACGCGCTCTTCCACGAGGGCGACCCCGGTGACCGCCTGTACGTGGTGACCGAGGGCAAGGTGAAGCTGCACCGCACCTCCCCCGACGGCCGCGAGAACATGCTGGCCGTCCTCGGCCCCGGCGAGCTGATCGGCGAGCTGTCCCTCTTCGACCCGGGCCCGCGCACCGCCACCGCGACCGCGCTGACCGAGGTCAAGCTCCTCGGCCTGGGCCACGGCGACCTCCAGCCCTGGCTGAACGCCCGCCCCGAGGTGGCCACCGCGCTGCTGCGCGCCGTCGCCCGCCGCCTGCGCAAGACCAACGACCAGATGTCCGACCTGGTCTTCTCCGACGTCCCGGGCCGTGTCGCCCGCGCGCTCCTCGACCTGTCGCGCCGCTTCGGCGTGCAGTCGGAGGAGGGCATCCACGTCGTCCACGACCTCACCCAGGAAGAGCTGGCCCAGCTGGTCGGCGCCTCCCGCGAGACGGTCAACAAGGCGCTCGCCGACTTCGCCCAGCGCGGCTGGCTGCGCCTGGAGGCCCGCGCCGTGATCCTGCTGGACGTGGAGCGCCTCGCGAAGCGCTCGCGCTAGTCCCAGGCATCTCGCGCCAGTCCCAGGCATACGGAGAGGCCGCCCCCGGGGGGGGGGCCCGGGGGGGGCGCGCCCGGCACCGGCGCCGGGGCCGCGGCCGACCCCCCACCCTCACCCCGGCGGGGGCCGGGGTGACCCCCGGGCCACC
>NZ_JBHWFF010000032.1:0-9567 GCF_042733785.1 Streptomyces sp. NPDC059695 | reverse complement strand
GCGGCCGCCGCCGCCCGGGCCCCCCCCGCGCGCCCCGCGGCGCCGGCCGCGCCCCCCGCCCCCCGCCGGCGGGCGGGGCCGGCGCCGCCGGCCGCCCCCCCCCCCCCCCGCGTCCTGCGGCACGGTCAGCGCTTCGACCCGTCCACGATCACCGGGGCGGAGCCGGCGTTCCCGCAGGGCACCGCGTAGACCGGGTTCTTCGCCGCGGCATCCTTGTACGCGTCGATGCACTGGTTCATCAGGACCTTGTCCGTCAGCGATTCGTTGAGGATCTTGTTGGCGCGGGCGATGCCCTCGGCCTCGATCCGGCGCCGGTCGGACTCGGCCTTCGCCGTGCGGGAGGCCTCCAGGGCCCGCTCGGTCGCCTGCTGCTGCTGGATCTTGCGGTCGATCTGGGCCTGGAGGGAATCCGAGGGCTTCACGTTGCGCAGGTTGACCGTGGTCACGTCGATGCCGCGCGGAGCCAGGCGCTCCGTGATCAGGCGGCCGAGCTCGGCGTTGATCTTCTCGCGGTCGGAGGCGTAGCCCTGCTCGCTCGTGTAGTGGGCGAAGACGTTACGGACGATCTCGCGGCTGTCGGGGTAGACGAGGCGCTGCTGAATGGCGTCCTCGCTGCCCGCCAGCTTGTACAGCTCGACGGCCTTCGCCTGGTCGACGGACCACTTCACGGTCACCTCGGCGTACATGACGCCGCCCTGCGAGGAGCGGACCTCGACCACGTCCTTGTCGGAGAGGTTCAGGTCGACCGGGCGGGTGGAGAAGGTCGTGACGTCCGTGAACGGCGACTTCACGTGCATGCCCGAGGTCATCGGCTTGCCCACCTTGCCGAAGGCGACCGGGACGCCGACCTCGTACGCGCTGATCACGTACGTCATGCTCACGATCAGAGAGAAGACGCCGGCCAGGACCGCGCCGAGGGCGCCGAACTTCAGCCCCGCGGAGTCGTTGGCTCGGCCTACGAAATAGAGCACCACTGCGGCTATGACCAACAGGATGGCGATGACGAACACGGGCGTTCCCCCCGAAAGCTACGGCCAGAAGTAAGCGGAGCGTAAAACACAGGTCAGGAACGCAAAAAGGCCGGGGGCCGCCTCGGGACAGGATCGTGACGACCGGGGCCCCTCCCCCGGCCCCCAGGGCACGCCCAGGGGCTGTGCTTTCGGATCAGGCCCCGCGAGCCCGGCCCGATACGGAGACGGACCGGCCCTAGACCAGTCCGTGCTCCCTCAGGTACTCCAGCTGGGCCCGTACGGACAGCTCGGCCGCCGGCCACAGGGAGCGGTCCACGTCCGCGTACACGTGGGCGACGACCTCCGCCGCCGTCCGGTGCCCGGCCTCGACCGCCGTCTCGACCTGGGCGAGCCGGTTCGCCCGGTGCGCGAGGTAGAACTCCACCGCACCCTGGGCGTCCTCCAGGACCGGCCCGTGCCCCGGCAGGACCGTGTGCACCCCGTCGTCGACGGTCAGCGAACGCAGCCGCCGCAGCGAGTCCAGGTAGTCCCCGAGGCGCCCGTCCGGGTGCGCGACCATCGTCGTCCCGCGCCCCAGGATCGTGTCGCCCGTCAGCACAGCCCGGTCGGCCGGGAGGTGGAAGGAGAGCGAGTCCGAGGTGTGCCCGGGCGTGGGGACGACCCGGAGCTCCAGGCCGCCGACCGACACCACGTCTCCCGCGCCGAGGCCCTCGTCACCCAGCCGCAGCGCCGGATCGAGGGCCCGCACGGCCGTCCCGGTCAGCTCCGCGAAGCGCCCCGCGCCCTCCGCGTGGTCCGGGTGGCCGTGGGTCAGCAGGGTCAGCGCGACCCGCTTGCCGAGCCGCTCGGCGGTGTCGATCACCCGACGGAGATGCCCGTCGTCGAGCGGACCCGGGTCGACGACGACCGCGAGGCCGGAGCCCGGCTCGGAGAGGAGCCAGGTGTTGGTGCCGTCGAGGGTCATCGCGGACGGGTTCGGCGCCAGGACGTTCACGGCGCGGTCGGTCGCGGGCCCGGAGGCCACGAGCCCGCGCGGCTGCCCCGGCAGGGCGGCGGCGTCGCTCATCGCTCACCCCCGGCGGGGATGACCTTGGTGAACTCCTCGTGCCCCGGCCAGCTCAGGACCAGCTCGTCGCCCTCCAGGCGCGCCTGCGCGAGGATGGGGGCCAGGTCCTGCTCCGCGGCCGCCGCCAGCGCCTCGGCGGCCGTCCCGTACGGCTCCAGGGTGCGCAGGGTCGAGATCGTCGGCGGCATCATCGTCAGCTCGCCCCGGTCGTAACCGGCGGCGGCCTCCGACGGGCGGATCCAGACCGTGCGGTCCGCCTCCCCGGAGACGTCCCGGGTGCGCTGGCCGGCCGGGAGCGCCGCCACGAAGAACCAGGTGTCGTACCGCCGCTGCTCGAACTCCGGGGTGATCCAGCGGGCCCACGCGCCCAGCAGGTCCGAGCGCAGGACGAGGCCGCGCCGGTCCAGGAAGTCGGCGAAGGACAGCTCGCGGGCGACCAGGGCCTCCCGGTCCCGTTCCCAGTCCTCGCCGGTCGTGTCGCCGACGACGCCCTCCTCGGTCTCCCCGGCGAGCAGCACGCCCGCCTCCTCGAACGTCTCGCGCACGGCGGCGCAGACCACGGCCTGGGCCTGTGCCGCGTCGTCGAGGCCCAGCCGGGCCGCCCACGTCTCCAGGGACGGGCCCGCCCAGCGCACCGGCTGCTCGTCGCGCGGGTCGACGCCGCCGCCGGGGTAGGCGTACGCGCCGCCCGCGAAGGCCATCGAGGTGCGTCGGCGCAGCATGTGGACGTCGGGCCCGGCGGCCCCGTCCCGCAGGAGCAGGACGGTGGCGGCGCGCCGGGGCGTCACCGGGGTGAGCTCGCCGGCGGCGAGGGCGCGGATACGGTCGGGCCACTCCGCGGGGTACCACTGACCGTTCGACTGCTTCGCCTGCTTCGGCTGACCATTCGACATGGCCGGATGCTATGCGCAAGCATCGGAATGCACGAGAGCCGGTTTCCCAGGGCTGTGGAAAACCGGCTCCCGTCGCACGGAGCCGTACGAGGCGTACGAGGTGTACGAGGTGTACGAGGTGTACGAGGCGTACGAGGGTGATCAGGCGTCGACGAGCTCGACCTGGACCTCGACCTCGACCGGCGCGTCGAGCGGCAGCACGGTGACGCCGACGGCGCTGCGGGCGTGCACGCCCTTCTCGCCGAGGATCTCGCCGAGCAGCTCGCTGGCGCCGTTGATGACGGCGGGCTGGCCGGTGAAGTCGGCGGCGGAGGCGACGAAGCCCACGACCTTCACGACGCGCTTGATGCGGTCGAGGTCACCGGCGACCGACTTCACGGCCGCGAGCGCGTTGAGCGCGCAGGTGGCGGCGAGCTGCTTGGCCTCCTCCGGCGTGACCTCGGCGCCGACCTTGCCGGTCACCGGGAGCTTGCCCGCCACCATCGGGAGCTGGCCCGAGGTGTAGACGTACACGCCGGACTGCACGGCCGGCTGGTAGGAGGCGATCGGCGGCACGACCTCGGGCAGGGTCAGTCCGAGCTCGGCGATCCGCGCCTCGACGGCCCCGCTCACGACTTGGCCCGCTTCAGGTAGGCCACGAGCTGCTCGGGGTTGTTCGGCCCGGGAACGACCTGGACGAGCTCCCAGCCGTCCTCGCCCCAGGTGTCCAGAATCTGCTTGGTCGCGTGCACCAGAAGCGGCACCGTGACGTACTCCCACTTGGTCATGGGGCCGACTGTATCCGCTGTGCTCCCCGCTCCCTTCCCGGCTCCCCCGAGGCAGGCCCTAGGGGGCTTCTCAGGGGCGGCCTCCTGATTGCGCACGGCCGCCAGTGGTTAGGCTCGACTGTGTGAGCAGGCTCCAGGTCGTCAGCGGCAAGGGCGGTACCGGTAAGACGACGGTCGCCGCCGCCCTCGCCCTCGCCCTCGCGACGGAGGGGAAGCGGACCCTCCTCGTCGAGGTCGAAGGCAGGCAGGGCATCGCACAGATCTTCGAGACGGAGACCCTTCCGTACGAGGAGCGCAAGATCGCCGTCGCCCCGGGCGGCGGCGAGGTGTACGCGCTGGCGATCGACGCCGAGCGCGCTCTCCTCGACTACCTCCAGATGTTCTACAAACTGGGCGGCGCGGGGCGGGCCCTGAAGAAGCTGGGCGCGATCGACTTCGCGACGACGATAGCGCCGGGCGTCCGGGACGTGCTGCTGACCGGGAAGGCCTGCGAGGCGGTCCGGCGGCGCGAGAAGGACGGCCGTCCCGTCTACGACCACGTGGTGATGGACGCGCCGCCCACCGGCCGCATCACCCGCTTCCTCAACGTGAACGACGAGGTCGCGGGCCTGGCCAGGATCGGCCCGATACACAACCAGGCCCAGGCCGTCATGCGCGTCCTCAAGTCCCCCGAGACCGCGGTGCACCTGGTGACCCTCCTGGAGGAGATGCCGGTCCAGGAGACCGCGGACGGCATCGCGGAGCTGAGGGCCGCCGAACTGCCGGTGGGCAGGGTCGTGGTGAACATGGTTCGTCCGCACGTCCTCGACGAGGCGGCGGTACGGGCCGCCTCCGGCGACCACCGGGAGGCGATCGCGCGGACCCTGGCCTCCGCCGGTGTCACGGGCGGCGCGCTCCTGGTCGAGCCGCTGCTCGACCAGGCCTCCGAGCACGCGCGGCGGGTGGAGCTGGAGCGGGCGCAGCGCTCGGTCCTGGACGGCGTCGGCGTCCCCGCGTACGAACTCCCCTTCCTGGGCGACGGGGCGGACATCGCGGGGCTCTACCGGCTGGCGAAGGAACTACGGAAGCAAGGGGTGGGCGCGTGACGGAGAAGGCAGGCGCCGGGGCCGCGGGCGCCGAAGCGGCCCCCGCCGACGGGCTCGACCACGCGCCCGTCCTCGACCTCGATCCGATCCTCGACGACCGGGGGACGCGCATCATCGTCTGCTGCGGCGCGGGCGGGGTCGGCAAGACGACCACGGCGGCGGCCCTGGGCGTGCGGGCGGCGGAGCGCGGCCGGCGG
Source organism: Streptomyces sp. NPDC059695 (assembly GCF_042733785.1). Taxonomy (NCBI): domain Bacteria; kingdom Bacillati; phylum Actinomycetota; class Actinomycetes; order Kitasatosporales; family Streptomycetaceae; genus Streptomyces; species Streptomyces sp. NPDC059695. Next base: position 4,588 of record NZ_JBHWFF010000032.1, on the reverse strand, counting down.
GTCGTCGTCCTCACCATCGACCCGGCGCGACGGCTCGCCCAGTCCATGGGCATCGACTCCCTCGACAACACCCCGCGCAAGGTCGACGGCATCAAGGGCTCCGACGGCGGCGAGCTGCACGCCATGATGCTCGACATGAAGCGGACCTTCGACGAGATCGTCGAGGCGCACGCGGAGCCCGAGCGTGCGCGGGCGATCCTGGAGAACCCCTTCTACCAGTCCCTGTCCGCCGGATTCGCCGGTACGCAGGAGTACATGGCGATGGAGAAGCTGGGCCAGCTCAGAGCCCGCGACGAGTGGGACCTGATCGTCGTCGACACCCCGCCGTCCCGGTCCGCGCTGGACTTCCTGGACGCGCCGAAGCGGCTCGGGTCCTTCCTCGACGGGAAGTTCATCAAGCTGCTGATGGCCCCGGCGAAGGTGGGCGGCCGGGCCGGGATGAAGTTCCTCAACGTCGGCATGTCGATGATGACGGGGACCCTGGGGAAGCTGCTGGGGGGTCAGTTCCTCAAGGACGTGCAGACGTTCGTGGCGGCGATGGACACGATGTTCGGCGGCTTCCGGACCCGCGCGGACGCCACGTACCGGCTGCTCCAGGCCCCGGGCACGGCCTTCCTCGTGGTCGCGACCCCGGAGCGGGACGCACTGCGCGAGGCCGCGTACTTCGTGGAGCGGCTGGCCGCCGAGGACATGCCGCTGGCCGGGCTCGTCCTCAACCGCGTCCACGGCAGCGGCGCCTCCGGGCTGTCGGCGGAGCGGGCGCGGGCCGCCGCGGAAAATCTTGACGAGCGGCGCATTGTGGATCAGGGGGGCGGGAAGGCTGCTCTGGGTGGCTCCCCGGCCACCGAAGCCGAGCACGAGCCCGAACCCGAGCACGAGCCGAACGATCTCGCCACCGCCGCCGCACCGCACCCCGTATCCGAGGCTGCCCCCACAGCCGAACCGGCACAGGAAACAGACGCGTCGGACGTCGACGTACGTCTTCTCACCGCGGGACTTCTACGCCTGCATGCCGAGCGCATGCGGGTGCTCGCGCGTGAACAGCGCACGCGTGACCGCTTCACCGCGCTCCACCCCGAGGTGGCGGTGACCGACGTGGCCGCCCTGCCCGGCGATGTGCACGACCTCGCCGGGCTGCGGGCCATCGGTGACCGGCTCACGGCGGGACGGACGCCCTCGGCCTGAGCCGTCTCGCGTACGAGTACCCGTATCCGTACGCGTACCCACGCCGTCACACACGGGCCGGGACCAGCCGACCAGGGCGTACGAATCGGACCAGCCGACCACGACGCACGGTCCGGGGCGCCACGGGACCAGACCGCGACGCGGGGTCCAGGGCACGGGACCAGCCGACCACCACGCACGGTCCGGGGCCGGGACCAGCCGACCGGCGTGCGGATCGGGGCTAGCCGACCGCCGCGTACGCCTCGTACGTGGCGTCGTCCTCGATCGCCACGGGCAGCAGGCCCGCTCCGCGCTCGTACTCGGTCCGCGCGGTCTCCAGGAGCCGGCGCCACGAGGTGACGGTCGGCCTCCTGCGGAGCAGGGCACGGCGCTCGCGCTCCGTCATGCCGCCCCACACGCCGAACTCCACGCGGTTGTCGAGGGCGTCGGCGAGGCACTCGGTCCGCACCGGGCATCCGGTGCACACCGCCTTTGCCCTGTTCTGCGCCGCTCCCTGCACGAAAAGTTCATCCGGATCGGTAGTGCGGCAGGCCGCCTGCGCACTCCAGTCAGCTACCCAGCCCATACCGGCGCCGTCCTCTCCCGAATCGAGGCTCCCCCACGGCGGCAGCGGCATATTCACCGCTGCCAGTTGGGACGTTACGGAAGGTGGGCACAGCGCAACACCCCCTTCGGGCCCAATCTTGAATGGTCCGAACGGACTATGCGTACGCGTCAGATCACCCAGGGGAGTGATCGAAGGACATGCGTGAGGTAGCGGACATATCACCCAGATACGCCCGTCCTTGACGGGTCCACTTCGGACACCGTGTGACGCATGAGCCGGAATCGGGCACGAGCTTCCCGTGTTTCGGGGTCACGGGAATTCATACCGATGTCACGCACGGGTCTTGATGCGCGACCACACTGCTGTGACAGTTGGGAGCAGCTTAGGCCAAGGCATATACGTGTGTCCGGCGAATGAGAACGTAGGCTGCCCCCATGGCAAAGAAGCGCTCGGGCGGTGGTCTGACCGGGACCCAGCAGGCCGCCAAGTTCCTCGGTGTCAGTGTGCTCGCCGGAGCCGTGCTGGCGGGCATCGCCCTGCCCGCGGCCGGCGCACTCGGTCTGGCCGCGAAGGGGACGGTGGAGGGGTTCGACGAGATCCCCTCCAACCTGAAGACCCCACCGCTGAGTCAGCGCACCACGATCCTGGACGCCGAGGGCGGTCTGATCGCCACGGTGTACTCGCGGGACCGGAAGGTCGTGCCGATCGACAAGATCTCCCCGTACATGCAGAAGGCGATCGTCGCGATCGAGGACGGCCGCTTCTACGAGCACGGGGCGATCGACCTCAAGGGCGTGCTGCGCGCCATCAACCGCAACGCGCAGTCGGGCGGGGTCGCGCAGGGCGCGTCCACGCTGACCCAGCAGTACGTGAAGAACGTCTTCGTCGAGGAGGCCGGTGACGACCCCGAGAAGGTCGCCCAGGCCACCCAGCAGACGATCGGCCGCAAGGTCCGCGAGCTGAAGTTCGCGATCCAGGTCGAGGAGGAGCTGGGCAAGAAGAAGATCCTGGAGAACTACCTCAACATCACGTTCTTCGGGCAGCAGGCCTACGGCATCGAGGCCGCCTCGCAGCGGTACTTCTCCAAGCCGGCCGCCGACCTGTCCCTGGGCGAGGCGGCGATGATGGCCGGCCTCGTCCAGTCGCCGAGCCGCTACGACCCGATCAACGACATCCAGGAAGCCACCAAGCGCCGCAACGTGGTCCTCCAGCGGATGGCCGACGTGAAGGACATCAGCCAGGCCGAGGCGGACAAGGCGAAGGCCACTCCGCTCAAGCTGAAGGTCAAGACCCCGAAGAACGGCTGCATCACCGCCGTCGACGGCGCCGGCTTCTTCTGCGACTACGTCCGCAAGACGATCCTCAACGACGCGACCTTCGGCAAGACGGCCGAGGAGCGGCAGAAGCTGTGGAACCTGGGTGGTCTCACCATCAGGACCACGCTCGACCCGCGCGCGCAGGCCGCCGCCAACGAGGCCGCCATCGCGAAGATCAACAAGGACGACCCGGTCGCCGCCTCGGTGGTCCAGGTCCAGCCGAAGACCGGCCGCATCCTGTCCATGGGCCAGTCCCGCCCGTACGGCCTGGACCAGAAGCAGCACCAGACGACGCTGAACCTGGCCGTCGGCAGCAAGATGGGCGGCACGACGTACGGCTTCCAGGTCGGTTCGACGTTCAAGCCGATCACGGCGGCGGCGGCGCTCGAGAAGGGCATCAGCCCGGCGACGAGCTTCAACGACCCGGCGCAGATCAACATCGGCGAGAACGAGTACACCCGCTGCGACGGCAAGCCCTCCGGTTACGCGAACTGGGAGGTGAACAACGAGATGGAGTCGGAGAAGGGCGTCTTCGACATGACCAGCGCCCTCGGCAAGTCCATCAACACCTACTTCGCCCGCCTGGAGCAGATGGCCGGTCTCTGCGAGACGCTGACCATGGCGAAGAACGTCGGCTACGAGCGCGAGCTGGGCAAGGCCATCAAGCAGAGCCCGTCCGCCACCCTCGGCAGTGTCGAGAGCACCCCGCTCGACATGGCGTCCGTCTACGCGACCTTCGCCAACCGCGGCATCTACTGCACGCCGATCGCCATCGAGTCGATCAAGGCCGCCAACGGCGACAAGCTGAACGTGCCGCAGACCAAGTGCACGCGCGCCATGAGCGACCGGACCGCCGACACCGTCAACCAGATGCTGAAGGGCGTCGTCGAGGACGGCACCGGTACGAAGGCCGGCCTCAGCGACCGCGACAACGCGGGCAAGACCGGTACCACCAACGACCGCAAGGACGCCTGGTTCGTCGGCTACACCCCGAACCTGTCCACGGCCGTCTGGGTCGGTGACGACGTCGGCGAGAAGAAGTCGATGTACAACATCACCATCGGCGGCGAGTACTACGACAAGGTCTGCGGTGGCTGCCTCCCCGGCCCCATCTGGAAGATCGCGATGACGGGCGCCCTGGACGCCGGCCAGACCCCGACCTTCGTCCCGGTCTCCGTGCCGCGGGCCGAGAAGCCCAAGGACCCGAAGGAGGGCGACGAGGGCCCGAACAAGCCCCGTAAGCCCCGCGACGGCAAGCCCGGCGACACGAAGCCGAACATCCCCGGGATCACGCTCCCGACGGACCTGATCGGCGGCGGCGACGGACGCGGCAACGGCCGCGGCCGCTAACCGCTTACACGGCCACCACGGCGGCGCCGCTGCCGCCACGGCCGACACGCCGGCGCCTCCGCTGACGCGTCGATACGGGAGAGGGGGGGGGGGCGGCGCCGGGGGGGGGGCGCGGCCGCCCGACGCACGGGCGGGGGGGGGCCCGGCCCGGCCGCACGGCGGCGGCGGCCCCGCCGCCCCCCCGCGCGGC
>NZ_JBHWFF010000031.1:0-73040 GCF_042733785.1 Streptomyces sp. NPDC059695 | reverse complement strand
GCCTTGTCGGTCTCCTGCCCGGCCAGGACGTTCGTCCACCACAACTGGTAGGTGACGAACAGGAGCATGACGACGCCGAAGGTGATGAACAGTTCGCCGACGACGCGGCTGGCGACGACGCCGACGCTCTCCTTGGCGGCGCGCGCGGCACGGCGCGCCGCAACCCGGGACAACGGACGTCCTTCCGGAGCCGAGGCCGCAGGACCCGCGGGTGTACCGCCCCGGCGTCGGCCGCCCTTCGCAGCCCGACGCCGCTCGGCACGACCGGGACCCGGCTCCGGACCCGGACCAGCCCAGGCGGGCGAGAGGTAGAGGCCGGACTCGCGACGGAGCCGCGGCTCGGAGCCGGGCGCTGCAGTGCGCGGGTGTCGCTCCGTACGCCCCCGTCCGGTACGTGGTGCCTCGCCCTTCCGCGGAACTCCGTCCCGGCGTCCCAGGTCGGCCGACGGAAGTACGTCAGGTGAAGAGCGGAGAGGCCGCCCGCCGCGCCGTCGGCGTCGTCCTCTGCCACGTGAGCCGCTCCGGCTGGTGACGACTCGCCATGGCATGTGCTGGTGCCTCCTGTGGTGGTGCGGCGTCCCAGGAAAGGCGGGACGCCCTGTGCTCGTGAAGTGTCGCGACTCTCAAGCAGGGCGGCCACGATGACGGGGAGGGTGCGGCACAACCGACGTCTGCCCCGTACGCCCTTCGCCTCGCCGGCTCGCGTGGTCAGGCGGAGGTGCGCCTGATCCTCGCGAGGAGACGGACGATGCGCTGCTGGTCGGCCTCGTCCGCGTCGCGCTGCCCCCACTGGGTGCGCTCGGGGCGCCGTGAGACAGGGGACGGGGATGCCGAACGAGATGTATCGGCGCCCTGCTCCGCGCACGGAGGGACGACGTACGGGCGGGACCGGCCGGCCTGGGACGCGCGCAGGGCGGGCGCCGAGACGGAGAAGGGGAACGAGGCGGCACGATCCGCCGAGACGGTGCGGTCCCGGCGGGCACTGACGGCCGCGCCGATGATCCACGAGCCGGCGACCGGCGCCTGTGCGCGCTGCAGGAGCGCGGGCGCGTGCGGGGGAGTCTGGGGGATCTGGACGACGTACGTGAGGCCGGCCACCCGCGGACGCACACTCGCGGTGAGGACTCCGCCGTGGGCGTCGACGATGCGGCGAGCGACCAGCAGATGGGCCGGGTCGTTGACGGCCCGGGGGCCGCAGATCTCGATGCGCAGCTCGGCGTCCCGTACCGCTGCCGTGATGACGACGGTGGTGTCGGCTGCCTGCGGCGTGGAGGCGCTGGGGCGACGCGCCTCACCGGTCGAGGTGACTCCGGCGGCGTCGGCGATCAGGTGAGCCAGGGCGGTCGAGGCGTGTGCGGGATCCAGGGTGACGACGACGGGTGGCGCGTGGACCGCGAACTGAGTTCTGTGCGAGCCGGTGAGTGCCGAGGCCTTTTCGAGACCGGCGTTCACGACGGTGCCCAGAGTCGTGGGGTGGCGGGTGACGGCTATGCGTGCTTTTCGCGTCGGCTCCACGACGTCCTCACGACGCGGATTCGGCTCCTCCCGCACACGGGCGGCGAGGAGCGCGGTCAGCTCCGCGTGGCGGTCGGCGAGGGCCGCGTACCGGGCCTCCAGCTCCTCGCGCTCCACCGCGTACTTCTCCTCCAACTCGGCTCGGTCCGCCGCGTGTTGCTCGGCCCGGCTGACGGTGTCGGCGGCGTGATCCTCGATCAGCCGCTCGTACGGCCTTCGGTCGGAGAAGGCCATCACGGCCCCGACGAGCCGGTCCTCGATCCGTATCGGAGCGGTCGTCAGGTCCACGGGCACCCGCGTGCCGTCCTTCGACTTCAGCACGAGGCCGCGCACCCGGTGTTTGTGCCCGGTTCTGAGGGTGTCGGCGAGCGCCGAGTCCTCGTACGGGAAGGGGGAGCCGTCGGCGCGCCGGGGGAACACCACCGGGTGCAGCTCCAGGCCGCTCACCTCGCCCGCTTCATAACCGAGGATCCGCGTGAAGGCAGGGTTCACGAGGACCACCCGTCCGGCGAGGTCCGTACCGACGACGCCTTCGGTCGTGGCGCGGAGGATCATCTCGCACTGCTGCCGCGACCGTGCGAGCTCGGACTCGGTGCCGAGCAGCTCGGTGAGGTCGCGCACGACGAGCGCCCACAACTCATCGCCATTGCCTCCGTCGTACGCCTCAAGACCGGCCTCCAAGCGGACACGGGTCACCTCGACAGGGAACGCACCGCCGTCGAGGCGCCGGGCGGACGTCCGCACCGACCGATTCAGCCCCCGGGTGCCCGAAGAGCCGAAGCGACCGGCGGCAGCGCTACGGATCACCCACGCGTCCGCATCGGGTAGGAGATCGCGCAGACCGCGCCCGACGAGGGGGTGTCCGGACGTCTCGGGGGCCGCAGAGGTCTCGGTGGCATGGGCGACATCGGGGGCCGAGCAGGCCCCGAACATGCCGAGGGCGACGGCGTTGGCGCCGACGACCGTGCCGGTGCCGTCGACGAGGACGAGACCGTCGGGGAGGGCGTCGAGGAGGACGGACAGCCGAACAGTGCCTCGGGGGAGGGACGAGACCATGGCGACGATTCCTTTCCGGGCCTGGGAACCGGCGGGCCTGGTGCGGTGCCGGACGGTCGGGGCACCCGAACCTGCGCGGTGACGAGGGTGGAGGCAGAGGGGTGGTGCGGTGCGGCAGCCGTGCCGAGGGTTTGGGAGCAGCTCGCTGCCCACACTCCGTGGCACACCTGACGGCTGTCGGACACATAACCATCTGTCGATGGCATGCCTGAGGCATGAGAGGGGTGACCGAGGTTTCTTAAGGGTTCCTTGAGAATGCGCTCAGGCGGAGATGAGGAACACCGCGGAGAGAGCGTCCGGCACCGGATGAGCACCGCCCCAGCGGGCAGGCCGTAGCTCCTCTCACGAGGGGAGAGCCGGCAGGGGATGAGCATGCAGTCGTACTCGTCCTGCACCTCATCGGCGACGCCGATCAGATTCCACTCATCGAGCGGCCGCCGCGGGGCTCTTGGTGCGTCGGTTCCAGGTCGCATCACATCAGGGCCCACCCGTGAACCGCCGGCATCGCTAGCCCGCCGTGATCCAAACCAGACCGCTCACTGGTCGCAGTCCCAGGTGCCGGGCTGCGCCAGGCGCACCGTCGTGTGCTCCGGCCAGACATGGCGGAGTGACAGCGGACCGGACCGAGTCCTCGCCGCGGCCGGCTTCCGGATTGCGTTGCCCCGACCGTGCGGAGGCCCTGTCGTGGTCCGGGCGGCAGGTTTCTCCGATGCCTTGCCCATGCGCGGTGGCCCGACGCCACGCGGGCCCAGCCGGCACCTTCAGCGACCGCAGATTGGCCCTGTTTCGCCGGACGGAAGATCCGGCCCAAGGTTCCCGAGCAGACGAGAAGATCATTAGCTCGGTATCCCTCGGTGTATCTGTGGTGTCGGATGTGACAAGAGGGCGGCACGGCCAATGTATGGGGCAGTTGGGAACCATGGGGCCGGGCGAGAGGAAAGGGCTTGCGGCCTGAGTAAATACGTGGACTTTGTTGACCGGAGCGAGTTCAGGGGTGCAGTATGCCTCCGAGGAAGCGCGGCCCGTTGTTCCCGACTGCCGGTTGATATCCCATGGAAATTCTTCCCGAGGCGGTGACAGGTTATCGCTTCGTGGTGCAGCAGGAATGGGGGGCGCATGGACGTAGAATTAGTGGAGCGCAAAGGGGCAGGCCACCCGGACACCATTGCCGATGCGGTGGCCAACGAGTTCTCTCGCCGATATGTGCAGTACACGCTCAAGCATTTCGGTGGTACACCGAGACACTCGGTGGACAAACTTGTCCTGGCGGGTGGAACGAGCCGCCTGGCTTTCGGCAGAGGTCATGGGGTAACCCCCATCGTGTGCGATGTGGTGGGGAAGATCACGCCGTCGTTCGGCAGTGCCGAGATTCCGGTACGTGACATTGCGGCGGAGTCCCTGGATGCCGTTTTCGCGCGCTCTTTCTGTTCGTCCGCCCTCGAGTTACTGCCGCCACCGGTGCTGCGGATCAGCGCGAACGACGGCATCGGGGCCGAACACCATGACCGCTACTACGCGCCGAGGGCGATCGACGATCTCGACACCGTCGACCTCCGGTGCGAGGCCAACGACACCGCCGTCGTCTTCGGCCACCACGGGCCGACGCAACTGGAATACCTGGTCTGGCAAGCCGAGAACCATCTGACCGGCCCCGCCATGCAGGTCCGCTTCGGCACCGGCACCGACGCGAAGGTCCTCGCCAGCCGGGTCGGGAACCGGGTGTCGGTCCATGTCGCGATGCCGTTCGTCGCCTCCCTGGTCCCGAGCGAACGGGTCTACCGGGACTCACTCGCCGCTATCGGCGCCGAACTGCACCAATTGCTCCAGAAGACGGCGCCCGACCTCGACATCGCCGCCCCTGTGCTCAACACCAAGGACCGCCCGGGGCACGGGTACCTCACGCTCGCCGGCAGCTCCCTGGACAAGGGGGACCAAGGCGCCGTGGGTCGGGGCAACAACTACAGCGGAGTGATCTCGATGCTCCGTCCCCAGTCGATGGAGTCGCACGCCGGCAAGAACCCCTTCCGCTCCGCGGGCCGGATCTATCCCGAGATCTGCCGCGCCGTCAGTCGCGATTTCGCCCTCGCCCATGGTGTGGACATCACCATCGGCCTGCAATCGGCCAACGGACGTCCGCTGGAGGAGCCCAGCGCGGTGTTCGGCCTCCTGCCCGACGGCTCTCTCGTCCCTCAACGTGAACTCGGAGTCGACACCCTGAACCGCGAGCAGGTCGTACGGGCGCGCAAAACCGTGCTCGACCCGGAACAACTGCATCGAGACGTGCACGGAAGGGTGGCCGACAGTGTTTCCCGCTGAGGCGCAGATCTGGATCGACTGGCATCTGACGAACCGCTGCAACTTCTTCTGCGACTACTGCCATCCGCAGATCAGACACGTTCTCAACAAGCGTCATCTCGACGAGAGGACGCCGAAGGAGTGTGCTGCGGCGTTCGACGCGATCGGGCCGACGTGCGGCATCCTCATGTCCGGCGGAGAGCCGTTCGCCTTTCCCGGGTTCGTCGATCTCTGCAGGCTGCTGACGCGCAAACACTTCATCGCCATCAACACGAATCTGTCGTTCACCGAGGACATTCGTTGCTTCGCCGTTTCCGTTCCAACTGATCGGGTGTCCCGGATCCTCGCAGCCGTGCACGTGGAAGAACGCGAACGAAATGATCTCCCCTTGGAGGACTTCGGCCGAAACTTTCGCATCCTGCGCGACGCCGGCTACGACATCACGGCCGCCTACGTGCTGCATCCGGAATTGCTTCACCGGGCCGAGAGCGACTTCGAACGGCTCCGAAGCGCCGGTGTGGACCGCCTCGTCGGGAAAGTGTTCAAGGGGATCTGGCAGAAGCGCCGTTTCCCCCGGAACTACAACGACGAGGAGTTGTCGGTGGTCCGGAAGCTGATCACCGACTACCACGTGGGCGCCGCGTACATCGACCGGGACTGGAACTTCTCGGGAGCCGCCTGCCGGGCCGGCACGAACTCGTTCAAGGTGATGATCACCGGCGATGTCCGCCGCTGCGTCTCCGTACCGGGCAGTCTGGGCAACCTCTTCGACGGAAGCTTCACACGACGTTCCGAGCCCGCCCCGTGCACGGCGAAACGGATCCTGGTCCTCTCCGAGTGCGCAGAGCACCTGGTGGAGCGGCCCGTCGAGTTCGAGGCCCTCCTCGGTGGCGATCGCGTCGGGAAGTGACGAGCCGTGCCGTACACATGGTGGGCCGGCACGCTGCTGACGTCGCGCGGCCGGTTCATCACTCCGTTGGCACGGTGGATGCTGAGTCTCCTCTATCGCGACGCCGTCTGGCTGTGGTGCCTGAACGGCCGTGCGCGACTGTGCCACCTCGCCGGTCGTGACCGGGCGCCTCGACCTCCGGCCGGCCCCGCCGGAAGCGGCCTGACCAGAGAGGGGTACGTCCGTGTCGAGTTCGCCGAGTCTCTGTGGCGTGCGGTCGCCGGTGCCGCCGAGGCGCTGATGGCCGCCCCGCGCAATGCCCGGCAGATCGCCGACGGCCGCAGTGCCGCCGGCGGGAAGGACTACCAGATACGCCTGCTGGCCGACGAGGGTCAGCAGCTCGACCTGAGCCACCCGGTGGCGCGCACGGTACTGGACTCCTCGGTGCTGGCCCAGGTGGCGGACCACCTCGGCTGCTGGCCGCGGCTGCATTCCGTCGACATCTGGCTCAACCTGCCCGTTGCGGTGGACCGCCCACCCGAGGCATCCCAGCGTTGGCACCGGGACTACGAGGACCACCGCATCGTCAAACTGTTCGTGTACCTGCGCGACGTGGACGAGGCCACCGGGCCGCTCACGCTCGTCGGCGCCACCCACTCCCAGGGCCGCCACTGGCGGGTCCTGCCCGCCCCGGTTCCCCACGGCATGGTTCTCGACGAACGAGTGGTTGCTGCCGCGTTCACACGACGGGACATCCACCCCCTGTGCGGTCCCGCCGGATCGGCCTACCTGGTCGACACGACAGCCGTGCACCGCGGTGGCCGGAGCACCCACCTTCCGCGCCTCGTCCTGACCGCGACCTACGTCACCGGCGCCGCCGTCCGTCCGCTCCAACCCCGGCCCTCCCTCACGGGCTCCCTCGCTGGCCTCACACCCCTCCAGCGCCACGCCGCCGCCCCTCGTCACGTTCAGCCTGTGGCGGTAGTCGGCCGGGGCGGCAGACATCCGCGTTGAGACCGCGTATGGGTCGCTCCGGTGGCCAGTTCCAGAAATCCGCACGGGGCGGTGGCCGGCCCGCTGCACGAGGCCGCCGGATGAAGGCCACCATCGCCACCGGGCCTCTGCCCGGCTCACTTGGGTGCCCTTGTCCTATCGCCGGGAAGTGCTGGGGGACGGGTTGAGTGGTGGGGACGTGTACGGCGGGCGCGGGGGCGTTCGGGACGCCGTCCGGGTGGATGGCGGGTGACCGGTGCCCGAGACCTCGCCCGATGACGCCATGGCAGTGGCGTGGCGTGGTGTGTGCGAAGCCTGCCGGGTCAGGTGCTGAGCGCGTGTCCGGTTGTTGCGTCGACGTGCTCCGGGATCTCGTCGTGGCGATCGCCCACGGTCGATGTCCCGGTGGGCTCGAACATGAGGATTGCGGCGCCTGACGGAGCGTACGGCCTGTGCTCTGTGCCTCGGGGGACGGTGTAGACCGCTCCTCGGGGGAGCCGGACCGTGCGCTCCCCCTCGGGCTCGCGTAGGGAGATGCACAGCTCGCCGTCGAGCACCAGGAAGAACTCGTCGGTGTCGTCGTGCACGTGCCAGATGTGGTCGCCCTCGACCTTGGCTATGCGGACGTCGTAGTCGTTGACGCGCGTGACGATGCGGGGGCTCCACAAGGCATCGAACGAGGCCAGAGCCTTGCTGAGGGAGATGGGTTCGCTGCTCATGTGCTCATCCTGAGCCGTTTCACGTGGCCGCCGGGAGTGCTAGGAATTGCACATGTCGAAAGAATCCTCGCATGCAGCTCGCGCGGCGGGCGTACACCGGGTCGTCGTGATCGTGGACGAGAACTCGAACCCCTTCGAGCTCGGCTGCGCGACCGAGGTCTTCGGTCTGCGCAGACCGGAGATCGGCCGTGATCTCTACGACTTCAGGCTCTGTTCCCCCGAGCCCCGCACCTTGATGCGAGACGGGTTCTTCACACTCACGGGAGTTGCCGATCTGGAAGCGGCCGAGACGGCGGACACCTTGATCGTCCCCAACCGTCCGGACATCGACGTGCCCCGCCGTCCTGCCGTGCTCGATGCCGTTCGCCGGGCACACGCCCGTGGTGCGCGCCTGGTCGGCTTCTGCAGCGGAGCCTTCACGCTGGCCGAGGCCGGAGTCCTCGACGGGCGCCGGGCCACCGCGCACTGGCAGTGGGCGGATTCCTTCCGGGCCCGCTTCCCCTCTGTCCAGCTCGAAGAAGACGTGCTGTTCGTGGACGACGGCGACATCCTCACCGCGGCAGGCAGTGCAGCTGCGCTCGATCTCGGGCTGCACGTGGTCCGTCGCGACTACGGCGCGGAGGTCGCCAACTCTGTGAGCCGGCGGCTTGTGTTCGCGGCACACCGGGACGGTGGACAGCGGCAGTTCGTGGAGCGTCCCATGCCCGACCTGCCGGACGAGTCCTTGGCGCCTGTCCTGGCCTGGGCCCAGGAACGGCTGGACTCACCGCTCAGCGTCTCCGACCTCGCGGCGCGTGCGGCGGTCAGTCCGGCGACGCTGCATCGCCGCTTCCAGGCACAAATGGGCACGACGCCGCTGGCGTGGCTGACAGGGGAACGGCTTGCTCTGGCGTGCCGGCTGATCGAGCGGGGTGAAGCCCGCTTCGAGGTAGTCGCGCGGCGCAGCGGGCTCGGCACCGCTGCCAATCTGCGCACGCTGATGCGCCGCGAGACCGGCATCACACCGTCGGTGTACAAGCGCCGGTTCGGGCCGCAGGCGAACTGACGGCGGGCATCCGCTGCCGACGAACCAGGTGTGTTTCATCGTGTGCCATCGCCGGGGCGAGCAAGCTTGTCGGCGGGCCGCCCCCGTCCACAGCCCGTTCCCTCCGGGCCCCGCATCCCGGCGGTCCTCCCTGCCTCCGAGCGCTAGGTGTAGGAGGTCATGACGTTGGTGACGCCGGCTGGTAGCCGTGCTGCCGGTGGTTGGCTTCCGATCGCGGTGTGGGGTCGGTGGTGGTTGTAGGGGACATTCCATCGGCCCAGGAGTCGGGTGCGGTGGGCCTCCGATGTCTTGTTCCGGGCGTAGAGGAACTCCTCGGCCAGGATGCGGTTGTATCGCTCGACCTCGCCGTTGTGCCGTGGGGTGTATGGGGCGATGCGTTGGTGTCCGGCGCCGAGGAGAGCTTCACATCGATGTGGGTCATGTGGCCGGGCCGTCGGGCGTGGATTCTCCGCGGCTGTCGGTTGGCTTGACCGTCGGGGTCGATGAATCGGCGTCGGTTGAGGCCGATCTCGGCCAGGTGCCCGCTCACGGTCCTTCGGCCGGTTGGCGTGCCGGTCTGGGACAGCTCGAAGTCGATCCTGGCGGCGGACCACTTGTGGGTGCGCCGCAGTTCTTCTGTGAGGTCGAGGATCTCGGACGGTGTCGCGGTGGGCTGATGGTGAGGTGCGGAGGAGCGGTCCTCAAACCCGAGTTCGCCGTGTCGCCGGTATCGGTTGACCCCATTTCGATGCACATGACCGGGAGATCCCCATCTCGGCTGCAACGTGGGCGATGGGCCTCGTACGGCATCGTTCGACGAGGCGACGCGGCCCTCCACGGTGAGGGGTGCATTCCTGTGCGTCACGCGCCGGAACCAGGCGCAGAGGCTCGCCGTGATCGGTCCCGCCCGGCGATGGCCTCAGCAACCTCTTGGATGGCACCGCGAAGAAGGTCACCGTAGGGATTCTGAGGAAGGCCCGGTGCGTGCGTCTTGGCCGCGTTGATGTGCTCGGTGGCGGCTTCGAAGGAGCCGAGCCGGCGGTAGTTGTCAGCGAGGTTGAGATGCAGGGAGGGATAGAAACCAGCGATGTGGAGGCCTGCATGGTGCTCCTGGACGCGCTGCTCCGTCACGGCGTCGGCAGCGTCCAGGGCCCGGATGTCCCAGGCGAGGGCCTGGGCGGGATCCTCGTAGAGATCTGCCAGGTAGTGGGCGAGCGAGCAGCGGTGCAGCGGATCACCGGTGACACCGATCGCGGACCACAGGCCCAGCAGTTTCCGGCGGGCGGAGGCGCTGTCACCGGCGTGCCCCTCGGCGACGGCGTGGCCTATTGCTTCCATGGTCGGGTCGGGGCTGGCGGGTGCGGTGGTCATGGACTGTTCCTCGTCGTCTTTCTCAGGCGGAGTGGTCGGACTTGATGGGCATGGCCAGCGTGGTGAGATCGCCGCGGTCGGCGGATCGGATCGTGACGGGCTGGTCGTGTCCCCGTAGGTCGAGCAGTACGTCGGGGCCGATCGCCGTGCTCACGGCGGGATAGAGCGTGGTCAGCTCGAACCAGATCTGGAGGGCCTGGCCCGCCGCGGTGGCCGGGAGCGGGGTGTCGGGGTGTCCGATGTCCGCTGACATGACGCTCACTCCGTGGTCAGCGACATGCAGCCCGATGCGCTCGCCGGGGTGTTCTTCCAGGGCTCGCAGGAGCAGATCCTTCGAGACCGTCGCGCGAGTCGTGACCTCGCCCAGTGACGCGAGCATCAGCCCGTAGTCGGGAAACTCCTCGGGCAGCAACCGGCAGTGCCGGTCCTCTCGGTCGGCCACGCGGAACCAGATCCCGTTCGAGACCGCTTCCAGTCGGACCAGCGGGCTGCGGCGGCTCGCCGCGACCGCAGCCCGCAGCTCGTCGCCATTGACCGTGCCGGCCCACGTCTGGCTGGGCGGTTCAGCCGGCACCAGGGTGCGGGTGGAGAGCCGGTATCGGTCCGTCGCGGTCAGGGTGACTGCCTCAGGACTTGCCTCGATGCGCAGACCGGCGAGTGCTGGCATCCCGGGCTCATGCGCGGCCGAGGTCAGGACCTGCTCGACCGCGTCAGCCAGCACGGGACCCTTCACCGCCGCAAGGGGAAGACCTGGCGCATTGCCGAGCGCGGACTTGATGACAGCAGCCTTCTGCTGCACGGCCGCTGCATTCCCAACGACCTTTGCGACATGCTCATCGAGTAGCCGGGAAGCCTCGTCGGCCCCGGAACCAAGTACAACCTCGACAGCGGCCAGGGGCATAGCGAGCTCGCGAAGCTGACGCAGCACGGTCGCCCGAGCCACCTGGTCAGTGCTGTAGTGGCGGTAGCCCGAGACCGGGTCGACTTCGGCAGGAGGCAGCAGCCCGGAGTCGGCATAGAACCGCAGGGCGCTGGAGGTCAGGCCACTGCGTTGGGCGAAGGCCCCGATCGGCATCAGCTCATCATTTGGCACCGCGCCATCATCAAGCTTCAACCAAGTCGAAGGTCAACACCGACGAGCAGCGACACCAACCTCATGGCCAGCAACAGCTAGGCACCGTCACCCGGGGCTTCATCCTGACCGCGCAGGTTGGAACTGGCCGGGCGGCGGACGCCCGTAGCGGTCCTCCGTGGGCGTTCGTCTGGTGGGGGCTCCGAGTGGGCTCGGGCCAGGGGCACGAGGGGGATCGCACCCGCCAATGCCAGGATCGCCGCGGCCCGCAGTACCGTCTGGATGGCGGGGCCGTCGGACGCGGCCGACTGCGCGGATCCGCTGATCGCCTCAAGCACGGTCGCGGCGACGGCCACCGCGACTCCGCCGAGCAGGACCAGGGAGGTCAGGACGAGGCCCGAGGCGGCCGCGAGCCGCCCGGTGGGTACGTACGACTGGGTCGCGGTGTTGGTCAGCGCCCATCCGAGCCCCACCCCGACGCCCACCACGACGAAGACCGTCGTGTACAGGGCGAGAGGTTCCGCCCAGGTGAGAACCATCAGGCTCACCCCGCTGAGCACCATGCCGGCAGCCATGAGGGCTTCTGGGCGCCGGCGTTCGGCGAGGTGCCCGGACCAGTAGCTCGCGCCGCCGGCACCGACGGACAGTGCGAGGAAGATCAGCCCCGCGTCCAGAGGCGAGAGACCGCGAGCCTGCTGGAGGTAGAGCGCGGACAGGACCGCGACGAGGCAGTACACGATGTTCGACACGGAGCCGGCGAGCGTGACGGTCACGAAGGGGCGGTTGTGCAGCAGGGAGAGATCCAGGAGTGGTTCCGACGCCCGTCGTTCGATGACGAGGAAACCGGCGAGGAGCGCGATCCCGACGAGGAACATGGTGATGGTGACCGGCGAGCGCCACCCCCACCGGGCCCCCTGGTCGACGGCGAGCATGAGTGCGGTGAGTCCGCCCGCGATGGTCAGGGCTCCCGGGACGTCCAGTCGCCGACTCGCATGAAGGTCGCGCGTGTCGTCGACGAATCGCAGCATCAGAAACACGGCAACGGCGCACAGAGGAACGTTGAGCAGAAAGACCGCCCGCCAGCTGACTTGTTGGCGAAGACACCTCCCACGAAGGGGCCGAGGGCTGTGCCGACGGCACTGAACGCCAGCACGGTGCCGACCGCCCGCGCCTGCCGCCCGTCACGGAAGTAGGCGGTGACGACCGCGACGGCCACCGGGAAGATCAACGCGGCGCTGGCTCCCTGCGCCACGCGGCCGGCGACGAGCCAGCCCGCGTTCTGAGCGGCGCTGCACAGGACGGACACCGCAGCGAACCCGCTCAGCCCCACCACGAGAACCGTCCGTCGGCCGTGGACGTCGGCCACGCGCCCTCCGATGATCATCAGGGCGCCGAGGGCGAGCATGTATCCGCTGACCAGCCACTGCAGGTCGGTCGAGGGTTCGCCGAAGTCACGCGAGATCACCGGCAGCATCAGATTGAGCGCGAACCAGTCCATCTGTACGAGCAGCATCGACAAGGACGCCGCCGCGATGACCGCCTTGTCTCGCCGGGAGAACACTCGCCCGACTGCAGATCTGTCCGTGCGCGCGGCCATCGGGGCTCCCGTTCCGTGATTTCCCTCTTTCAGAATGCGCTCAGGCTGCCCCGAGGGCACGCCGTGAACGGTCGCTCGCGTACGGGGCGGTGCCAGTCCAGCCGCGATGGCCACTTCCCGTGATGCGGGCGTCGAAGCCGGTCCAGGGGCCGACCGCGCTGGACTCTCCCAGGGCCGGCCCACGAGCGGTCCGCATGCCCTTCCTGGTGGAGCGCAGACGCACCGCGCGCTGTAGTCGGCTCCTGGACCGGCTGCGGCGCATGTTCAGACAGTGAGCCTCCCGGATACAGAGAGTGCTCGCGGCGTGGTCGCCGTCGTTCGGTGGTCCCTCGCGCACGGGTGGACAATGCGGCGGCGTGCTTGGTCCTGGCGTTGGCGGGCGCAGTGGACGCGGCACAGGGGAGCGGCCACCTGCGGTTCTCGTTCGACCTGCCGGGCCAGCCCGTGTACGAGACGAACCAGGAGATCCTGCCGGAGAGCGAGTGCCCGCAGTTGAGTCCGTCCTCGCCGACTGTCCCGGAGTAGAGGCCGTCAGCGGGTGCGCTGATGGGTTGGGGATGGTGTTCGCCCGGTTCCAGGGTGACCGGCTCCCGCTGTGGATCAAGGTGGCGGGCGCCGGCGACGTGTCCTGTTTCCGCATTTTCGTCAATGCTCTCAAGCGTGACGTTGCTGTGGTCACCGCCGCCGGTCTTACGTTGTCGTAGAGTTCCGGCGTCGTTGAAGGCCTCGTGAACCGGATCAGAGCAACCGGGCGTCAGATCTTCAACCGGGCCGAGCCGCTTCCGGCTTGCTACGGAAGCGAGTGTTTCTTGCCTATCGCGGTTCTGTGGGTCGACGAGCGGGTCCGTTCAGCTGATCTCGCTGGGCACCGGAGTCAGGCCCAGTTTGCTCCGGCATGAGTTGACGGCCCGCGTGACCCAGGCGGTCACGGCGTCGTGGTCTGCCGCGATCGTGTGAAGCTCACGCGTCTTCTCCTGGGCGTCGACCATCCACGGGGCCAGCGCGTCCTCTTGAAGGACTCGCTCGAAGTGATCGCGGGCCAGGTGAGGGTCCCCGGTCAGAGCGGCCGCGATCCCGGAGTCGAAGCTGTCCCAGAAGTAGCCCCGCCGCACCGGTCTCGACGTCAGGTACTGGGCGATGTCCGGCAGTGCCGGGAACTTCTCTCTCAGCGCGGTCACGTTCGCAGCCGCCTTCCGACTGAGTTCGAGTGCCACTGGGGTGAACTGTTCCTCGGTGCGAAACAGCTCTGAGCCGATCCGGACTGCGTCTACATGGAAGGCCAGGTGGTCCACGTCGTGCCACAGCCACATGGCGCCGACGTACAGACCGCTGCCGGCTATCCGTGGCGGGGTGAACTCCACAACCCCGAGCCACCACCCGTGATCATCAATCCACAACCGCGACCGCCCGCGCTGGGCCAGGCCGAGTGGCTTCAGGGACTCCCGTGCCGCCGAGGTAATGATCCGGAGCACCGGACTGCGATCTGCCATGACCGTCATTATCGGCTTGACCCGTCTCATCGAAGGACCAGTCTCACCGAAATTGACTGGCTCAATGAGGTCACGTACCTGGCCCAGTCATACCCCGGGGATGCCTGCTTGCCGCGCCTGCAGTTCGGAGCGGACGAGTTCGAGGAGACGCCCTGCCCAGTTGCGGCCCCGGCCGGCGTTGTCGCCCCAGAACGTCGAGTTCATGTCGTCGTAGATCAGGGTGGCATCGTCCGTGCCCAGGAGGATCTTGGCCAGCTTTGGGTGCTGGTCGTACTTGGCGCGCAGCAGGCTCGTCATGACGGCTGTTCGGGCGTGTTCCCAGCCCTCACGGCGTGGGGCCTCGGTCGCGAGCGTGCGCGCCGCGGCGGCGGATTCCGCCGTCGTGATGGCGTGCCGGGTCTCGGGCGCGGTGACCGACAAAGCCCAGTAGGCGTGGGCGACGGAGGGGTAGTCGCTGTCTGCGACCGTGATCGGGGCGGGGTAGTCGTGGCGCAGGCCGAGCTTTCCAGGGTCCTCTACCGGCTTGTTCGGATACGAGTGGTAGAGCTGGAGGGCCGGGGCCTGCGGCGTCTCCGGTCCGTCCGCGGGGACATGGGTGGACCGCTCGGCCCTCCAGCGGGCCCGTTCCTCGAAGTATGCGAGGGCGCTGTTGTAGTCCTCCTGCGTGACCGTTTCATCGAACGGCAGGTAGGTCCTCCCGCCGGGCCCTGCCACCAGTACCCGCAGCGGCCAGTCCTTGCTGTCCATGTCGCCCAGCGCGTAGCGGCGCTGCGTCTCCGGGACGGCTAGGAACGCGGTCCGGGCCGCAGCCCGGTTCTCCTCGGTGCGATCGGAGAGGAAGACATCGACGGCGGCCAGGCAGCGGCCGGTCGAGTCGGGCCGCCCGTTCAGCTGGTCGATGGTGTCGCGGACTTCGTCGACCAGCAGCTCGGGCGTGAGCCAGCTCTCCGGCTCGCTGAACTTCCAGTCCGCCAGCTCGTGTGCGGAGACTTCGCCGCCCTCGGGGAAGGATGTGGCTACCCAGCCAGTGCGCAGCTTCTCCTCGAACTCCTCGATGGTGACCAGGCCCCAGCAGTCGATGAGTCCGTCGCCGTAGATGAAGAGGTCGGTGAGGAAGTAGTGGCCGCCGTTACGGATGAAGGCGTGACGCCAGGTTCCGGGTATGCGGACGCCGTCCGCTGTGCGATGGGTGATCCGGTTTCCGATCATCCTGGGATTGTGTCGCAGTGGCTGCGGGCAGGTCGTGAGTTTCCTCAGGGTGGCCTCCGGCGTCTCCACGCCACAGACATCGTCGGGCGCTGGATCCGGCAGTCAAAGTTCGTTGAAACTCGTCAAAGTACGTTGAGACGGGTCACGGCTGTTACGCCGAGACACCGATGGTCCTAGAGGCACATCACCATCACAGAGCTGTCCAACAGCATTGAGCGTCACCGTTCCACAGAAGTCGGACCAGTACTCACTGCCGGCTCGACAAAGTCGGTGTGTCGATGAAGGGGCCACGGTCGCGCGAGCAGGATGCCCGTTGCGGGGAGGCGCGGGGGTATCAGGGGATGGGTGTGGCGCCGGTCGCGGTGAGGGTCAGGTCCCACAGTCGTGCGGCTGCTTCCGGGTTGATGGCGTAGGCGCGGACGCCCCCGTCGTCCATGGAGGTTTCGGGAGTGGAGATGCCGGCGACGTCGCAGTTTTCGAGGTAGAGACCGCCGAGGCCGTCGAGGAGGGGGGATGTGGCGGCCCAAAGGCCGGTGGCGGCGCCCTGTGCGGGGGTTTTGAAGTCGGTGGCGGTCAACGTGCCGTATTCGTCCACCCAGCCGCGGTCGATCTGTTCCTGGAGCGTCATCTCTCGCTGCAGTGCGGTGATGATTTTGCCGGGGTGGAGTGCGAACGCGCTGATGCCGTCGCCGCGCCCGAGGGTGTCGAGGTGGACGGCGAAGAGGGCGTTGGCGGTCTTGGCCTGGCCGTAGGCCAGCCATTTGTCGTAGCCGGTACGGAAGTGAGGGTCGTGCCAGCGTATGTCGGTCAGGGTGTGGCCGGCGGAGCTGTTGACCACGACCCGGGCGCCGTCGGCGGCGGCCAGGAGAGGGTGGAGCTCGCAGGCGAGGGTGAAGTGGCCGAAGTGGTTGGCGGCGAGCTGGCTCTCCCAGCCTGGCCCTACGTGTCGTTCGGGGGTGGCCATGACCCCGGCGACTGCCATGAGCAGGTCGATCTTGGTCAGGGATTCCCGCAGCTGTGCGGCGGTGCTCCGCACGCTGTCGAGGTCTGCCAGGTCCATGGGGATGATCTGGCAGTTCTTGATGTCGGCGAGGGTGGTCCGGGCGACGTCGGGGCGGCGTGCGGGGACGTAGACACGGGCGCCGACGTCGGTCAGGGCGCGGGTGGTTTGCAGGCCGAGTCCGGAGTAGCCGCCGGTCACGACGGCGTCGATGCCGGAGAGGTCGAGGCCGACGGTGACGTCCTGGGCGGTGCTGGTGGCGGAGAAGGGCGAGCCGAGCGGCCGCTGATCAGTGGTGGTCATGACATCGACGCTACGAGCTGGAGCGAGGTCTAGATCAAGTCCTAGACTCCGGTACATGGCAACCAGCGAGACTCCCGCGGCGCCGTTGAGCATCGGCGAGGTGGCGGGGAGGACCGGACTCAGCGTGCATGCGCTGCGCTTCTACGAGCGGGAGAACCTGCTGGTCGGACCGGTCCAGCGCACGGGCGGCGGTCGCCGCCGTTACACCGCCGCCGATGTCGAGTGGCTCCTGATCTGCGTCAAGCTGCGCGAATCCGGCATGTCGTTGGCTGAACTCAGGCGGTTCGCGGAGCTCGTGCGGCACGGTCACGGCAACGAGGCGGAACGGTTGCAGCTCCTCGATGCCCATCGGCAGCGCGTCGACGCGCAGATCGAGACGCTGCAGGAGTGCCGGTCCGTCATCACCTGGAAGGTCGCGGTCTACGCCGAACACCTCGCCCGCGGCGAGGCCGAGGGCCTCTGGGCTCCGACCACCTGAGCCCGACGGCGCACCCCCCTGTGCCCAGCGAGGTGCAGCACAGTGCTGACTGTCCTTCGCCCAGTCCCGAAGGCGAAGAGCGGCATCTCTGCGGGCGGCGGACTGCCCGCGTCGGACGTTCGCCGAGCCGTTCTCCCGACTGGCTGCCCCGTACACACGTTTCACGACTCGGCTCAACCGCGCCCTGGAGCGAGTGGGGCTCGATCTGGCCGGGCGGGCCGGCGCCCGGCTGGCAACTCAGCTGGCCGCCTGGTTGATCCGCCACCCTCGCGTGGAGATGATCTGCCAGGACCGGGCGGGCTCCTACGCCGAGGGCACCCGGCGCGACGCCCCCGGCGCTCGGCAGGTCCGCCGACCGGTTTCCTCCGTGGCAAGGCCTGGGCAGGGCACCTTGAGCCGGGCTCCGCCCGCCGCACGGCCGCGGGCGCCGTCGGCGCGGTAGGTGGCGGGCTGGTTCGCTCGCCACGCTGCGACCGTGAGCGAGGAAGGTCGGGCCGAGTAGAAGGAGGTCCTGGCCCGCTGTATCGAACTGGACACGGCCGCCGGGCACGTCCTCGACTGGAGCTCCGGCAGCTTCGAGGGGGGCCGTCAACCGCATCAAGAAGTTCAAGAGACAGCTCTACGGCCGAGCCGAATGTGAACTCCTCCGCAAGACGATCCTGCTTCAGTGACCCTCCTGGGTTGCGACCCCAGATGGTGCGCCGGAAACGTCTTCTGACCCCACTCCTCAGAAGTGCGGCCCGACAGTGAGGTGCGATGCCAAGGCGGAGGCTGCGATCTGCAGTTGCGTTTCCCATGCCGCCTCGTCGAGTCCTAGCGTGTACTCGATGCAGCACGCGCATGTCGGGAGTAGCGCTACGAAGGCTTGCTCCTCGGCGGTCCCTCCCTCCGTCTCCGACCACTTTTCCGATGCCAACTCGGCGAGATCCACCTCTCCGGCGGTGAACCGGGTGGCCAGCCTGTGTAGCGCGTATCGCCGGGCTAGGTGCTGATCGGGCAGAACGATCCCCAATTCTTCGAGAGCCAGCTCGAATGTGTCGCGGATGTCCCGGGGGTCCGCATGGCGCGGCAGGCCGGCGAGCTCGCACAGGGCCGGCGTGTCGATTCCCCTTGCGAGTGCCTGGGCAGCGGTCATCGGCAGGTCTTCCGGACACACCTGATCCGCCCGGTACAGCCACGCTGCCTCCACCAACGGCGGATAGGCGCTGCGGACAGGGTTGTCAGATTCGGATGTGCCGTCCATCGCTGCCATGGTTCATACGATGCCAGCACGGCTCGAGAGAGCGCCCCGAATTTTCGACTGTCCCGGCAAACCGCCCTGCGGACCGACCTAACTCCTGCTGTTGCCCCGCGACACTCCGCGACCGCTCCCCAAGATCTGGGCCAGAACGCCGTTCTCGTCAACAGAGCCACCCTTTGCAAGGCCTTTCGTGACTGACACTGGGAATGTCCCTGTCTTGACTCCGTCGTTGATTGGTAGCAGCTGCTGTGAGCACCGAAGATTCCAGGGCGCAGGTTCGGTACATATGGGAGTCCGTCAGGGTTGGTTCCCTGGGTGGTTCGCTGCTCGTCTGCGATGTCGAGGGTTTCTCTGACTGGGGCGGAGCGGTGTACGACGCCGACTTCGAACTGGATCCTGCCTGCGACTACGCCCGTGCCTGGTCGGCGATCCACCGGGACGACGATGACCTCGAGGCCGTGTTGGTGCGGTTCGGCAGCCATGGGGAGCATGCGGGCCTCATCTGGGAGATGGACGGCGACGGCATCGCGGAGATCGCCTGTGCCCGGAGCCGGAGGGGTGCTGCTGGCGGCGATGGCTTTCTGATCATGCGTTCGTGGATCCCCGCGGGCGGGACGGATGCGCCGCGTCGGCATGCTGCCCGGGCGGTGGGCGGGGAACTGGAGGTGGGGCGGCTGACGCTGCGTAGCGGGAAGGTCGTTGTCGTCGGGGCGGCGGTGAATGCTGACGAGACCGGCTCGTACGCGACAGCGCAGGAAAGAGAGGCTTCGATCCAGGCCCTGGCCCGGCTCAACCCACCTGTCCAGCTCCACCTGGACGGCCAGCGGGGTCTCGGTACGGTGCTGTGGGTCGAGCCCGGCACGTATCGCGTCACCTGTGGATGGCACGAAGGAACGCGAGGACGGTATATGTCCGAGGAAGAGATTCAGGGTCCGGCACGGTCCTACGCGGAAGACGACTGGAGCTGCCGCTGGGTCCGCTTCACCCGGTCTGGCGAGCCAACAGCGGCGGAGTAGAGGGACGGACGGCCGGACTTCCAGCCGCTCGTCCGTCCCCCGCTCCCCGCCCGGCCGGGAACCACCTTCTCTTCCGCGCCCGATCGGTCTGGACCCTGCTCGTGGGGTGACGGCCCGGACGAGAGCGACGCCCGGGGAGTCGCTGAATCCCTTGGTGGGGTTCAGCGCCTCGGAAGTGACGGCGGCTCCCGCCCCGTCGTTCACGCAACAGGTTCGGAGACAGGCGGACCGGCTGGTGTGGCGCATGGCCTTCAAACCGGCCTATGTCGGCCTGGCATCGTGCCAGCGGACCCTGTCCACGTGCACGGTACGAGCCCACTGCCTAGCCGCTGCTGCGCGTGAACACCACGGGCGCCAGGTCAGTCTTTCGCCTCGTTGGGCATCACCTTGGTGACTTTGCCCGCGGGGTCGGCTTCGATGCGGCCGCTCTGGCTGTAGGCGTTCGAGACGTAGACGGACATGTGTTTCGGGTCCCCGAAGGTGGGGTCGTCGCCTGTGACGAGCAGATACCGCGTCGAGATGTCCTTGACGTTCAGTTCCTTGTCCGCGCGTTTCAGCAGGGCGGGAAGGACGTCCCAGTCGAACTCGTCCATGCTGAACGGGCTGTCCATGGGGCCGACGCTGCCGCTGATGATCCCCTTCTCGGCTCCGTCGCCGGGGCGGTAGGTCCAGCTGTCGTAGCGGCTCTTGCTGCCCTTGACCATGACCTGGGCCGAGACGTGCTCGGGGTAGACGGAGAGGTCGCACACCTGGTCGGTGCCCGTGGCTGCCTTCAGTGCCTTCAGTGCCGTGCGGATGCCGTCCGGGGTCAGCAGGTTCTGCGCCGCCGGCTGTCCGAGGTCGTCACCTGTGTTCGCAGGCGTGTCTGGCGTTTTCGAGACGCTGGGTGTGTGGGTGCGGGAGCCGGACGTGGTCGGGCCGGGGGACTGGGCGCCCTGGTCCTTGGTGCCGCCGAGCCCGGGGACGAGATTCCAGGCGAGGAGGCCGGCCAGCACGGTTGCGGTGACGGAGGAGCCGATGGCGATCCCGCGGGTACGACGCCGGGCCTGTTCGGCGTCGTGCCCGCGCGCGTGCGGCCCGTGAGGAGCGGTCCGCGGCACGTCGTCCCACGGGTCCCGGCCCGGCGCGGGGTGGGCGGTGGGCCCGGCCGGATAGGACGTCGGAGCGGCGGTGGGGTGGGGCGTTCCGTCGGACGGCCACGGCGTCGCCGGGCCGAAGCCAGGCACGGGCGGGGTCGCCGATACGGGTGGGGTCGCCGTTGCGGGCGGGGCGAGGTGGTAGGAGGTGGACGTGTGGGTACCCGGGTCCGTGCCAAGGGGTGTCCCTTGGGCGGCCGTGGCGAGGAGCGCGTCGAGAGCGGCGGCGTCGGGCCGCGCGGTCGGGTCCTTGACGAGTACGGCGGACAGCGCTGCTGTGAGTACTCCCGCCCGTCGTGGCGGCGGCAGTGGCTCGCTGAGGACCGCTGCGAGTGTGGCCAGCGTGGATCCCCTGCGCAGCGGGTGCGCGCCTTCCACGGCGACGTACAGCAGCATCGCGAGTGACCACAGGTCGGACGCGGGGCCGCCCTCGTCGCCGGAGATCCGCTCGGGTGCCATGTAGTCGGGGGTTCCGATGATGGAGCCGGTCGCGGTCAGTGCGGTCGACTCGCGGATGGCGGCGATACCGAAGTCGGTGAGTACAGGACGGCCGTCGGGCCGCAGCAGTACGTTGGCCGGCTTCACGTCCCGGTGCTGGATGCCGACGTCGTGCGCGGCACGCAGCGCGGCGAGCAGTTCGCGTCCGAGCCTGGCCGCGGCGACGGGTTCCATCGGCCCGTTCGCCAGCTGGTCCGCGAGCGAGCCGCCGGTCACCAGTTCCATGACGAGCCAGGGGTAGGTGTCTTCGCCCGCGTCCACGATGTGGTGGATGGTCACGACACCGGGGTGGTCGACCCGGGCGAGCGCCTGCGCCTCGCGCAGCACCCGGTCGCGCAGCATACGAGCCGCCTGCGGGTCGTACTCGGCGAGCCCCGGGTCGGGCGGGCGCACCTCTTTCAGAGCCACGGCCCGGTTGAGCACGATGTCCCTCGCACGCCACACCGTGCCCATCCCGCCGCCGCCGAGCCGTGTCTGGAGCTCGAAGCGGCCGTCGATAACCCGTCTGCCGGGGTCCCCGTCGTTCATGGGCGGGAGCCTACGCGGCGCCGCTGACACGCTGCAGAGCGGGCGGCAGATGGCGCCCCCTTTGCTCTCCTGGACGACCCTGCCGGTCTTCGGGGGGTGTTTGCCGCGACCCTACGAGAGTCCGGTCCGGTCCGGCGCCGACGGGCCGGTCAACCTGGGCGCGGCGGTCGATTGGCCGCGACGATGCCAGAGGACCGAGAAATACCGCCGACCCGAAGAGAGCGCACTGGCGGCCACACGGCCCACAGGCACAGGACGCACCTCCAGCACGGCGAGGGACCCCAACCTTGTACGAGGGCACCCGTCGGCACGGCCGGGTCGCCGGTGCCGATTCCACCCACAGACAGGAAGCCCCCAGCGCGTGGCGCTCCTTCTACCTCCTGCCAAGGAGACCTCGGACCGGACCGGCAAGGCAGCGCTGGCTTTGTTGGTGTGATCCAAGAACGTCTGTTGCTCAGTGACGAGATCGCCTGATGCGACACGAGAGCGGTGTCGCTGAGTTCCGAGAACGCGTGGATGCTTGCTTCGGTGCCACTGGTGCGCTGCGCACAACGGCGACGTTCGAGCCGCGGGGACCGATGCGCGGGTTGTCAGAGGCAGCGGTCAGGATGGCGGTCATGACGGATGGAACGACCTGGCTTGCTGCTCCACAATCCATCGCCTTCGGGGGCTACCACGTGGTGCTCGCCCGCGGGCTGTCGCCGGAGGAGCTTGCCGACCGCCTTGCCGCGACCCTTCTGTACGAGGCCGAGCACATTGTCGTGGCGGTCGGGGAGCACACCGGAGACTCCCTTCTGGACCTCATGGACAACACCTATGGCGATTCCTTCGACGGCATCGGCCTGCGCCTCGGACGCGCTGGCGGTTGGACGTACGCGGTCGCGTATGGCGGCTGGCCAGGAGAGTTCGGGCCCCTGACGCCTGTCTCGCGCGACGGTGCGCATGTCTGCCTCCTGGAGTACGAGGAGGAGAACGGCAAGCCGGTCCCGCCGCAGTTCGAGTACTTCCACGACGGCCGCCTGCTGAGTGCCTGCAACCTGCACCTGGATGTCTCGTGGGGCTACCAGGGAGTCGACGGCGAGCCCGCGACGGCCGCCCGCCTGCAGCAGCTGCTGACCGCTGCCGGCCTCCCGGACCCGGAGCGGGACAAAAGGGAGGTGCACCGCACCGCACTGGGCATCGTCGAGGAGTTCTTCGGGCTCTCGTTGCCGAAAGGCCCGATCGTGAGCGGCACCCTGTCGGCGGTCCTGCTGGAACCGGCGTAGCCCAGAGCCACGTGAAAAGAAGCGACCAGGGGGGTGTTCTCGCTTCTCGCCGACATGTGACGGGCGGTCGACCCTCACGCGTTCCCAGAACACATCGACAACCGTTCCTGGTTTCCACCTACGCAGCCACAGCGCCGACTCGGTAGCACCGACACCTGTGCGGACGCGCAAAAAGACTCCCGTAAAACGGGCAGAGGACCCGGCGTGCGCAGCGGGTACGTGTGCCCAAACCAACGCCACCACCGGGAAGCCGCTGCGCGATCCCGAGGACGACGCGGCCTGCCGCAGCCTGTGACGAGCCAGGGCACCACGGTTCCACGCCGGCGCAGGAACCGACCGCTCGGTTCCGTGATCGTCTAGGCAGGGAGACCGGAGTCCTGCCGGCGGTAGGGTCCGGCTATGACCGCTGACTGGTACGTCCTCATCGAGGAGGACACCCGAACCACCGAACGGGCCGACGGTACGGACCTCAAGCTTCATCGGTGGATGCTCACAGGCACACACCTCATCGGCCCGGACCAGGCGGAGGCGGCCGCGGCCGCCGAGGACGCGGCACTCCATCACGTACCAGGCCTCATAGCCCGGCATGCCCGCCCGGGAGACGAACCTGCCCGTCATGCGCTGCTCACTCAGGACGGTGCGTGGATCGTGCTGGTGCAGCAGCGTCACCGCGCATGCCACATACGGGTGACCACGGCCCGGCTCCTGCACACGCGGGAAGAGAAGGAAGCGCCGCCGAAGAGCCTGAAGGACAAGTTCCGCAGCGCCATCGAGGGCCCAGCACCTACGCCGAAGCCGTGGACCTGGACGACCGACAGCAAGCCCCAGGGGACCTGACCACTGCGTACGTCCTCCAGAGCCTCGGCGCCGCGACAGTGGCCGCCCTGGCAATCTACGTCCCTTCACCAGCCCAGCAGGAGCGAGACAACCGGCGTCGGTGGAGTGCGAGGTGGGTCGGCTGGATGCACCACGCGTACTCACCGGCCTGCCCCGCACCGGTGCTGTGGAGAGCCTCGGTCACAACCCCCTTCGCACTGGGGCACGAGTATCCCGACCGAGCACCTCGACCGAGGCCGGCGGTGGGGTAAATCGGTCGACGGGCCGGTGTGCGGCGCAGTGTGATGGGCTGGACCGCTCGCCGTAGGGGACGGGCCGATTCGGGGAGTTGTTCCTTGGCTGTTCAGGGGAGTGCGGAGGCCTCCGTGGTGATCGATGCGGTGCTGGTCAGGCGACTGGTCGACACGCAGTTTCCACGGTGGGCCGGTCTGCCTCTGGAGCTGGTGGACCCTGCCGGCTCAGATCATGTGATCTACCGGCTGGGCGGCCAATTGTCCGTGCGCCTGCCCCGGCATGCGGGCGCGATCGGCCAGGCCCGGAAGGAGTCGGAGTGGCTGCCCCGCCTCGCCCCGCACCTGCCCCTGGCTGTACCGGTGGTGGTGGGGGTGGGGGAGCCCGGCTTCGGCTATCCGTGGCCCTGGGCGGTGTCCCGTTGGCTGGAGGGGACGGTGGCCACCGTTCAGGCACTGGCCGATTCGGCCGAGGCGGCCGTCGAACTGGCCGGGTTCCTGCGCGCTCTTCAGCGGTTCGAGCACAAGGAGTCTCCCGATCCGTGCGTCCGTGAGGATCTCGCAGTGCGTCCGCTGGTAGCACGGGATCGGGCGACGCGGACGGCCATCGCGGGGGACGACGGGGCGTTCGACGCCGCGGCGATGACCGAGCTGTGGGACGCGGCGGTCAGCGCCCCGGGATGGGAGGGGCCTGAGGTCTGGGTCCACGGCGACTTCCACACCGGAAACCTGCTGACCGTCGACGGCCGACTCAGCGCGGTCATCGACTTCGGCGGGCTGGGCATCGGCGACCCGGCCTGCGACCTGATGATCGCCTTCACTCTGATGTCGGCCGGGAGCCGGGCCACCTTCCGCGCCGCGCTGGGCGTGGACGACGCGACGTGGCTCCGGGGGCGCGGCTGGGCGCTCGCGACGGGCCTCAACGCCTACACCCACAACGCCGGCGTCAACCCGCATGTCACGGCGCAGACCACCCGCCAGATCACCGCGGCCCTCATCGGATAGAACCAGTCCAGCCACTCATGTGCGGAACTGGAGGGCAAGGGAGGCAGCATTGACGGCGCCGGGGAAGATGACCCCGCTTGTCACCGCGTGCCGGTGGCACCGTTCGGGCGAGGAATAGCCCGAAGGTCCCGGGTTGAAGAGCGGGCCCGCTGTGCCGGAACCCGGAATGGGTTCGCAAGGTTCTCAGAGGCGTCGCGCGGAACCGAGAATGGCGGGATGGCCAACGGCGAGGAACTGCTCTGGGACGCGGCGGACAAGGGGACGGCGTTCGTTCCGCGGCTGCGGCGTACGGCGGTGACGGCCGTCGGTGCGGGCCTGTTCGTCTTGGTGCTGTGGGCCTCTGCCGGGGCCACGTGGGCGGCTTGGGCGACTGCGGCGTACGTCCTCATGGAGATCGCGTACCGGCTGTGGGACCGGCACCGCCTGGTCGAGATCCACATCGTTGTCACAGAGACCGATGGCCTCACCAGGCTTCGTCTCCGGCAGGTCGGCGGACGGACTACCGAACACGACCCGCACCACGTGGCCCGGGTGCTCATCATCCGCGACAACGTCGTCGACACGGCGAAGCTGCGTCTGCGCCTGAACGGGAAGTTGGTCCTGTTCGGGCGCGCAGGCCGCCCTCCGGCCGTCACGGTGTGGCGCAAGGCGTGCCCGAGGGCTCACATCCAGGAAAGGAACGCCTGGTGGGGCATGCCGGGAGTTCCCGACTAGAACTTCGGTCGCCCCCGCCCTGGCGGCTGACGGCCCAGAGGAACACCACCGTTTCACAACTCCGGTTGCAGGTAAGGCCACATCAC
Organism: Streptomyces sp. NPDC059695; assembly: GCF_042733785.1. Lineage (NCBI taxonomy): Bacteria > Bacillati > Actinomycetota > Actinomycetes > Kitasatosporales > Streptomycetaceae > Streptomyces > Streptomyces sp. NPDC059695. The sequence goes on along the minus strand of NZ_JBHWFF010000031.1, from coordinate 47,474 downwards.
ACGCGTCAGACTGAAGAATCGGCTGATGGCCGGACGCGTCGGCGTCCTACTCGTCCGCCACTGCGTGGCCCTGAGCGCCGACCTCGGCCACCGCGATGCGCACCGGCCGCTCGAGAAGTACCCCGGCCGGGAAGATCTTGCCCGGGTTTCTTGGGGTGGTGCATACGCTTCCCTCATGGCTGATTCAAAGGCAGGACCAGCCGACTGCGGTCGGCTGGTCGAGCTCGTGCTGCCGCCTGCCGAACCCGTGGACGCTCGCGGAGACTGGACCGCTGCGGAGATGACGATCGGCACGCGGCTTCCCGGTGATTACAGACGGCTTGTCGAGACCTACGGGTGGGGGGAGTTCTGTGATTTTCTCTACCTCCGGACACCGTTCGGTACGAGCGAGTACAACGGCATCGAGTGGCAGAGCGCACGCTTCACGGGATCACCCGAACGGGATCGCGATCGCTACCCGTATCCGCTGTACCCGGATCCTGGCGGGTTGCTCGTCTGGGGCACCACGATGGATGCCGACCGCCTCTGCTGGCTCACCCGTGGGTCCCCTGACGACTGGCCTGTCGTGGTGTGGAGCAACGAGGGCTGGTACGAAACCCATCCCATGGGAGCGGCAGCTTTCATCGAAGGCTGGGCAGGCAGCCATGTCAGGTCCCGTCTCCTCATGGATATGGAACCGGGCCTGGCGCCGTGGTTCAACGCCTTCCGCCCTCGCATCCATCGGTGCCTGCAACTATCCGAAGGCCTCCATGCCCACCCCGAGCGGCTGCGGCGACTGCGCGAGGCTTTGGCCCCCACCACTGACCGGGGATCATGGCGCTCCACAAACGACGAGACGGGACAGGACCACCTCGCTACGGTCGACACCGACTGGCTGCTCACGTACGACGCGTCTCGCCCCCACCAGATTCGCATCGGCTTCCCGCCCGAACACAGCGAACAGGTCTGGCAGCGTCTCTGCGCCGCTGCGCAGCTCATGGGGTGTGAGGTGCTCCAGATCACGAGTGCGGACGGAAGATGTCTACCGACGTGGGACACCGCCACGGACGAGGACGCGTAGCTCGCGGCCGTGGGGGAGAGGTGGCTTCGACCGCGAAGACAGCACCGGCCAGCGGCACTGGCTTGCGTGTGATGTCTCTGGGTGCACGGCGCGGATTCTTCATGCGGATGGGTGTGGTCGGCGCTCGGTGCCCGTCCCGCGGCTCCTCTGGTCGCCGTGGACCGCTCGGCCTGCGTGCCGGTGGACCTGCCGCCGTTGCATGTCCCGCTGTGGTTCGGGTCCGTTGCCGACGGAGCTTCCGAGGACGCTGCCGGGGGAGGGTTGAGGGGCCTGCGGCGACAGTGCTGGGTGTGTGGCTGGAGTCCGGTACGGCCGCGGCGGGCTCCCCTCAGATGACTCAGTTGCATCTGCTGGTGGCGGGGGTCCGGGCGCCGAGATGGGGTCGGCGGCCGGTAGCGCTCCTGCGGGTGGCCCGCCGTGCGGACCGAGCGGCGGCGGGGGCCTGGCAGATGGGCGGTGACGGCCGCTGAGCGGCCCGCGGACGCTGCCGCCGGTGCACCGGAGAGCCAATCGGTACGGGCGCTGCGGTTCTTCACCGTTCCCGTCTTCGAGACTGGCAGCGACGACAGCTGGATGGACGCGGCCGGTGCGCCGATGGAAGCGGCCGGACTGCAGGCCGCCTCGGGGCTCTCGCTCGACAGGGCCTGGTAGCGCACCCGGCCGGATCAGGAGAAGCATGTCTCATGCCGCGGACGCGGTGGAACACCTCGGCCCGCAATGCGCTGGGGCACTCGCCGCACCTCCACCGGACCATGCGGTGCGAACGGGCGGCGACCGCTGCGGCCTCCAGTCCGTCGTTTAAGGCACGGGTTCGGGTGGGGGGGGGGCGGACAAGGCTCCTGGTCCTCGGCCCGGGGCGGGTCAGGAGTAGGTCATGGGGCAGCCGTGCCGTAGGGAGTACTGCGCGGCGCGCAGGTAGAGAGCCACGTAGAAGGCCGCGTCCCGGTCCTCGGCCCACGGTCCTGGCCGTGCCCGGGCGGTCTGCTCCGCCGCGCCCTCCAGGAACCACAGACTCAGTGTGAGGTTCTCGCCCGCCGGTATCGCGTCCACGGGCAGTTCGACGGCGTCGGCGAGCCGCTCGGCCAGGGCGACCACGCGCGGGGCCCCGGCGACCACTGTCTCTTCGCCGGAGTACGCGGTGCCGACGGGGAGCACGATCTCTTCCTCCAACGCGAAGGGAACCAGCACACTCCAGTCGAGGAGGGCCGACAGCTCCGCGTCGGTCAGCCGCGTCCTGCACAGCGCCACGAAGCCGTCCATGGACGGGCTGACCTTCTCCTCGAACCAGCCCGGCGCCTCCCCTGCGACCTCCCGCAGCTCGTAAGGGGGCAGCCCGCGCCGCGCCAGCTCGGTGTTCAGTGCGGCGGCGACGTCCCCGTACCCGTCCTCCCCGGGTTGTGACCAGTCCTCGGCGGTGACACTCACCAGATAGATGCCCATGACCGCAACGTACCGGCCGCCACCGACAACGCCTGCCTCTCGTACGAGCGCGGCGGCCGTCCCACCCATGCAGCGCCGCCTGAAGCGTGCATCAGGGCAGAGCCGCCGACCGCTCGACCGCTCGACCGTCCGGCACCCAGCGCCCTGTCAGGCTTCGCCGCGTCGGGCCCAGGTCCCTCTTCCACCCGCCGTCATCAGCGTGTTGACGATGTGCGACCGGTTGCGGCCGCCCCGAAGCAGCCGCTCGGCCGCAAGGCCGAACGCCAGCGCAGGTCCCACGAGTCCAAGGGTCTCGCCGGTGCCGAGCGCCAGCCCCGCGCCGGCGAGCCCGAGGCCGGTCTCGGCCGCGGCCCAGGCGAGCCGCCCGGGCCGCTCTCCGGAGGCCGGCAGCTTCCGCCGTACCGCCCGGAGCAGTGCGGGGAGGGCGTCGTCGGCCGCCGCCGCGTCCCCGGCGCGCAGCGCCGCCTGGAAGGCGTCGCGCCGACGGGTCACGACCTCGTCCTGATGGATCTTCGCGATGTCCTGCCAGCCCAGTTCGGCGACCGCCGCCAGGTTGCCCGGGGCCATCCCGTGTTCCGCAGGGGCGGTGGCCCCGGGGCCGGCGGGCTCGAAGAGCGCGTCCGTCGGACGCCCGAGGTAGAGCCCGATGTCGGCCGCTTTCGGGAGCGACCGCGGGGACGCCCCGTCGGTGCCCAGCGTCCGCTGCACCGCTCCGTTCCAGGCCTGCGTCGCGGTGTTCCACATCGCCGTCCTGTGCGGCGGGTCCGTCGCGTCGAGCTGGGCGAAGAGCACGGCCCTGCGGTGCCGGTTCGACGGCTCCACGTGCTCGTCGAGATAGGCGAGGGTGCGTTCCACCGGGGCGTAGTCGTGGCCGGGGAGCCCCGGCAGCTCCGCCACCTCCTCCAACACGTCGCGGTACGAGCAGGGGCGCGTCACGGCGCTCGTGCCCAGCGGCACTCCTGCCTCGCGGGAGAAGTGATGCAGGGTCCAGGCCACAGCCTCCAGCCTGCGCCGGATCACCCCGCCTTCCTCGTACCGTGCGCCCAGCGCGGTACCCCGCGCGAACAGCGGCCCTGGATTGGCCTCCCCGCGCTCCAGAACGGCTTCGGACAGCCTGACCAGGGGCTCCGCCGTGTCGAACGAAGACGAGAGCCAGCCGGGCTCCAGCGCGCGGTGCAGGCCGGTGGTGACCAGGGCAAAGGGGTCACTGCCGCCCGGAGCGGCGGTGGTGCAGCGCAGGAAGGACGGGCAGCCGCGCACGAAGGACCGGAAGTCCTCCGTCTCGAACAGCGCCTGCACCGCATGGCTGTCGATGAGCTGCACGTCGCTCAGCACCACCGTGTGCCCCAACAGGGCCTGGATCTTGAGCATGACGGCCAGTGACGTGTCCTGCGGACTCCACCCGGACACGCGCAGGTGCTCACCGTCAAGCCAGTGGGCGTAGATCTCCATGGTTCTCCCCCTTTCCCCGCCGAGCGACGGGTTCCCCCTCGGCAACCCTACGGTGAACAAGCCAACTGCGCTAAGTGCCGGGCCGGTTGGTGCCCGGTTGCACTCCCCGCACTGCCGCGAACCGGGACCGCGATGGCACAGCCACGGCGCGGCGGAGATCCAGAGTGGCTTTGTCCACAAGAACGGGTTTCGGGCACAACCTCTGTGGAGCAGCGCTCTCCGCCGGCCGGGCCGCGCTCTGCATCACGCACCGTCTCGCCAACGCACGGGTCGCCGGTGCGACAGCTGAGCAGGACTTCGGGACAGATACCTCACGTCACTGCGCCGTCGGGTTCAGGGATGAGTCCTCTGTTCACGGCCCGGGGGTACAGCCGTTGGCGCCAGTCGTTGGGGTCGGCTCCGGGGGCCGTGGTCAGGACTGGGTTCGGACGCGTTCCGATCAGGTGCAGGAGCGTCCGGGCGACGTCGTGGCAGTCGTCGGTGCCGAAATGCGAGGCGAGGGTTCGGGCTCCTTCTCCGGTGACCGGCTGGGAGATCGCTTCGAGTTGCTGAAGGTGCCTGTCGATCTCCTCTTCGCTCCCGTCCCGGTCTGGGAGCGGGCCGGCGGCGAAGGCCTGCACTTCGGGGCGCATGGACGAATGATCTGCCGCCGTCGCTCCTGCGGGCACACCGTCTTGGCTGGTCAGGCTGCCGCCGCCTCAGCAAGCTCATGACCCGACGGCGGCCTCGCACGTCCTAATCAGAAAGTCTGCACTTCAAAATCAGGAAGTTGAGGCTAGGCTTGACGGGTCGCAAGGTGGGCAGGCCGCGAACTGGGGGAGGGGCGATGTCAGGGGTGAAGGTCGTGGGCACGGCCGCGTTCCTACCTGCCATAGGTCGACCCGTGCACGCCTCCGTGCGCGGCAGCAGCCACCCTGACCCCGGCTCAGCGGCCCTGCGGAGGACTGGCAGCCGCACCCGCCCACGCGACGGCACTGCGGCAGGCCGCCGGCCGACGGGGCGCTTCCGCCAGGCCCTCGCCACGCGCCCGGGACCTTCTCCGGACGACCGGCAACTGCCCTGCGGACCCGTACCAGTTCGCCGACCGCCGCCTGCCTCCACTCCACCACTTCACTACTTCACTACTTCGAGAAGGAGCAGCGATGACCACGTACGTACTCGTCCACGGCGCCTGGCACGGCCCCTGGGCCTGGGACCGGGTCGCGCCCCTGCTGCGCGCAGCTGGTGCCCGTACGCTGACCCCCGACCTCCGCTCGTCCGACGACCACGGGCTCCACCACGACGCCGTTACGGTCGCCGCCGCCCTCGACACCGTCCCAGAGGATGAGGAGCTCGTCCTCGTCGGCCACAGCTACTCCGGTCTCGTCGTGCGGGAGGCCGCGGATCTGCGGCCCGGGGCGGTCGACCACCTCGTCCTCGTGGACGGCTGGGCCGGACCCGACGGGGCCGGCATGTTCACCCTGGCGCCCGATGCGTTTGTCGCTGCCGTCCGCGCGGCGGCTTCGAGTTCCGCAGACGGACGGCAGATACCGGCACCGCCCCCGGCCGCTTTCGGGGTCGTCGATGCCGCCGACGCGGCTTGGCTCGCCGAGCGCCTGGTCCCACAGGCACTGCGTACGTTCACCGAAGCCACGCGACTGACCGGCGCCGTCGACAAGGTTGCCGGCTCTGCCATCCACTGTCGGCCCGCGACCTACCCGTTCGAACGCTTCGGCGCCGACCTCGGGTACCGGACTCGCGCCCTCGACGGCCCGCACGATGTGATGCTGACCGACCCCGAGCCTCTCGCCCGCCTGCTCCTGGACGTGTCAGGGCGTCCCATGCCGCTTCAAGAACAGGAAGGGTGAAGTCTAGAGTGAGGGAGTGGAGCAGCGAACGTACAACCAGTTCTGCGCGACCGCGCGCACCCTCGACCTCGTCGGTGAGCGCTGGACCATGCTGCTCATCCGGGAGTTGCTGACCGGTCCCAAGCGGTACGGCGATCTCCAGGCCAGCCTGCGCGGACTCGGCACCGGGCTGCTCGCCGCCCGGCTGAAGCACCTGGAACGTGAGGGGCTCGCCCGCAAGGTCGTCCTGCCTCCGCCCGCTCGTGTCCCCGCGTACGCGCTGACCGAGGCGGGAGAGGAGCTCGGCCCCGCCGTCCTGGCGCTGGCCCAGTGGGGACTGAAATGGGCCATGGACGAGCGCCGCGCGGGCGAGACCTTTCACGCCGACTGGGCCGTCCTGGGCATGCGGGCCTGCTTCGTCCCGGACGCTGCTGCGGGGCTGCGCGCGGTGTACGAGTTCCACGTCGGGGAGGACGTGCTGCACGCACGCGTCGACGACGGCACGCTCGAGACGGTTCACGGGCCGGCGCAGCGCCCCGACGCGACGATCACGATCACCGAGGACGAACTCGCAGCGGTCACCAGCCGCAGGCAGACCCTCTCGGGCGCGATCACGGCAGGTACCGCAACAGTCACGGGCGACCGCGAGGCCTTGCGCCGACTGCCGGACCTCTTTCGGCTACCGCCCCAGAGTCGCCGCGTCGAGGGCTGAGCTGCAGACGACGGCATCAGGGCGCCCACGCCTTGCCGCGGCCTCACCCGCCCGGCGACGACCGTCCTGTGCGCGGACTGCCGGCTCCTGTAGGTGTCTTGCCGAGCATGTGTTGCGCCAGAAAAAGCAAGGGGTCCCGAGCGTCACGGGTCTCGATAACAACCGGAGAGCACGCCGACTCGGTTTCCCAACGCACATCTTCATGATCAACGGGACGCTGGGACGATAAAATGAAACCGTCCTGGATTCGGTTCAGGCGCTGCTGGTCCTGATTTCCTCGGACGGTGCCGCTGTGGCAAGTTCTCGTCGAGGCGCATCGCGTGGAGTTGACCTTCTGGATCCGTCGCCACACGGCTCAGATTGAAGAGGATGCCGAGCAAGCGACTCTCCCAGGTGCCACCCCCGGGCGAGTACGAACTCACGCCCCTCGGAGGGTCCCTGAGCGACACCGTTACGCATGTCGTGCAAGGGGTCCAGGACCACCAGACCGAGATCGTCCGCAACCACGACGTGTACGACGTCGGAGATTCCGCGGCACGGTGCACTTGGGCCCGGCGCCACGCCGTCTTGGCGGACCGCTCGTTCCGTCGGTCACCTCCGCCGACATGCTGTCGCAGGAGCGCGCCATGCTTAGGTCGCCTCGGCGTCGGCCTGGGACAGCAGCGCGGTGAAGACGTTCTCCCTGGTGCCGTGGGAGGGGCGTACTTCCGCAGCCGGTTGTGGGCGCCCCTCCACGAGCCGAAGTGCTTGGGCAGGCCCATCTATGGTGTCCCGGTACTTGAACGCGATCGCGTCGATCACCTGTCGGTGATCACGTCACCGCCCACCCCGCCGAGGTGTCCGATCCGGCAGCAGCGGCTCGATTATCGCCACTGAGCATCAGTCAACGAAAAACATCAACCAGTGATCGGATGATCCGATGGAACCACCCTGGTTCCGGCGGGCGCCCGGTCACGATGTCGGCGGGTTCGCCGGCTTGGCTCGCTGCGGGTGGACTGTCTCGTACCGGGCCAGCATCGCTACGCACTCGGCGATCTTCCGGGCGCGTGTCTCGGCCCGTTTGGCGGTATTCACCCGGTGGATGAGGGCGAAGCGGTTGGATTTGGTGAGCACCTCCAGCATCGCCTGCGCCGCTGGGTTGGCGGCGATCGCAGCTTGCAGGTCGTCCGGCAACTCCGCTTCCGAAGATGGCGCATAGGCGGCCGTCCACCGGCCGTCGGCCTTCGCGGCGTCCACCGCGGCGCGGCCGGCAGGCAGCATCAGGCCGGCCGCCTCCAACCGGGCCACGTTGGCGACGTTGCGTTGGGACCAGACGCTGCGGGGCCCGCGTGGGGTGAGCCGCCTCCAGGAACTCTCCTCGTCGCGCTTGCGGGCCTGGCCGTCGATCCAACCGAAGCACAGCGCCTCGTCGACCGCCTGCTGCCAGGTCAGCGTCGTGACGGAGCCGCCCTTCCTGGTCAGAGCGAGCCACACGCCAGGCGAGGTGGTGTGGTTGTTCAGCAACCACGAGCGCAGCGCAGCGCTGTCGGCAACGATCAACTCATCCAGTTCGGTTCCGGTCACCACCACAGGTTAGTGCCGCAATCCGGTGCTGCGATCTGGCGCGGTGGCTCGCCGAGCCCGCAGCGTCGGTGCTGACCGGCTCGCCCTCACCGACCGCCGGGCAAACGGCTACCCGCACATCGTCCCCGGCGCCGTCCGCATCAGTGGCTCCACGGATACCGCTCCGGCCGGTCCGCGTGCAGCTTCGCCGCGACGCGCTCCAGGCCCTCCGCATACGCCTCCTCCATCGTCCGATGATGGAAAGTGATGCAGGTCGACACCCCGTGCTGCGCCATCGAATGCAGAATAGCCGCCTGCAGCACACCGAGGCGCTCCCCGCGCACCTTCTCGCTGTGCTACTCCTCGCCGATCAGCTGCTCGGGCGATACCACCGGATCCTGGAGCTCCAGGTCTCGTCATTCATCGAGGCCGCCATCTCCCACGGCTGCGGATCGCGCACCCCCTCGGCGACCTCACGGCTCCGAGTCTCGAGGTCCAGCTGTCCGGCTGCGCTGCCGGCGGGTCTGAGGCAAGAGGCGAGCCTGTCCGTCTAACCCGTCTCCCCGGTTCGCCTGCCCGGGCCGCCCCCCTGCTCACGCGAGGCCGTTCTCCAGTTACAGGGGCCGTCCCCGCTCCCGAGCGCGTGCACACGCTTGCACCCGGCGCGCGAGCACCGGCACGAGTAGCTCGCCTACCGAGCCGACGTCCACGAACGCGTATCGCCGCAGGTCTTCGGCCTGGAGCCGGATCGAGCAGATCTGCCCGGGCGTGAGCCGGCCACCGTCGAAAACCAGCACCACACCCTCGCTGCACCCGGTCCGTGTGGCAGTCCAGTCGACGCCCAGCAATGCCCCTGGTGCGACGTCGAGACCGAGTTCCTCAAGCACCTTGCGCCGTGCGCCGGCCCGAGAGGACTCCTTGGCCTCCGCTGCGCCTTCGGGGATCAAAGCAAACCCCGCCAGAATTATTGATTGCGACTGTCGCTCTCCGAACGCTATTTTTTTCACATGGTCAGAGCTATCCTCGACAACGCCGGAAACTCGAATACCAAGGCGCACTATGAGTTCCTGCTCGCTGAAGGTATGCCGGTAACAGAGGGTGTGGATGGAGTTTCTGAGTTTCGTGCACTAAGACCGTGTCCTACGTGGTGAGGCGATCGTTGAGTCCGTCATGGGGCGGGGTACGTGGAGTTGGGTTGTTCCGGACGGGTTATGGGAGATCGCGGAGCCGCTGATCCCGCCGTCGAAGGTGCGGCCGCAGGGTGGTGGGACGCAAGACACGCCTGATGAGACGGTGTTCGCCGCGATCATCTACGTCCTGGTCAGTGGGTGCGCCTGGAGGGCCCTGCCACCCTGCTTCGGGGTATCAAAGTCGACCGCGCACCGTCGGTTCCTGATCTGGTCCAGGGTCGGAGTCTGGGGCCGGCTACACGAGGAGATCCTGCACCGCCTCGACGATGCCGGCCTGCTCGACCTCTCCCGAGCGGTCCTCGACTCCGCCCACGTCCGCGCAAAAAAGGGGGGGCGAACTCACAGGTCCGAGCCCCGTGGACCGGGGAAAGCCGGGTTCCAAGATGCACGTCCTGTCGGACGCGAACGGACTGCCCCTCGTCGTCGGCGTCTCGGCCGCCAACACCCATGACAGCCAGGGCCTGAAGCCCATGATCGCGGGCCTCCAAACGAAACACGACCCTCAGCGAGGCCGGAACTTCAAACCCCGGCGCCTGCATGCCGATAAGGCCTACGACATACCTGAACTGCGGAAAGGGCTCCGCGGAAGAGGCATCGGCGTCCGCATCGTTCGCAAGGGAATCGAGTCGTCAGAACGGCTCGGACGCCGCCGTTGGGTGATCGAGCGGACTATGTCCTGGCTCACCGGCTACCGCCGGCTCAACCACCGCTACGAACGCCACCCCCGCAACTACCTGGCTTTCCTCGGCCTCGCCGCCACCCTCTGCTGCTACAAGCGACTTCTCCGCCTCACCACGTAGGACACGGTCTTAACGCGGAGAGCACGTAGAAGCTCCCTGCCGGCTCCCCGCTCGCGTGGGGATGGTCTCGAGCTGGGGACCGGCGGCGGTTGCGCCCGGCGCCGCTCCCTGCACCCGCGGGGGTGGTCGCCACGCCGACGACAAGGGCTACATGATCGAGCCCTTGTCGGTCACGCGCGCGGGATGGCTCCCTGACGACTCAGCGGAGTCCACCACCCAGACCTGCTCCTCGTAGCCAGCGTGGATCGTCTGTCTGGTCGTCTGCGGCGTGACTGGGCTCGGCAGGTTTGGTAACGGGTGTTACCATGTGTGGTATGGCGAAGACGCAGTTGGGTGCGCGGGTGGATGAGGATGTTGCGGAGCTTGCGAGGAGGCGTGCTGCTGATCTGGGGCTGAGCGTGGGGGATTACCTAGCGCGGCTGGTGCAGGACGATGCCAGTGGTCTGCGGGCCCGGGCGGTGGACGCGGCTGCCCGGTTCCTGGCTGAACATCAGGCGGTCTTCGATGAGGCCGAGCGGGATCAGGTGGTTTCTGGGGGAACGCGCGCGGCATGATGGAGCTGCACATCGATGTTCCCTGGATTCTGCAGGTCGCCGAGGCGGCGGGTGCGGATGACCCGGCCCCTGACGACTACGGCGTCCCGGTGTCGGCTGTCGCCCGTCACCGTGCTGAATTGTTCGAGCAGCCCGTCTACGACGGTGCCTACGCGAAAGCCGCGGCTCTGGTGCACACGCTGGGCCGGTGCCGGTGGCTGGAGCGATCCAATCTTGCCGTGGCCGCCGCCTCTGGCGTGATGTATCTCGAAGCCGTCGGTATCTCCGTCAAGCCCACACGAGAGAACGCCATCGCCCTAAAGGACCTGCTCCTCGACCCCGAATGCACCTGCGGCCGCATCGCAGCCCTCCTGCGCAGATGGCCCACCACCACCTGACACCCACCGGTCACCACGCCGACCACTGCGGCAGTCATCGCCAAGTGGTTCAGATGGTGCCGTCGTTGCGGTAGAACTGCTGGTCACCGGCTCTGAACCCGCACACGCGGGGATGGTCCCCACGTGCGCGTACGCCGAGGGAAGGACGCTGTCTGCTCCCTGCACGCGCGGGGGCGGTCCCAACCTGACGGCCTGCGGAGGTTGAGGCCTCTCATCTCCTCGCATTCCCCGAGGGCCTTCGCATGGGGACGGGTCGGCTGGCCGCTGGCCGCCGTTGGCCCTGCGAGTTGCGGGGGAGTGGCTTGGTTGTGTGCGGGGTGCTTCGTCTGTTTTGGTGAAAGAGGTCTGGCGTGGGTTGTGTGTGAGGTAGAACTGCAGGTCACGAAGGCTGCTCCCCGCATGCGTGGGGATGCTTCTGCGGCGGGCGGTCCTCGACCAGGCGCCGCCGGCTGCTCCCCGCATGCGTGGGGATGCTTCCGACCGCTGGCACCCCGAGGTGTCCGATGCCGATTGCTCCCCGCGTCCGCGGGGCCCGAGCACGGTGGAGACCGCCGACGACTGTCATTTCTACAGCACCCCCGGCGGCAGCTGCGTCTTCCGGCGCGACACCCGGCCCGACGGCATGGCGCTGCTGGCGGCGAGCGGAGAGTTCGGCAAGACCAGAGTCGACTGCCTGCGTCAGGCCCTCACCGATGCACTCGGCACCGTGCCACCCGGGTCCGCCTCGACCTGACCGCCGTCACCTTCGGTGACACCGCCCTCCTCCACGCCCTGTCCGCAGAGCCTGGGGGTCAGCCGAGGATGCCGAGGTCGCTGTCCGGACGGCAGATCGCGCAGGCCCGTATCCCCTCGCCCAGTACGCGGCGGCCTCGTCACGGGTGAGCGGGTCCACGTTTTTGGATCGAGGGTTTCGCCGTCGAGGCCGGGGGGCTGCGCCTGCAGCGACGGTTGCGGCCATCAGGCCGAGCGCGGAGAGCAGTCCGAAGAGCTGTGGGGTTCCGCCGAGCGGTGGGGCGAGGAGGGCGGCTGCGAAGGGGGCGAGGGCTGCGGCGGTCATGGCGGGTGCGCTGAGGATTGCGGAGAGGCGGCCGTAGTGGGTGGTGCCCCAGCGGTCGGTGATGGCGGTGGCCTGGAGGAGAGTGAGGTTGCCCCGGACCACGCCTGCCCCAACCGACACCGCGACCAGCAGGCTGTACGGCCCGGGGACGGCGGCGAGGGCTGCGGTGATCAGGGCACCAAGGACGATGAGGACGGCGGTGCGGGTGGTGGTCCCGGTGCGGCTTGCGAGGCCGGAGTAGAGGGTGCGGCCGAGGGTCTGGCCGGCGCCGCCGAGGCCGAGGGCCCAGGCCGCCTGGCTGGTGGTGTAGCCGCGTTCGATCACGAGCGGGACGAGGGCGACGACAACGGCGTACATCGCGAACGCCGAGAGCGTGAACGCGAGCGCGAGCAGCAGGAACGGACGGCTGCGCACCACCTCTTGCGGCGTCGAGGTCACATCGATGATCGCTGGCGCGGCCGGCGGCCAGGGAGCGCGGAGAGCCCACGCGTGCGCCGGAATGGTGATGGCGGCCAGGAGCGCGGCGAGGACGAGGTAGGTGGTGCGCCAGGTGAAGTGGTCGGCGAGGGCGGCGGTGAAGGGCGCGAAGACGGTGGAGGCGAGGCCGCCGGCGAGCGTGACGATGGTCAGGGCGCGGACGTGGCCGGGGGCGAACCAGCGGGTGATGGCGGCGAACGCGGGCTGGTAGAACGTCGCGGCCATGGCGAAGCCGGCCAGCAGCCAGCCCGCGAAGAACACCGGCAGGTTGGGCGCCAGGGCCACGACCACGAGACTCGTAGCGCCTGCGGCGGAGCCGGCGGTCATGACGGCGCGGGGACCGCGGTGGTCGATGATCCGGCCGACTCGGATCCCGGCGACGCCGGAGACGATGAGGGCGAGTGAGAACGCGGCCATGGTGGCGGTGGTGGACCAGCCGGTGGCGGCGGTGATCTCAGGGTTGAGGACGGGGAAGGCGTAGTAGACGATTCCCCAGCTGGTGATCTGCGTGGCGCACAGTGCGGGTAGCGCGCCGCGGGGCCGCGACCGGACCCCCGTCCCGGTCGCGGCCCCGTCTGTACGGGTGTTGAGGTCGGTCACGAGCCGCAGGAGGGCGCCGGGGCAGAGGTTCCGAGCTGGATCAGCGTCGGCGTGGGTGCGCAGCAACCGCCGTCGGCGGCCTCGCTGGTCTCGGGCTGGTCGAAGAGGCCTGCGCCGCCGCACACTCCGGTCTCGGGCAGGACGAGTTCGACACGTTCGGCCGCTTCGTGGTCGCCCGCGATCGCGGCGGCGACGGAGCGGACCTGCTCGTAGCCGGTGAGGGCGAGGAAGGTGGGCGCGCGCCCGTAGGACTTCATCCCGACGACGTAGACACCCTCCTCCGGGTGGGACAGCTCCTTCACGCCGTGCGGGTAGACGGTGCCGCAGGAGTGCTGGTTCGGGTCGATCAGCGGCGCCAGTGCGACCGGGGCCTGGAGGCGTTCGTCCAGGCCGAGGCGGAGCTCGTCGAGGAAGGTCAGGTCGGGGCGGAAGCCGGTGAGGACGATGACCTCGTCCACGAGGTCGAGCCGGCGGCCGTCCTCGGCCACGAGGACGAGCTGCTCGCCGACGCGCTCGAAGGCGTCCGTACGGAAGCCGGTGACGGCGTCGGCGTGCCCTTCGTCGACGGCGGCCTTGGCAGCGAGGCCGAGGGCACCGCGGGCGGGGAGCTGGTCGGCGGTGCCGCCGCCGAAGGTGGAGCCGGAGATGCCCCGGCGAAGGATCCAGGTGGCGTGCGTGCCGGCGCCGTCCTCGGACTTCGCGAGGTCGGCGAGCAGGGCGAGCGCGGTGAAGGCGGAGGCGCCGGAGCCGATGACGGCGGTCCGCTTCCCGGCGTAGCGTCGGCGGGCGGCCGGGTCCTTGAGGTCGGGGACGCGGTAGGAGATGCGGTCGGCGGCCGCGCGCTCGCCGCACGCGGCAAGTCCGTCGCCGCCGGCGGGACTGGGGACGGACCAGGTGCCGGAGGCGTCGATGACGGCTCGGGCGAGGATCCGCTCCTCACGCCCGTCCGTGTAGGTGACGTGGACGGTGAAGGGCTGGGCCTCGCGGTCGGCGTCGACGATCCGGTCGCGGCCGACGCGGGAGACGCCGGTGACCCGGGCACCGGTGCGGACCTTGTCGCCGAGGACGTCGGCGAGCGGCTGCAGGTACCGCTCGGCCCAGTCGCCGCCGGTCGGGTAGGTCTTCGCGTCGGGCTTCACCCACCCGGTGGGAGCCAGGAGCTTCTCGGCGGCCGGGTCGGTGACCTCACCCCAGGTGGAGAAGAGCCGAACGTGCGACCACTCGCGCACTGCCGCACCCGCCTGCGCACCGGCCTCCAGGACCAGCGGCTCGATGCCCCGGTCGGCGAGGTGGGAGGCGGCGGCCAGTCCGGCCGGACCGGCCCCGATGACCACGACGGGCAGCTGCTCGGTGGCGGTGGCGTTCATGACGAGTCCCCTTTGTTTCGACGTTCATCGATCTCCTGCCCCTTCAGCATGCCCCTTGCATCGACGAGCGTCAACATAGACATTCATCGAATCCCGAGCTTCGCCCGTGAGGCGGGCACCCGTGTCCGGGCGGAGACCTCTGGGGGGCTGCTTCGAGATGTGTCAACATAGACGTATGTCGAATGTGAAGGTGCTGCCGCTGCTGGAGTCCGCTGTCGAGCCGTGCTGCCCGCCGCTGACGGAGCGGCCGCTGACGGCCGAGGAGGCCGAGCGGACCGCGGTCATGTTCAAGGCGCTGGGTGATCCCGTGCGCCTGCGGCTGTTCTCAGCCGTGGCGTCACACGAAGGCGGCGAGGCGTGCGTGTGCGACATCTCCGACGTCGGCGTCTCCCAGCCCACGGTCTCCCACCACCTGAAGAAGCTGAAGGAGGCCGGCCTCCTGTCCTCCGAGCGGCGTGGCACGTGGGTGTACTACCGCGTGGAGCCCGCCGTCCTGGCCGCCATGGGCGCGCTCCTCACCCGGGCGGCCGCCGCGTGAGCTCCTCAACCCTGGTGGTGCCGCTCACGGCCGCGCACGCCGGCGAGGTGATCGCGATCTACCAGGCCGGGATCGACGAGGGCAACGCCACCTTCGAGACCGTCGCACCGGTGTGGGAGCAATTCGACGCGGTGAAGCTGCCCGGGCACCGTTTCGCTGCAGTGGACGAGGGTGGCCGTGTGCTCGGCTGGGTCGCGGCGTCGAGGGTGTCCGACCGGGGCGCGTACGCAGGCGTGGTCGAGCACTCCGTGTACGTCCATCCCGGCGCGCGCGGCCGCGGTGTCGCCTCCATGCTGTTGAAGGCGTTGGCCGAGTCGACGGAGGCGGCGGGGATCTGGACGATCCAGTCCGGCATCTTCCCCGAGAACACCGCCAGTCTCGCCGTCCATGAGCGGGCCGGGTTCCGTGTCATCGGCACCCGAGAACGCATCGGCCGCCACCACGGAGTGTGGCGCGACGTGGTGCTCGTCGAGCGCCGCAGTACGGCCGTGGTGTGACCAGTTGGCTTTGTCCACGGCAAAGTTTCGACGGCGCAGGGCAGCAGAGCGGGTGGGCTGTCGCAGCCGGTTCTCGGAGGTCCGGACGAATCCGGACCGGCCGTTCCGTCCCTTGCCCCGAAGGTAGAAGCTCGCTGTAGCAGGGCAGGCTTGTGACCGGCGAGGATGCCCGTCATGATCACTGACCAGACCCTCAATCCCCTCCGGCCGACGCTTTCAGCACCAGTGGTGTTCGGAGCGGGGGCGGCCATCGGTGTTCTGGGCGGGATGATCGGGCTGGGCGGCGCCGAATTCCGCCTCCCACTGCTGATCGGCGTCTTCGGGTTCGCCGCGCTCTCGGCCGTGATCCTGAACAAGGCGATGAGCCTGGTCGTGGTCCTGGTCGCGCTTCCCGCCCGGCTGGCCGCGGTGCCGGCAGCCGAGGTCGCCGCCCGGTGGCCGGTCGCGGTCAACCTGCTGGCCGGCAGCCTGCTGGGCGCCTGGGCCGGAGCGTCCTGGGTGGTCCGTATGCGCAGCACCACCCTCTACAAGGTGCTCGCCGCCCTGATGGTCCTCATGGCCGCTGCCCTGGTGGTCACGCACACCACCACCCTGAACACCCTCGCGCTGCCCTGGTGGGCTCAGGTCCCAGCCGGCGTCGCGGCTGGATTCGGCATCGGTGTCGTCGCCGCGATCATGGGCGTTGCCGGGGGCGAGCTGCTCATCCCGACGATCGTGCTGTTGTTCGGTGAGGACATCAAGATCGCCGGAAGCCTGTCCCTTCTGGTTTCCCTGCCGACCATGCTCGTGGCGTTCGCCCGCTACAGCCGCGACGGCAGCTTCGCCGTCCTCGGCGCCAATCTCCGATTCACTGCGGTCATGGCTGCCGGCTCGGTCGCTGGGGCAGTGCTCGGCGGGCTCCTTCTCGGCGTGTTCCCGGACATGGTCCTCATCCCCGCACTGGCCGTGATCCTCCTCGTCTCCGCAGTCAAGCTCGCCCGTCACGACTGAGCAGCCGTGGGTGCCTCCCGACCTCGTGACCACCGAGTTCGGCCTGATCCCGGCACCTCCCAGACCTCGTGAACAGCGGACTTCACAACTCAACTCGTGGACAAAGCCAACCAGTCTCGGACCTCGGGGCGCTGGCCACACGGCCGCGTGCTGGACGTTTGCGGCGGTTCATTCCTCCGTGACGACCGAGCCGTCTGAGGCGGAGCGGTTCCACAGTTCGCCGTAGTTCTGCAGGTCTTCCTCGGGCAGGTCCAGGTCGCCGTGGACACCGATGGTGGTGGTGTCCCAGGGCCGCAGGCTGTCGTGGCGGGGGGTGAGCAGGACGCCGAGTACGGAGGGGCTGTTCAGTCTTGCCGGTGCGGGAGGTCACCTCCTGGTGGCGCAGCTGCACGTAGGCGGTGAATGCGGCCTGGACGTCGTCGTCGAATCGGGTGGCGGCGCCGACGATGAGCTGCCGGGTCCCGTCCGCGTCGAGCCGTCGTCTGAAACGCCACTTCGTCTGTCCGTCGGGGACGTGAGGGACGTCGCGGAGCATGTCCTGCAGCAGGTGGCCCCAGTCGGTGCGGGCTTCGACCGGCAGTTGGTCGAGGTCGGAGAGCATGGTGTGGCGGTTGGACTCGGTGAGAGGACTGCCGAGCGGGGTGAGAGCGATGTCCTCCAGCATGAAGCGGATCATGAGGTGGGCGCGGGTCCCGTCGTCGCCGGCAGGCGCCTGAGCCAGCTGCGGGGTGGAGTACAGCACGCAGTCTTCTCCGACGAGGCCGGTGTCGATCTCGTCGGGCGGGGCGGCGGCGTCGGCAGCGGCGAGTTCGTACTAGCGCACCGGCTCATCACCGAGCGGGACGGCCGGTTGTTCCGCAGCACGGAAGAGGTGGTCGAGCACGGCAGTGGTCGAGCGCAGCTGCCCGAACAGAAAGTCCCAGTCGCGGCGGGTCAGGGCGATGGCGGGCATGCCGACCGGCTGCCAGGTGGCGATGGTCCCTTCCGGCACGTGGGGGTGGTCCAGCAGGAACACGGCGATCCACTCGTAGTCGTTGCCGTCGACGCGCATGCGGCGGCCCCGGCCGTTGACCATGTCGGCGGGCAGCATGCGCAGCTGCCGCACGCTGCCCTTGGCCTGGCTCATCGCCTTGGCCGCGACCTTCTGCACCCAGCCGACCTCCTTGGCGTCGGGCTTCGGATGGATCGTGCGGGCCTTGAACTGCACCGCCGCGCCGCGCCGGCCGGCGATCAGCAGCCGGTCACCCTGTTCTCGCGAGCCTGAGCCTTTTGCCGCGTGCGCGGCTTGCTGAAAGACGAAGTCCGGCAGACCCCAGGCGGCGGCCGCGGTGGGGGCGGCTTCCTCGGCGGCCTTGCCGTGCTCGACGTGGATCGGCAGCGGCAGAGCCTGGGGTATGCGCCGCATGTGCGGGCCGTTCGGTGTTTCGACGATCAGTGTCAGAGCCGTGGCGTCCTCGTCGTCGATGAGGCACAGGGCCGGTGAGGGTGCTTCGGTCATGCTGGCCGTTTCACGGCACGCGGTCGGCCCGACGCCGGGATTCTCCGTTGTCAGGACAGGAGCTGTGCGATCTGGCGGACGGCTTCGCGGGCGGGGCGGCCGACGCCGATGAGGGTCGCGGACGCGGGGCCGGTCCAGTCGCCATAGCCGAGCAGGTGGAGGCGGGGCTCGTCGAGGGCCTGGGTGCCGGTGGTGGGGATGTGGCCGCGGGGCCCGCGCAGGCCGAGCGGGGCGAGGTGGGACAGGGCGGGGCGGAATCCGGTGCACCAGACGACCGCGTCGGCGTCGGTGCGGGTGCCGTCCGCCCACTGCACGCCGGTGTGGGTGAGGCGGGTGAACATGGGCTGAGCCTTGAGGAGGCCGGCGTCACGGGCCGCGCGGACCGGTGGGACGGCGACGATGTCGCCGAGCGAGGCGACGCCGCCGGTGTCGGTGCGGCCTTCGTCCAGGGCGCGGCGGCGGGCGGTCGCCACGTCGAAGAGAGCACGGCCGTCGATGTCGTCGGCGAGGTAGCGGGGTTCGCGCAGGGTCACCCAGGTCAGGGTGGTGTCGCGGGCGAGGTCGGCGGCGATCTGCGCGCCGGAGTTCCCGCCGCCGACCACCACGACGCGTTGTCCGGCGAAGTCCGCGGGGCGCTGGTACTCGACGGTGTGGAGTTGGGCCCCCTCGAACTCGGTGCGTCCGGGGACGGCAGGGATGAAGGGCCGCGACCAGGTGCCGGTCGCGCTGATGACCGCGCGGGCCCGCCAGGCTCCGGCGTTCGTGTTCACGCGCAGGAACGCGCCGTCGCGGTGAACGGCCGCGACGCGGACGGGGCGGCGGACGGGGAGGTCGTAACGCTGCTCGTAGTCGGCGAGGTACGCGACCACGTGCGCGGCATCCGGATACGTCTCGCCTGGTTGTGGGGGCATGAGCCGGCCTGGGAGGGAGGAGTGCGCGGCCGGGGAGAACAGGTGGAGGGAGTCCCAGGTGTGCTGCCACGCTCCGCCCGGGGCGGGGGCGGCGTCGAGGATGACGAAGGCGAGGCCCGCGCGGCGCAGGTGGTAGCCGGCGGCGAGCCCGGCCTGGCCGCCGCCGATGACGACCACGTCAACGGTCTCGTAGGTCATGGGCGGGGCATTCCTTCTCAGGGAGAGTGGCGTCCCGCCCTGCGGGCGCGGGGCGGGACACCGGGCGGCGGCGTGGGCGGGACGCTACTGCTGGGCAGGGCTGAACTGCCTGCGCCAGGCCAGCGAGACGTAGACCAGGGCGACCAGGACGGGGACCTCGATGAGGGGGCCGACGACGCCGGAGAGGGCCTGGCCGGAGGTGACGCCGAAGGTGGCGATGGCCACGGCGATGGCCAGCTCGAAGTTGTTGCCGGCGGCGGTGAAGGCCAGGGTCGCGGTGCGGTCGTAGTTCAGGCCGATCGCCTTGCCGAGGGCGAAAGTGCCGAACCACGTCACGGCGAAGTACACCAGCAGCGGCAGCGCGATCCGCGCGACATCGAGCGGCTGGGAGGTGATGGTCTTGCCCTGCAGGGCGAAGAGGATGACGATCGTGAACAGCAGGCCGTAGAGCGCCCAGGGGCCGATCTTGGGCAGGAACTTCGTCTCGTAGGCTTCGCGGCCCATCCTCTTCTCGCCGATCCGGCGGGTCAGGAACCCGGCCAGCAGCGGGACGCCGAGGAAGATGACGACGTTCAGCGCGATCTTCCACATGGAGATGTCGAGGGTCTCGCCGTCGCCGAGGCCGAGCCAGCCGGGCAGCAGGTCGAGGTAGAACCAGCCGAGCAGGCCGAACGCGAGCACCTGGAAGACGCTGTTGAGGGCGACCAGGACGGCGGCGGCCTCACGGTCGCCGCAGGCCAGGTCGTTCCAGATGATGACCATGGCGATGCAGCGGGCGAGTCCGACGATGATCAGGCCGGTGCGGTACTCGGGCAGGTCCGGCAGGAAGATCCACGCCAAGGCGAACATGATCGCCGGCCCGAGGACCCAGTTGATCACCAACGACGACACCATGAGCTTCTTGTCACCAGTGACGGCGTCGAGACGGTCATAGCGGACCTTCGCCAGGACCGGGTACATCATGATCAGCAGGCCGACGGCAATGGGCAGCGAGATGCCGCCGATCTCGACCTTGGCGAGGGCGTCGTTCAGGCCGGGGATCAGGCGCCCGAGGCCGAGGCCGAGGGCCATGGCGAGCAGGATCCAGACGGCGAGGAAGCGGTCGAGGGTCGACAGCTTCGCGACGACCGACCGGTCTTCGGCAGCCGCGGGGGCGTTGGTGGTCAACAGGACCTCTTGGAGTCGGCATTGGCGCGGGCGGTGGCGGCCAGTTCGGCGAACTGGCCCGCCAGGGTCTCGATGACCTCGGGCCTGAGCCGGTAGTAGGTGAAGCGGCCACAGGGTTCGGTGTCGACGACCCCGGCCTCGCGCAGCACCTTCAGATGGTTGGAGAGGTTGGTCTGCTTGGCGCCGGTCTCCTCCACCAGGTGGGTGGTGCACAGCGTCTCGCGGGCGAGCAGAGTCACGATCCGCAGCCGCAGGGGGTCGCCCAGCACCCGGATCAGATCAGTGTCGACTGACGTCATCATGGACTGATACTGTCACATCACCATCTGCTGATACCAGCTGGGGCTGATTCATTCTTAGAGCCTGCCGGAAAGGGGGTTCCGTCATGACCGCTTCCTCGCACCCGGTCCTCCCCGACGAACGCCTCGCGGCCGGCGCCGCCCGCCTCGCCATACGGCACCGGGGACGGTTCTCGCCGGAGACTGTGCAGCGCCTGCTCGTCGACTCCTACACCCGGCTCGCCGTGCATGCCCACGTCCGCACCCATCTCGTGGTGCTCGCGGAACGGTTCGCCGCCGAGAGCCTGGACGCCCTCGCGCACGCCACGAACCCGGCCGCGGGCAGCGGCCGGCCACGAGTGCTGTTCGTCTGCAGCCACAGCGCGGGCCGCTCCCAGATGGCAGTGGCCCTGCTCGCACACCGGGCAGGGGACGACGTGGCCGTCTCCTCCGCCGGCACACACCCCGCCAGCGCTGTCGACCCCCAGGTTCTGCAGGTCCTCACCGAATCCGGTGGTCCGCTCGACGAGGTCTACCCCAAGCCGCTGACCGACGAGGTCGTGCAAGGCGCCGACATCGTCAACACCATGGGTTGCGGCGACGGCTGCCCCGTTCTTCCCGGCCACCGCTACCTGGACTGGCCCGTCCCCGAGCCCGACGGAGCCCCGATCGCCGTCGTCCGCGACATTCGCGACGCCATCGACACCCACATCACCGCGCTCCTCACAGAGCTCGGCGCCGGACCCATCCGCTCACCCGCAGTTGCCTGAACCCCAAGGAAGAACGATGTCCTCCACGCCTGCCGCGTCCGTCCTGTTCGTCTGCGTCCACAACGCCGGCCGCTCCCAGATGGCCGCCGGATTCCTGCGCCACCTCGCGGGCGACCGGGTCGAGGTACGCTCCGCCGGCTCCCTGCCCGGCGACCAGATCAACCCCTCGGCCGTCGCCGCCATGGCCGAGCTGGGCATCGACATCTCCGACCAGAAGCCGAAGGTCCTCACCACCGAGGCCGCTCAGGCATCCGACTACATCATCACCATGGGCTGCGGCGACGCCTGCCCGTACTTCCCCGGCAAGACCTACCTCGACTGGGCACTCGAAGACCCCGCCGGCCAGGGCGTCGAGGCCGTTCGCCCCATCCGCGACGAGATCAAGGCCCTCATCGAGGACCTGATCGCCGACATCGACGCCAAGGAGCAGAGCTGACACCGTGACCGACGCGACCCCGCCGACAACGGCATGGGCGACGCCGTCATCATCGGCTCCGGCCCCGCCGGGTACACCGCCGCCCTATACACCGCCCGCGCCCAGCTGAAGCCACTCCTCTTCGGCAGCTCGATCTTCGTCGGCGGATCACTCACCACCACCACCGAGGTCGAGAACATCCCCGGCTTCCCCACCGGCATCGACGGCCCCGACCTCATGGACAGCATGCGGGCCCAGGCCGAACGCTTCGGTGCCGAGATGATCGACGACGACATCGTGGCCGTCGACCTCACCGGCGACATCAAGCTCCTCACCGACAGTGAGGGAACGGTCCACCGTGCGAGGACGGTGATCATCACGACCGGCTCCGGCTACCGCAAGCTCGGCCT
Source organism: Streptomyces sp. NPDC059695 (assembly GCF_042733785.1). Lineage (NCBI taxonomy): Bacteria > Bacillati > Actinomycetota > Actinomycetes > Kitasatosporales > Streptomycetaceae > Streptomyces > Streptomyces sp. NPDC059695. Next base: position 25,348 of record NZ_JBHWFF010000031.1, on the reverse strand, counting down.
GCCGAACGAAGACGAACTCTCCGGCCGCGGCGTCTCCTGGTGCGCCACCTGCGACGGCTTCTTCTGCTCGGGGCTATTGACCCGGGAAGGCTCCTGCCATCAGCAGGAGGTGTGGTGGACGCCTGTGCGGGTACCCAGACTGACTCAGTACGCCAGTGCCCTGCCGGGCATTGACCATCACCCCAGCGATCCCAGAGCATCCTGCCCCATTTGGAGAGCGACCTGTCCGGCGATCGTGCCCGCAGCATTGGTCAGTCCGTCGACGATGCGGCTCGTTAGCGCTTGCAGTCGGCCTGGCTCGGGGGAGGCGGACGTGGCTGCGGCATGCAGTTCCTCGGCCGCCCGCTCCAACTCGATCCACTCGGATTCTTCCAGCCCGAGCGTCGCGCTCACCTGTCCGAGGTATCCCGCGAGCCGGATAAACGCGCTCGGTTCAATGCCAGCGTTGTTGTTCTGGGTGAAGTTCTGCTGCTCGCCCACAATGACCCCCTGCGCGTTCGGCAGGTATGTGTTACGGACGTTCCCGCCGCTGTGCTGCGGGTTGGTGAAGTCGGCCACGGTCTTCCCAGTCTCCACGCATGCGATGCCACGGGCCGTGATCCTTGGGGTCAAGACATCTCCGCCGAAAGATCTCCTTGCCCTGACCATGGACTGATCACGCAGGTACGAAAACGCCCGTCCCGTCTCGTCGCTCGTCAAAGCGTCTCCGTAGAAGTGCAATTGAGGGTCGTTGATCATCTCGGCGAGGGAACGAACCTGCTCCTCTTCATGGTCGTAGAGCCATTGAAGGATCACGTTCCGTGCATGGGCGTTGCGCTCCACCACACACGGCAGCTCCCGTGTCCTCGGGGCCTAGGGCCTGTCTCTTTGAAGGGCTATGGGCGCCATTCCTGCTGGTAGGCGGGGTGCTCGGCGTATGACTGGCTAAGGACTCGCAGCGCGTATGCCAGCCCGGTCGAGCGGGAGTCGGAGGGGTCCATAGCTTTGTAGTCGTGCGCCAGTTGCTCGATCAGGTCGAGCATGGGGAGATGGCTGTCGAGAAGAGCCTCGCCGCCCAGGGTGCCGGCCACGTAGGCATAGGCGTGGTTATCGTCCATGACGCGTGCGACGAGGAACTCCACAAGATCGTCCATGCGGCCATCTTCGCGGGCGAGGTGCTTCGGCGGTCAAGCGGCGGTCCAGATGAGGATCGCGGCGAGGTGGAGTGCGGCCTGGTAGGCGATGGCGAGCTTGTCCGTTCGCATGGCCAGGCCGCGCCACTGCTTGAGTCGGTTGATGCACCGCTCGACGGCGTTGCGCTGCTTGTAGGCCTCGGCGTCGAAGGCTGGTGGGCGGCCTCCACCGCTTCCTCGCCGCAGCCGGTGGCCGACCTGGTCGGACGGCTGGGGGATGACAGCGCGGATTCCGCGTCGGCGGAGGTGATTGCGGATCGCGCGGGATGAATACGCGCGGTCCGCCAGGACGGCATCGGGTCGGGTCCTCGGTCGTCCGAGTCCGCTTCGCGGAACACGAATGCCTGCCATGACGGTCTCGAAGGCCGGGGCGTCGCCCGCCTGGCCTGCGGTGATACGGAGGGCCAGGGGCCGTGCACGGGTGTCGCTGGCGAGATGGACCTTCGTGCTCAGGCCGCCGCGGGAGCGTCCGAGGGCATGGTCGTCGGGTTCGGCCCGGCCCGGCGCCCCTTTTTCCTGGCACCGGCAGCGTGCTGATGAGCCCGGCAGACGGTGGAGTCCACCGAGACGGTCCAGCCGATGTCGGCATCAGCGTCGGCCGCTGCCAGAACTGCGGCGAGGATGCGTTCCCAGGTTCCATCTACGGCCCACCTGATCAGCCGTTTGTGAGCAGTCTGGAACGAGCCGAGCTCGTTCGGCAGGTCTCGCCAGGGAGAGCCAGTGCGGTACTTCCACGCGATGGCTTCCAAGGTCCGGCGGTGATCGGCCCATCGCCGACCGCGGACCGGGTCGGCCGGCATCAGCGGCTCGATTCGGTCCCACATCGCATCAGTGATCACTAATCGGACGGACACATCCGATCAACTGACCAACTGATCAAAGAGACACGCTCTAGTCGCCGCTGCGGAGATGATTCCGACCACGGTTGTGGCTAAGTCCAGTCCGTCGCTCACTGCGTTCCCCCTGCGTAGTGGTTGCCACTCATTGTGGCGGCGGACAGGCTGGCGGGCGACGCCTCGGATAGACGGAGACGCAACCGCAACCCGCCGCAGAGCTGCGCGCCGTCGCCAGTGAGCAGCTCGCGAAGGGCCTGTCCCACTCGGCGTCCGCACTCTTCCGTATGGGCCGCCGCGCCACACGCCATGGCACTGGCAGCGGCCTGCCAGCACCGCGCCTCGGACCCTGCCGGCGCAGGGACTGCGCCGGCGCAGGTGGATTCTGGAGGTAGGACAGGGGGCGTCCTGGAGGCGGTGATGGCGAGCGAGCTGACCACCGTTCGGGCCCGCGCGTTGACGGCGGGCCTGCGCGCGGCGATGGATGACGTCCGCCGCTCGACGGGGGTGCTCGCCGCCCGGGTCGGGAAGCGCACACCGCCCGCGTTTGGGTCCCGCCCAGCTACGCCTCGCCCCGCACCACCGGAGGCGTCATTCGCCACGCGCTGCCCTACACCACCCCCAGTACCTGGTGCCGGTGCGCACGGCAGACCTGCGGCGGCATCGTCCCCACCGCGTACTGCAGCGACCACGGCACCGCCGTGGAACCCGCCATGGAGTGGCACCCCGCCGACGGCATCCGCTGCACCGCACTCCGCCACGCACACACGGCCGGTCCCGCGCCCACGGGGGCATAGCCGAACCGGGCTAGTGCTGTGACCGCATAGGTTCGCCGGGTTGCTCGTTGTGCTGGTTGGAAGTGAGGACTTCCAACCAGCAGGGGAGGCGGGATGGCACCACCGGTTAGGGTCCGTCGGCTGACGGAGCAGGAAGGGCAGAAGCTTCAGCAGACCGTGCGACGGGGCAGTACGAGCTCGGTGCGGTTTCGGCGGGCGATGATGCTGCTCGCTTCGGCCGGTGGCAGCACGGTCCCGGTGATCGAGCGTCTGGTCCAGGCGGACGAGGACACGGTCCGTGATGTGATCCATCGCTTCAACGAGGTCGGGCTCGCATGCCTCAACCCTCAGTGGGCGGGAGGCCGTCCCCGCCTGCTGAGCAGTGACGACGAGGACTTCGTCATTCAGACGGCCACCACCCGCCCCACCATGCTGGGCAAACCCTTCACCCGCTGGTCTGTCCACAAACTGGTCGATCACCTGCGTCGGAACATCGCCCGGCCCGTCCGGATCGGCCGCGAGGCCCTGCAGTGCTCACTGGCCCGGCGCGGGATCACCTTCCAGCGGACGGAGACCTGGAAGGAGTCCCCGGACCCGCCGTTCGACGCCAAGCTGGAGCGGATCGAGTACGCGGTCAACGAGCGGCCGGGCCGCACCTTCGCCTTCGACGAGTTCGGGCTGCTGGGCATCTGCCCCACCGCCGGCTCATGCTGGGCCGAACATAGCCGCCCCGAGCGGCTGCCGGCCACCTACCGCCGCACGCACGGCATCACCTACTTCCACGGCTGCTACTCGGTTGGCGACGACACGTTGTGGGGGATCAACCGGCGCCGCAAGGGCATCGACCACACCTGGGCCGCCCTGCGATCGATCCGTGCTGCCCGCCCGGACGGCGGGCCGATCTACGTGATCCTGGACAACCTCTCCGCCCACCTGAACTGGAAGATCCGCAGGTGGGCGGCCCGGAACAAGGTCGAGTTGTGTTTCACCCCGACCTACGCGTCCTGGGCCAACCCCATTGAGACCCACTTTGGACCGCTGCGGCAGTTCACGCTGGCCAACTCGAACCATCCGAACCACACCGTCCAGACCCGGGTCCTGCACGCCTACCTGCGCTGGCGGAATGACAACGCCCGCCACCGCGACGTCCTGGCCGCCCAACGCCGCGAACGTGCACGCGTCCGCAGCGAACGAGGTCTCCGCTGGGGCGGCAGACCTTTACCAGCGGCGGCCTGACGTCATCGCCCCGACCACAGGAACTGCTCGTCCGATTCCTCACGCCGCTCCAGCACTCCTGCGGCGACCAGCTGAAGAAGCACCTCATGGAGGGCGTTCCCCAACGGGTTGTCCGTCCAGAACACCGACTTGACCTGCGTGAACGTCGCAGACTCCTCAAAGATCCCCAACGAGCGGCCCACCGCGAAGGCGGCACCGTCCCAATCAGTCCATGCAGCCAGGCCCTCGGAAAGATCCACGAGCCGATCCTGCCATCACAAGATCAGACCCGGTGAACCTTTCCGGTCACAGCACTAGAGCCCGTTGTCCGCTTCTGGAACGGTTGCCGCGGCTGCGGTGAGGAGGCGTTCCCAGGTGCGGGGTGTGCCTCCGTGCTGTTCGGCGAGCGTGGCGGCGGTCCGGCTCTTGGGCGCACCGCCGGCTGCGGTGAGGGCTCCGCGGGCGGTTTCGAGGCGGGGGTCGCCTTCGTAGGCGTGCTGTTTGCGGGGGCCTTGGGGTTCACCGGTGCGTCGTTCGCCGCCCTTGCCTTGGCCGGGGGTGTTGTCGCGGCGGGCGAGGACTTCGTGCCGGGGCCAGAGCCGCGATCCGTGGGCTGGTCCGTTACCCCGGCGTGGAGATCATCTGCCGGGACCGGGCGGGCGCCTACGCCGAGGGCGCCCGGCGCGGTGCCCCCGACGCTTTGCAGGCCGTTGACCGGTTCCATCTGTGGCAGGCCTCGGCCGAGCCGTGGAGACCTGCGTCGCCGCCCACCGCGACTGCCTGCGCAATCCTTCACCCAGCGGCATGTTGCCGGAGGCCACCCGAACGGCTGCCGGCCGGCCGCAGAGCGACTCGGCGCCCGCCGGTCGGCGAGCCGAGCGGAAGAAGGCAGCACATGCCCTGGTCCACGAGCTCCTTGCCCAGGGGTACTCACGCCGGGAGATCGCCCGGCTCCTGGGCTGGGGCCTCAACACCGTGCTCCGGTACGCGAACGACGCACGCTGGCAGGACACCATCCGCGAAATCCGGCCCCGACCCAGCAGGCTGGACCCCTACAAGCCCTCCTTGGAGCGGCGATTCGCCGAGTGATGCACCAGCGTCACCCGACTACACGGCGAGCTGGTTGCCGAGCACGCCCCGGTCACCTACGGCATGGTCCGTGCCCACGTTGCCACTTTGCGCGGGCTCCATCCGGGGCACCGCCCCGGCCGCCGGCAGTGCGGCAGGTGGCCGGCTGGATCACCCGTCACCCCGCGACCCTGACCGAGGAAGACCGGGCCGGCCTGAAGGAGGTCCTCCTGGCACACTGCCCCGAACTGGACAGGGCTGCCAGACACGTCCGCGACTTCGGCGAGATACTCACCGACGCCTCGGCTCCACACTCCCCACCTGGATCGACGCCGTGGACGCCAGCCAGCTACCCGGGCTCACCAGCTTTGCACTCCACCTGCTCCGGGACCTCGACGCCGTGACTGCCGGGCTCACTCTCGACTGGAGCTCCGGCAGCATTGAGGGTGCTGTCAACCGCATCAAGAAGATCAAGCGGCAGCTCTACGGCCGGGCCGGATTCGAACTACTCCGCAAGATGATCCTGCTCCAGTAGCACTCCGAGCCCCAAGCCTCCCAGAACTGAGTTCTGGGAACGCTCCTCCAGCGTTTCGGGACAGGCTCGCGGTTGATGTGCTCTGGGAGGTGAAATGGGGGCGCTTGGCGTCACAGGCGGGTATTAGAACTGGGGTGCGCGGTGGGGACGATACTCAAGAGCATGAGCCGCGTGCGGTGGCACGAGCTGACGCACGCGTACGGATCAGCGGAAGAGGTTCCGGGCCGACTGTCACGGGTGGCGTGGGGCGACGCATTGACGAGCGCTTCAGCGTTGAGTGCTTGGACTATGGCTCGGTGAGCTGTCTGTTTTCGACGCGACTGCCGAGGCGGTCCCGTTTCTGTGGGATCTCGCGGTAACTGACTCTGTCGCCAGCCGCTCCGGTGTGATCCAGCTGCTCCTGACGATCCTCGAACAGGCCAATCCTCCACGGCTCGACGTTCAATACGCGGCTCACCGAGCTGTGCTCGACGGCAGGAGCCTGGCAGACAGGTTGGCCGGTGACGGGGACGATGCCGTGCAGGCACTGGCTCAGGACTTGGTGGCCGCGATCGACAAGCACGTCTGCGAGGCCTGCCGTCCCACCTGACAACAGGCCCGCTGTCGCTGTCCCGGCGATCGTCCACCGGCCAGCAGGTCCGCGTCCCGAAATCGATCGGATGTCTCTCCGTGGACCTGGTAGAACCAGGTCCAGACGGCACTGGGCCGCGCATTTGGGGGGCATCATGGCGGGACCCGCAGTGGGACTGTGGCTCTTCGAGCACCGCAGCTTTGAAGAGATACGCGACGGTGTGATCCCGTGGCTGGAGACGTTCTGCGGACCGGTCGAAACCGAGGCTGACGGAGACTTGGCCTTCCGAGTCCGAGAGTCTGCAGTCCTCGGTCTGCACCCCCTCGACACGGCCGAGGCGGGCATGTTCTTCCTCTCCGAGGACGACTGCATACCGGCAGACGATGAGGACTACTCCGACTTCTCGCTGCCGCCGGTTCAGGGCCTCATACTCGCCGCCGGCTGTTCGGGGCAGGTGAACCACATTCTGCTTGGACACCTCGCCCTTGCCGTCGCCCAACGGCTCCACGCGACGATCGACTTCGACGGCGTCCTTGGATACACCCCTGGCGATCGGGCCGAAGAAGCTGCGGACTTGGCCCGAGCACGGGCGCTGGTGGCAACGCTCCCTGGCACCGTCAGGGAAGTCTCCTACGACACGGGCGGCGGCGGCCGCTGGATCCGGCATGTCGGCGATCTGCAGTTCCTCAGGGCCTGGCTGCAGCACCCAGACTTCCGCCTCGTCAAGTAAGCCCAGGTGGTCGGCGTCTCGGTGACGGGCCCGGGTTCGTGCCCCTCCCTTGTAAGCGAACGATCCCGTCACCCTCCGCGACCGCTCCCCAAGATCTGTGCCAGAACCTCGTTCTCACCTATAAGCGCCGCTCCGCCCCGTCCGCTCCTTCCCGGGCGGGGCGGAGCCCGTTCGTCCGGCAGGGAGGCACACGGGGCCTCGCGCTCTGTCCTGCACCGCCCTCTACCTCCTAGAGGGCAACATCCTGCGCGGCGATCTGACGGCCGAACAGGCCATGCGAACCCTTGATCATTCGGAGGATGATCGCCCCTCAGATCGCCACACGGCACCACCGTCCCTCGTCCCGAAATTGCCCCGATAGGGTTAAAGGTATGGGGTAAATTCTTGGGTAACTCGCGCTAGGGTGGAGGTAAGAAAGGGGGCCGAGATGGCATCCGAGGAAGAGCTGTTCGCGAACATCGACGCGTTGCTGGAGGAAGAGCCACAGCTTCCGCCCCCGGCGGAGCGGGCCCGCCTGCGTGAGGCCGCCGGCATCACCCAGGCCCGCCTCGCCCAAGCCCTGAAGTCGACCGTGCAGACGGTCAAGAACTACGAGAACGGCAGGAGCGAGCCGAAGTCACCGCGCCTGGAGGCCTACCAACGGCTGCTGAAGGCGTGGGCGGCGAAGTACCCCGCCCACGGAGCTCCCGCCCTCCCGGCGCCCCCGGCCGCGCCGCAGCCCGCCATGGTCCCCAATACGTTCGCAGGCCCTGCCACGCCCGAGCCCGCCAGGACGGCCGCCCCGGCACAGGCCCCCGCCGCCCCGGTCTCGTCCGCCCGCCCGGCCGGACAGACGGCGTCGTCGTCGTCGCGTCGCCCGGCCGCGAAGAAAGCCGCCGCGCCCCCGACCGACCCGCGCTTCCCGCACGGCCCGCTCGCCGTCCTGGACGGCGACGGCTCCGCGTACGCCACAGGCGGCATCGTCCTGGACTGCCCGGCGACGACCGTGCCGGATCTGGTGGAGTGGACCCTCAAGGAGTCCGGTCTCGGTGCCGCCAAGCTCAACCGGTACGGCAAGGATTCCGACCCGCTGATCGTCCTCACCGCGACGGCCGCCGTGAAGCTCGGGCTGCCGGAGCGCCTGGAGGGCCATGAGCAGCGCCGCTCGCTGCGCCTTTCGGAGGACCACCCTGTGGTCAGGCAGGTGGCGAAGGCGAAGTGGCAGTTGACGCAGCGCGGGTTCGGCCCGTGGGCCCGGATCTACCGCAAGGCCCAGGGCCGCGAGCGGCAGTGCGTGCAGCTGGCCATCCTGTCGTGGGACGCCCTCGATGAGCGGTCCTGGCCCGGCGTCGCGGAGATGGAGTCGGCCGACATCGCCCGCCTCCTCGGCGTCTACGCCCAGCGCGTCATCACCCCGCGCGGCTCCACCGCCGTCTCCGGCCTGGAACTGATGACCGCCATGCGGCCGCCGACGAAGGCCGTACAGGACCCGTCCACCGGCAACTGGGTCTCCGGCTACAACCCGGGCTCCTTGGGTACCGAGCCGATGGACCCGGCGCCTCCGGAGGCCACCCCGGAACACCCCGTCGTCGTCAACAGTGGCTGGACCGGCGGGTTCCTCAACGAGGAGGCGTACCAGTGGGTCCGCTCGGTGGACACCCTCTCCGATGAGGAGTGCACCCTGCCGTGGGCGGTCGGCCTCGACCTGAACACGGCGTTCCTCGCCGCCGCGGCCCGCCTGGTCGTCGGCCTCTCCGCCCCCGACCACTTCCACGCCCCCACATTCAACCCGAAGATCCCCGGCTCGTGGCTGGCCGACCTGTCCCACATCGACCTAGACCCGCGCCTGCCCTCCCCGTTCACCCCCGACGGCTCCCGCCCGACCGGCCCGGCCTGGTACCAGACCCACACCCTCGCCTACGCCCAGGAGCTCGGCCACGACGTGCACCCGATCGAGGCGTACCTGCGCCGCGAGACCGGCGCCTACCTCGACCCGTGGCACGACCGGCTCAAGAACGCCTACGTCGACACCCTCGCCGACCTCGGCGTCACCCGGGACCTGACCGACGCGGAGTTCCTCGCCGCGATGGAGCACCACAAGCAGCGGGACCCGGCGCTCGCCGCCGTCCTCGCGGCGATCAAGGCAACGGTCAAGGGCGGTGTCGGCAAGCTCCGCGAGCGCCCCCAGGGCAAGCACTACAAGCAGGGCGAGACATGGCCGGCCCTGTCCCGGCCGACCTGGCGCCCCGACATCCGGGCCGCCGTCATCAGCAAGGCCCGCGTCAACATGCACCGCAAGCTGAACAACATGGCAAAGCTGACCGGCCTGTACCCGCTCGCCGTGCTCTCCGACTGCGTCGTCTACCCGAGCCCGGGGACATCGCCGCTCGACTTCCTGCCCTACGCCGCCTCCGGCAAGCCGCAACCGGGCGGGTTCCGCCTTGGGCCCACCCCGGGTCTGGCGAAGCTGGAGGGCGTCCAGTCGATGCTGTGGGCGGTCGACCTGATGGAGAAGGGGCTGAACCCGGCCCGCCACATCAAGGGCGGCGACGCCGTCCTGGACGAAGGGGAATAGCGCCGTGGGGGAGATCGAGGACGCGATCGAGCGCGCCGACCGCGAGGCGTTCACCAAGGACCCGCCCAAGACGCTCAAGGGCCAGATCGGGTTCCTGCTCAAGCAGTTCGGCAGCGCGAAAGCCGTCGCGGCGGAACTCGGCGTCACCGCCGACTCCGTCAACCGCTACCGGCGCGGCGCCCGCAAGCACCCCCGCGCCGACATCGCCGCGAAGATCGACAACACGGTCAAAGCCCGATGGCAGCCGCTGGTACGCAGACGCCGGCAGAAGCAGGCCGCCGCCACCGGCGGAATCACGGTGGAGACCCGCGCCCGGTTCGGCTACACCGCCGCCGTCGGCACCACCGACGACGGACGGTTCCGCAGGCTCACCGTCCACCTCCCCGCGACGTACGCGCAACGCCTGTTCGACGCCCGCACCTCCGGCGCCAGCGATCAGGAGATGCGCGGAATCATCGCCGAAGGGTTCAAAGAGGTGTATTTCCAGGACGGCGGCGGACGGGCTACAGGACTGTCGGACGTCGAGATCACCGACATCGACTATCTGGATCTCGACTACTGAACCCGCTCAGGAACCCCGGGCCGCACTGCGTGCCCGGGGTTCCTGCATCAGATCGTCAGGCTGTCGCCCAGGCCAGCCCGAGCGCGGCGAGTGCGGCGAGCTTGTCCGTCGTGAGCTTCGCCCGGCGGCTCTTGGTGTTGCTGAGAAACGCCCCGAGCCGGACCTCGCTGCCGTCCTTCAGCCGTTCGACGTGGCCCCTGGAGACCGTCACAGAGCCCTCCCGGGCTTTGTATTGCGCCAGGGCCGCCACGCCCCGCTCGAAGGCGCTCACGGGTGCCGCGGGCGCCTCCGCCTCGGCAGGTTCTTCGAGCTCCGGGGCGTGGGGGATGACGCCGATGGTCTCCAGGCGTTCGCGTTGCCCGTCCGTCAGGGCCGTCCAGACCTCGGGCTTGCGCTGCCGGGTGAGCCACTTGCCGATGTCCATGCCGTGCACGGTGACCCCGGGTTCGATGTAGCCGAGGATGGTCTCCTCGGCGAGCATCTCGCGGACCACGGCGTAGTGCCGCTGCCACTCGGGCGGCCACGCCGGGTTCCAGTCCTCGTCCACGGCCTCCAGCGCCGTCTTCCACTCGGGGTGACCCTCCAGCGCACCGGGCCGGCGGAGGTTGGACAACCACTGTCCCACCGGCCGGTCCAACATCGTCGCGGACCGGGGTGCGCACAGCGTCCAGTGCTCCTCGTAGTACGCCTTGGCGGCCTCCAGGTTCTCCTGGAACCGCTCGTCCGCCAGCGACCAGACCATGCCCAGCTTCTCCAGCCGCCGGGCGCGCAGGCCGCCCATCTGCCCCGCCCCGTACGCCCGCCGCTGCTCCGCGACCCACTGCCCCAGCGGGTAGGCGCCCTCCTTGTACCCGTACGGAACCCGGGCGTGAGCTTCACGTTCGGTGAACTTCTTCAGCGCCGCCCAGCCGCGAGCCCAGTCTTGCTTCTCCGTGTCGATCACGTTGAAGCTGACCCAGTCCGCGACCATCACCGTGCGATGTGCCGGGTTGGTGTCAGTGGAGTGGCGTCAGTGACGGTGTGTCAGACCGGTGCGTTGTCGCCGGTCGGGTGTGAGGAAGGGCATGGTCACTGTCGTGGGGCGGTGCATACGACGGCCACGGCTGTCATGGGGTGGTACACCACCCTCCGCTCCACTGTCTTGGGAACGGTACTTCTGATCCTTCCGAGGGCTGCGTGGCTGCACCGTGGTGGGTGTCGGTGGCCGTGGTGGAAGGGTGCGGGGTGGGCGAGCCGGGTGTGTGGGGTGAGGTTACGGCAGGGCTGAGGGTGTCCAGGCCGGTGCTGGTGGCGCGGCTGTTGGAGCTCGATGCGGCCGGGGTGTTGACCACGGCGCATGTGCGTGCGGGTGCGCAGGTCGGTGGGGTGACTGCGCGGACGGTGTGGCGGTGGCTGGAGGCGGCGCGGACCGAGGGGCGTGTGGAACGCAGGCCTCGGGCCCGGCTGGAGTTGTCCGACCATGCGTGGGAGGTGCTGGCGCGGGCGGGCGGGAACGTGGCGGTGCTGCACCGGCATCTGAAGCAGGCCGGGGGTGAGGTGCCGTCGCTGGCGTCGTTGTACCGGGTGGTGCACCGGGACCTTGAGGCCGGCAGGGTTTTGCCGGACCGCGCGATGGTGCGGCGGGATCGGGAGGAGCAGCAGACGAGGAAGGCGCTGGCTGACCTCGCTCTGGCCCGGCCGCGCGAGGGCGGCGCGGCGAAGGGGGCAGCGGGCCGGCCGCCGCACCCTGCGCCGGCGGCGGGCGCGGGCGTGCCGCCGGGGGAGCGCGGCGCGCTGGAGGGGGTGGCGTTGCCGGCGGGCGCACAGCTGGTGCGGACGTCGTCGGTTCGGGCGGTGGCCGAGGCGGTCGGGCAGGCGATGGCGGTTCAGAGCGCGGTGTGTGTGTTCGGCGACCCGGGCCGAGGCAAGACCGTCGCCGTGCGGATGGCGCTCCACGCAGTGCCTCCTGGTTGGAAGGTGACGTGGGTGCCGGTGCCGGTGCGCCCGTCGGTGGCCGGCATGCGGCGGGCGGTGTTCGACGCTCTGGCACTGCCGGGCCGCTTTCCGCACACCTCTGCGCTGGCCGACGCCGCGGTGGCGGGAGCTCTGGGCGAGGCTCGGGTGCTGGTGGTCGATGAGGCTCAGCGCCTGCCCATGCCGTGCCTGGAGTACCTGCAGAGCCTGTGGGACCACCCCGACACGCGGATCACGCTGGTGCTCTGCGGGGCGGGCAGCGAGCGGTCGTTGGCCCGGCTGCCGCATCTGGCATCGCGGATCGGTGCGTGGCAGGAGGTTCCACGCCTAGCCGGAGCGGAAGCAGAGGCCGTGATGACCGGCTTCCATCCACTGTGGCGCACCGTCCCGGCCCCGGACCTGAGATGGATCGACCAGTCGTGCGCCCACGGCACATTCCGCACGTGGGCTGCCTTGACCGCGCACCTGCAGAACGCGCTGCTCACCACCGCTGACGCAGCCATCGACCGGACCTTGCTGAGGCGGCTGTTCCAGCGGGTCGCGCCGCCGCTGTGACGGGAGCGCTCATGCAGGGGGAGGGCGATTGCCTGCTGCCGGCCACGGCACGCACACGATGTCCCGCCCGGGTGAGGGGAGCTGGCATGGAGGACGGTGACGCGGTCCGCGCAGGCGGCGGGTTGCCTGCGGCGTCGAGGATGGCACTGCGCGGTCCGGCTGTGCGGCGGCTGCTCGCACTGCGGGCAGGGAAGATGCTGACAGCAGGGCACGTGCGGGTGGCCGCGGATGCGCTGGGGGTGTCGGAGCGCACGGTGTGGCGCTGGCTGGCCGCCGCTCAGAGCGATCAGACCGCGGCCGCCTACCCCGGTGCCCGATCTCGAGCCGACGCCAGGTTCACGATCACGCCCGAAGTCCGCGGCCTGCTCGCACTGTGGAAAGGGAACGTGCGGGCAGTTCATCGCGAGCTGGTCCTGCGTGCCGCTCGGCAGTCCCCGCCTGCGGACGCACCGTCGCTGACGACGCTGCATCGGGCGATCCGCCGGGACCTGTCGCCGGGGGAGCGGGCTGGGCTTGCGGGTGGTGAGCGGGCGGCGCGTAAGCATGATGTGTTCCTGGCCCGGCCACGCGGCTGGCGCAACCACGTGTGGGAGACCGACCACATGCAGGCCCCCGTGCTCGTCGATGTCGACGGCACCGCCCGCAGACCGTGGATCACCTGGTTCACCGACTGCGCCACCAACGCGATCACCGGCGTCGCCGTCACCCCGATACATCCCTCCCGGGAGTCGGTGCTGGCCGCGCTGCGCTCCGCGGTCTTGCGGGAGGACCCCTACGGCCCGTTCGGCGGTCTGCCCGAGAAAGTGCGTGTCGATCGCGGCAAGGACTTTCTGTCCCGGACGGTGACCGCCGCGTTCGATCTGCTGGACGTGACGGTGGAGGACCTGCCCGCCTACACCCCGCACCTCAAGGGCACTGTGGAGGGCCTGAACCGGGCGGTGGAGAGCATGTTCCTGGCCGCGCTGCCCGGCTACGCCCGCCAGCCGCGCCCGGGTAAACGCCCGTCCCGGCCGAAGGACGAGGTGCTGCTCGGCTTCGAGGACTTCACCGCCCGTCTGCTCGCCTGGACGCTGTTGTGGAACACCGAACACCAGCCCGCGCCGTTGCGGGGCAGGACCCCGCTTGAGGCGTGGCAGGACGATCCCACCCCGCTACGGGACGTGGCCGCGGCGGATTTGTGGACGTTCACCCTGGAGGACGCCGGCACCCGCACGTTGACGACCCGCGGTATCCGCTTCAGGAAACGTGACTATGTGGGGCCGTGGATGACCGGTCAGTCCGGGATCCAGGTCCGAGTCCGCTTCATGCCCCACCACGACCACCGCATCGAGGTCTACCACGCGGCCACCGGCCGCTACCTCGGTCCCGCGGACCTGGCCGACCAGGCGACCGAGGAACAGGTCAGCGCTGTACGGCGGGCACGGGCCGCCCGCGCCCGCCGCCTGAAGAAGGACCTGGAGGGTTCACAGCGCGAGCGCTACGCAGCCGTGAACCAGCCCGAGGCCCCCCAGCGGCTCGGCACCCTGACCACCGCGCAGGCCGAGGCCGAGCTCGCCCAGGCCGCCGGCACCGACCTGTCCGATCTGGCGATGCCGGACCTCATCCCGCCCGCCGCGCCCCCAGCCGACTGGCGCACCCCGCCATCCCTCGTCACCCGGACCGCGCCCGGCCGGCCTGCTCCCGTCCCATCCGAACCTGCCCCCGGGCGTGTGCCCGGATCGACCGCTCAGACCACTGAAGACGGAGACGCCTCGTGACCGCGGCCACCTACCAGTACGTCGACCTCCCCGACGCCTCCGTGGTCACCACCCGCGCCCTGCTCACCGCGCGGGAGAACATCGGCGATACGGTCGCCGCCCGCGCGATGATGTGCATCCACGGCGGCGCCGGCTTCGGCAAGACGCTCGCCGTCAACACCTGCTTGCGTGAACTCGAACCCGGCGAGGACGTCCGCAAGATCACCTTCCGGGCCCGTCCCACCGCCCGAGCGGTGCGCTACGAGCTGTTCACCGCGCTCGACCTGGCCGGCGAGCCGCCGCGCCACCCCAGCGAATTCGACCGTCTGCTGAAGACCGCTCTGGCCGAGCGCCCCCGCACCTTCCTCGTCGACGAAGCACAGTGGCTCAACGGGGAGGCGTTCGAGTACTTCCGCTACCTGTGGGACGAGCCCTCCACCCAGCTGGCGATCATCTTCGTCGGCGGGGAGGGCTGCCACACCGTGCTGCGCCGCGAACCGATGCTCTCTTCCCGCATCTTCATCTGGCAGCACTTCACCCGCCTCACCCCCGACGAGGTCCTCGACGTCATCCCTCTGTTCCACCCCATCTGGGCCGATGCCGATCCCGACGACATCACCTTCGCCGACAGCCACGCCGCACACGGCAACTTCCGCGCCTGGGCCCAGCTGACCGCGCACACCCGCACCGCCCTGGCACGCACCGGCCGTCCCCGCGTGGATCAGGAACTGCTGCGCTGGGCCTTCAGCCGCCTTGGCTGACCACCACACCGCCATGCCTTCCGCCGCGCGGTCGCCGTCTGTCATCGTGGTCATCGACCGCGATGACGACGTCATCCACACCCACACCGCCCTGGCCGCCCACCATCCGCCGTCCGGCCGGATCACTCTGCACCCCGGCCCAGGCACCACCAGCGAGACCGGCCTCGCCCACGACCTTCTCGCCGCCCTGGGCAAACCGCCCCTGCTCACCGGGCGCTTCCCCGCCGGGCGTCAGCCCGCCTGGGAAGCCGCTGCCGCCTGGATGACCGCCCTGCCCGTCACCCGGCTGACCGTCCTGCGTGCCCACCGCCTCACCACCCGCCGCACAATTCGCCTCCTGGAGCTGCGTGCCCTCACCGGTATCCACCTGACCCTGGTCTGCCACCGCCCCCACCTTCCCGCCGCCCTGCACCAGGCCCTGCAGACGGCCGACTACTCCCTCACCACCGACCTCGACGCAGCCCGCCGCCACTACCACGGCACACCGGTCACCGAACCCCCACTCGCAGACGAGCCCGCCGGGCCGACCGGTCCGTGGCTCACCCTGCCCGCACTGGAACGCCTCATCTCCTACGACAGCCCTCGCCCCTGCGCTGACCCGTGCACGCCACCGTTGATCGCCTGGCGGCACCGCCCACCGCCCGCTCCTCTCACCGCGCACACCGCCCAGCGAGTCGCCCACCGACTGCACGCGGCGACCGCACATCCGCGCCTGGCCGCGGCCGTCGCCGCCGCGCTGTTCACCGGCGCCTCCCTCCAGCAACTCGCCACCGCACGCCCCCGCGACTACGACACGGCCGCGGCCACGCTCGCCCTGCACGACCGCGCCCGCTACACCGACGGCTGCGCCGCCCACCCCGTACCGCCCTGGGCCGGCGTTTTCCTGCGGGCCGCCGTCTGCTTCACCCGGCTCGTCTCCGGCGAGGACCAGGAACTGCTCGCCGCACCAGGTGACCGTGCGCACCTGCTGCGCGTGGCGGAGACGGCCAAGCTGCGCCCGCCCCAGCCGCCCGCGGCCCGCCGCCAAGGCCCGGTTGGCCGTGTGGAGTGGGACTGGCGCGAGCGGCAGGAAGCCGAGCAGTACGAAGCCATGCCGGCCAGTCGCAGGCCCTCGCGACGCTGAACCCCCTGACGCATTTCGCTCGAAGGGGCAGGCTCAACCGATCGAGAAGTCTGCGAACTCGATGTCGCTGAAAGCGATGTGCAGACCGTGGGCCCGGCGGCCCCATTCGCGGAAGTAGGCGTGTCCCAGCGCGCGGGCGAGGATCACCGTCTGCTGCTGCTCGCCCGCGCCGGCGTCCCGGGCGGCGAACAGCTCCCGGGCTACCTCTCCCGGCAGGTCCTGGGTGATCCACCGCACCCGGGGGTCGTCAGAGGAGCCTGCAGGAGCCGCGAATCCGAATCGCGCCCTGGTATGGAAGACGAAGCCCTCCGCCTCTGCCTGGGCGCGTCGACGGGCCCGTATTCGGGGCTGCCACCGGGCCAGGACCGCTTCCTCGATCGCCTGCACCTGCAGCGGACCCGGCGGACGACGCGCTCCTGGCTTCTTCGTCACCCACCGCTGCACGGTGCGCTGCGACACCTCCAGCACAGTGGCGACCTGCCGAGTGGAACCACCGTGTGATGCCAGCAGAAACCGCAGGCGGGCCTCGGTGCTTGCAGGAACGGGCCGGGTGCGTAACGCGCGCTCCAACCCCTGCTCGATCTGTCCCACATCCGCCTCTCGAAGCGGCCAGCCGCCAGGGCCGGCATCTGCAGTCCGCCGTGTCAGTTCTCCCACGTCGCCTGCTCCTGCCTGCCCGTTCTTGCATTCTCGGGACAGCACTGGCTGCCGCAAGATATGAGCCCTTGGACGAGCACCAGCGACAAGCCGACGGCACGGGTCACGACGGAGTCGCCAGCGTCCCGGTGCTGTCCTTCGGCACGCACATGAGCCATCGATCCGTACGCGGACAGCGCCACCGCCCTGGTCGCCCGCATCTCCGGCGAGGGCGAAGAGCTGGCGGCCGAGCCGGTATCCTGCCCGCGGGGCTGACGCCCTGGGCTTCGCCGACGCCCACACCGCATCCGGACACCCACACTGCCCGGACCACTGGTGGAAGGTCTTCCGGGATCGACGGACCGCTTGACGAGCACCTTGAGGATCCATCGAGCCGGGGTTGCCGTGCGGGGGCGAGGACCCGGTGCCGAGAGGACCCGTCCATGACCAAGCGCACCACCGAGCAGCAGCGCGCCCGCGAGCTCCAGCGCACCGCACGCGAGCAGGGCACAGACCTCGGCTACCACGAAGCCCTCAACTGGGTACGTGATGCCGCCGAGTCGCAGGCCAAGTTTCCGGGCAAAATCGCCGTCCCTGTGCCGCACGATCACTGCGTCATGCTCTTCGAGGCGGACACGGACCCCGAGTACATCCGCAACGCGATCACGCCGCTTTCCGCAGCCGAAGTCGAGCTCCGTAACGAACTCCTCCAGCGGAGGAACGCTCTGATGGACGACCACTCCAAGGCGGAGATCATTGCCATGATCCTCAGGAGGTGGCGCTATCCGGGCGAGAATCTCGCACGCTGGACCAAGCAGGAGCTCGCCAACGAGCTGGTGGACGGCGAGGACGGCCGCGAGCGCTACGAGGCGTACGGGCGGGTGGCACTGCACAACGGAAAGCCAATGCCCGGCTCACGCTCCCTCTGCGGAGGCGCCGGCTGCTCCGGCCACGACAGTGCGACGCCCTGGCCGGAAACCCGCGCGCGCTTCCGCGCCCAAGGGCCCTGCGTCGACGCACAGAGCGCCCCTCGGTGACCGGCGTCGTCTTGGCGGAGGCCCGGATGACCATCCCGCGCCGCCGGTAGCCGGCCCTTGGGTATCCGCTGCAACATCCGAAGCGTGTTGCGCCCCTGACCTGAACAAACGCCGACCAACGGTCGGGCTGGGCGCGTGCGACGTCCTCGACACCACCCTCGTCCAGCCGGCCTCGTCGCGGAGATCAGCGCTCACATGTCCGTCGACACCGCGGCAGGGTCTACCTGTATCCGACCCTGCGCCTGGACGTGGCTGCCGGGTTCGGCGCGGCCCGGCCGCGGCCGCAGGGTGATCGACTACACCAACTCCAAGGGGTGAGGCTGCCCAGGCGCCTTCCTGACGGACCATGCGAGGTGATATCACTACCGTGAGTGATCTTGCGTGACAGTAGGGGCCGGGGGTGGGCTGTGGCAGGGAGGCTTGAGCCGGGAAGGGATGGAGCCCGGCCGGTATTCGAGGGCTTTCCGGAGCCCAAATCGCCAGAGGTCGTCGTGCTTGCGCCGCCGACCCAGAGCGCTCCCTTGCCCACGCCTCAGGTGTACCTGCAATACATCTACGACGCTGACGACTGGGAGGACTTCACCGTCGAGTGGGTCCACCAGTTCGGTACGTGGTCTGGTCGTCCCTACGTCCGAGTTCAGCGGATGGGTGGGGCCGGCGACCGCGGAGCGGACGTCGCAGCCTGTCTCTCCGAGCAAGGCACCGCAGGCGAGTGGCACTGCTACCAGTGCAAGCACTACCTCAAGCCGCTCGGGCAATCAGACGCCTTCCCAGAGATGGTGAAGATCTTCGTCGCGAAGATCCTCGGCACGTACGAGCTGCCCACGCGCTATGTCTTCGTCGCACCAAAGATTGGCACGGGACTCGAACGACTCCTGCTCAACCCGCCCCAGCTGAAGGACGAGTTCTTCGCGGCGTGGGACGACAAGGACTCCAAGCTCGGGACCAAGCCCAAGCTCACCCCGGAGATGCGTACAGCTGTGGGCGCACTGGCGCAGGCGACGGACTTCTCAATGTTCGAAGCCCGGAACCTCGAAGAGATTCTCGAACTGCACGCTGCGACCCCCCACCACGTTAGGCGCTTCCCACAACCGCTTAAGCAGCGCCCTGCCGCCGATCCGGCCCCACCTGACCAGGCACCACACGAAGCCGTCTACGTCCGCAAGCTGCTGGACGCCTACAACGCGAAGCACGGCCTCGCCTTGGAGACGCTGCAACAGGCCCGCGACCATGCGAAAGTCAGCGGCCATCTCTTCCGCCAGCGTGCCGCCTTCTTCCACGCCGAGTCGCTGTGGCGTTTCGCGCAGGAGAGTGTCCCGGAAGCGACCTACACCGCGATCGAGACCGACCTGTACGACGCCGTGATCGAGATCGAAGACCGCGACCATGCCAGCGGCTACGCACGGCTGGAAGCCGTACTGGACGCGGCTGTCGCCCACACACCGAACCCGGCGAACATCCTCGCCCCCGTGGTGAAGGTCATCGACCTCAAGGGCATGTGCCATCGTCTGGCCAACGACGACCGGCTGACCTGGTGCAAAGAGGAGACCTCGTGACCCCCCTCAACGGCCCCGTGGAGGCCGGGATGCGCGCTCTGGTCCTCCTGGCAGAGACCTTCCCCCGCCGCCTGGACGTCGCCCAGCTCGTCTACCTGGACCACGCCATGCTCCACAGCGGCGACCTCGACCACGGCCCCGCCAGTCTCCACCCCGACCTCCCCGCCGGCCCCGGCGAGCTCGGCCTGCGCCGACGCCTCATCGAACAGGGCCTCATGGTCCTGCTACGCGCCGGCCTCGCCGACATGACGACCACCGACCACGGCTTCATGTACGGGGCCACAGACGAGGCAGCGAGCTTCCTCAACGCCCTGGAAGCTCCCTATGTCGGGCAGCTCATCGAACGGGCTGACTGGCTCACCAGCACCTACATGCATGAAGGAACGGACGTCCGCGAGGGCATGAAGCAGATCACCCAGCGCTGGTCTGACCGTATCCACGTGAGCCCCGGCGACCTGGGAGAGGACGTCCTGTGATCAGACTGACGCTCGTCCACCTGACCTTCCTCGGCATGGACAAGCCTCCGGCGGCAGTGGAATTCAGTCCCGGCCTGACGGTCATCTACGGAGCCTCGGACACGGGCAAGTCCTACGTCGAAGAGGCCGTGGACTACATGCTGGGCGCCAGCGAACTCAAGTCGATCCCGGAGGACGACGGCTACACCCGCATTCTCCTCGGCCTACGGGTGAGCGACGGTCGCAGCCTCACTCTGTCCCGCGCGATCGGCGGCGACACCATCGAGGTGTTCAACCACGATCTCCGAGAGATGCCATCGGAGCCAGCGGACGAGACTCTCAAGTTCAAGCACAACGCCAAGTCGAAGAAAAACATCTCCCGCTACCTGCTGACCGTCCTGGGAATCGACGGCCAGCGGATCCTCCAGAGCGGCCGCGGCAACGTGCTGCCGCTGAACTTTCGGGACCTCGCGCGCCTGGCCGTCGTCAACGACACACGCATGGCAGATCAGCACTCTCCGGTACTGGGCACCCGGAATCCCCTGAACGAAACCAGGGAGAAGTCGGTCTTCAAACTCCTCCTCAGCGGAGAGGAAGAGCCGGAACGCCCTGCAGCGCCAAGCAATCTGGAGAAGCAGTTCGGCAAGGGGAAGATCGCGGTCATCGACCACCTGATCGACGAGAACCGCGGAAAGCTCACGATGGAGGCAAACCAGTCGCAACTGCGGGAGCAACTCGACCGCCTGCAGGCGGCCCTCGGCGAGGTGACCACCGCCGCCGTCGAACTTGCTGAAATCCGCACCAGCCTTCTCCGTGACCGCCGGGGCCTGGAAGAAATCAACCTCGCGGCCCAGCAGCGGGGCGACGAGGTCGAGCAGCTGCTCGCACGATTCGCTCTGCTGAAAGAGCAGTACGAGTCAGACTTGGCCCGGCTCCAGATGGTCGGTGAAGCCGGAACCCTACTGGGCTACTTCCAGACCGGGACCTGCGTCTTCTGCGGCGCCGAGCCCCAACACCAGCACCCGGAGCACCACCTCGCCGAGAGCACCCAGCTGGCAGCGTCTGTATCTGCCGAGACGCGTAAGACAACAGACCTGCTCAGCGACCTGCTCCTCATGATCGAGGACTTGGAAGAGCAGGCAGCGGACATTGAATCGGCCCGCGCTGCCCGACACGAAGAGCTCACACACAACGCTGCGGAGCTCCGCGCACTCGATCAACGGATGCAACCGGTCGACACGGACGCCACCGAACTACTGAACGCCCGCTCACGGGTCGAAAACGAGCTGGCCCTGCACGCTCAGATCGAGCAGCTCGAAGACCTCAAGGCATCGCTGTCCACCGTGGCTCCCGCTCCGCCGACTGCCCGTCCCGACGGCATCCCCGCCGCCGACGTCGCCGACTTCGAGCGCATGATCCATGAGACCTTGGAAGCCTGGCATGTTCCGGGGAGCAACCGCGTCCGCTACGACCCAACGACTGCCGAGCTCTCCGTTGACGGACAGCCGCGAAAGAGCCGCGGCAGGGGCATGCGGTCCATCCTCCACGCCGCCTTCGCCGTATCACTCGCGCGCCGGAACACAGCCCGCGACCTGATCCACCCGGGCTTCGTCGTGCTCGACACTCCGGTCCTCACCTACCGCCGGCCCGAAGACCCGCACGAAGACCGTCCCGAGCTGATGACCGCCGACGTCGCCGAGAACTTCTACCGCGACCTCCTGGAGAATCCGCCGGGCCAGGTCATCGTGATCGAGAACCCGACACCGCCAGCGAGCATCAGAGGGCGTGCCACCGTCCACGCATTCAGCGTGGACGGTTCGGAACGCCAAGGATTCTTCCCACCCCGAGAAAGGCAGTGAGCACCAGCCGCCCACCACGGACAGCCGGACGTGCCTCGGTCAAGCCCAGTCCACCCCCAGCTTCGTGAGGGCGGCGAGCTGGTCGGCGGTGAGTTTGTCGCGTCGGCTTTTGGTGTTGGAGACCCACACACCCAGCTTCACGACGACCGGCTCCGCCGCGCCCTCGACCGCGATCTCCTCCCCGTGGGCGCGCGGTACCGGCCGGTCCGCGCCTTCCCGCTCCACCCACTGCGCAAGGGCTGCCAGGCCCCGCTGGAACGCCTGCTGCGCCTTGCTCGGCCCCTTCGCCGCACGGCTGGCCGCCGGGGCCGGTGGCGGCGCCTGGGCGGGTTCCACGCCCAGCGCGGTCAGCCGCGCCTGCTGCTCGGGCAACAGGCGCGCCCAGGTAGCCGGCTGCTTCTGCTGCTGGAGCCACCGGCCGATGTCGTCGCCGTCCATGAGGACGCCTGGGGCGATGTCGGGCAGCTGGCCGTCAGCGTCGACCAGGTCCGCCAGGACGCGCTGGTGCCTCTGCCAGTCCAGCGGCCAGGGGCAGTTCCAGTCCTTGTCGATCGCGGCGAGCTGCGCGGCCCGGGTCGTCGCAGTGTCCTCGTCCTTCCCCAGCCCGCTCTTCGCGCCCTTCCTGCGGAGGTTGGCCATGTACTGGCCGACGGGCACCATCTCGTCGTCCTCGCCCCACACGGCGTCCTGCCGGGGCGCGAGGTGCCCGGTGGCCCGCCGGTACGAGCGGAGCACGGCGAGCTTGGCCTCCCACGCCTCCTCGCCGGGCTCCCACACCATCCCGGCCTCTGGGGCGTCCAGGAGGACCTTGCGCCGGTCCTCGAGTTCGCCGGCGCGCAGGGCCTTGCGCTGCTGGTGCACCCACCGCCCGAGGGGGAAGTTCTTCGTGACGCCGACCTCGACCTCGACGTCGTAGGGGACGGCGTGGACGCCGGTGATCTCGTTCTCCGCCCTCCACCGGATCAGGGCCTGGTAGCCCTCCAGCCACACCAGGGACTCCGGCCGGTAGACCCGGGTGCGCAGGAACGCGGCGATCGTGGCGGCGTCGCGAGGGCTGGAGAAGTGGAGCAGCGCCGACTCGGCTGCGGCGTCGGTGCCGTCCTCCTGGTCCTCGCCCTCGCCGCCGGTGCCGACGATCTGCCCGTCCTCGTCGCGGCGCAGGTGGGTCTTGCGCTTCCCGCTGGTGAGGGCGCGGGAGGCGAGCTGCTCGACCAGGCGCTCATCATGACTGCGCAGGCCCTGGAGGACGGCCACCAAGCCGGCATACGACGCGGAGGCGACCATGTCGGTGGGGTCCTCGCTCGGGTCCAGGAAGACCGGCACGATGATCCGGGCGATCTTCGTGGACCCGTCCTTGTTGAGCCGGAGCGCGCGGCCGATGTTCTGGACGATCTCCACCTGCGAGCCGCGGGTGTCGGCGAAGCAGATGGCTTCCACCCCGCGCTCGCCGGTGATGTCGACGCCCTCGCCCAGGACGCGTACGGACGCGAGGAACGCCCGGTGCACGCGCCGATTGTCGGCGTCGATGCCGTTGGCGAACTGCCGCAGGACCTCCCGGCGCTCGGTGACGAGGTGGTCCCCGCACAGCCACGCCGCCCACACCCGGTCCGGCGGCACGTGGCGCCCGGTCTCCAGCTCGTAGAACTCGGCCTCGATCGAGGACTTCGGCAGCTTCTCCGCGGCCGCCAGATCGGCGTCGGAGGCGTCGGTGACGTACAGCTCCGCCGCCGTCTCCGGCAGCTTCTCCGCGAACGCGGCCGCCTCCTCCACCTTCTGGTGGAACGTCATGACCGTACGCAAGTTGTACGCCGCGGCGTGCTCCAAGAGCGCGGCCTGCAGCAGCGCCAGGCGCCGGCCCCGCTGCGCGTCCTCGGACTCCCCGAGGACAGGGGAGGGGTCGCGGATCTCCAGGACGTCGATCTCGAAGCCAGCGAGGATGCCCCGCTCGATAGCCTCCGAGAGTCCGAGCTCGGCGAGCCACGCGCCGTAGGTTCCGTCCGGGTCGTCGGCCATGCTTGCGAGCTCGGCCTCCGGGCCGTCGGCCTTCTGCGGCCTGGCCGCGGCCAGGATCCGGGGGGTCGCGGTGAGGTAGAGCCGGAAGTCCGCCGGGATACGGGCGTTGTCGTGGATCGCAGCCCAGGGTCGTCCGAGGTGGCCGGCGGTGCCGTGGGCCTCGTCGACGATGGCGAGGTCGAAGCCCGCCATCTGCTGCCCGTAGAGCCGCTCCCCGCCCGCCAGAGCGGCCTCCAGCGGCCCGCGGACCTTCCGCTGGCCCTCGGGTGCGTCGATGTCCTCGCGGTTCACCAGGGAGGCGTACGTGGCGAACACGACGACCGGCCCCGAGGAGGCCCACAGCGCGAGCTGGATCGGGTTGGTGGTGGTCCGCACCCCCAGCCCACTCAGCACCGGGTCGTTCTCCAGCGAGCACACGGCGATCATCGGGGCTCGGTGGCCCACCAGGCGCCATGCCTGGGCGGTTTGCGCGAGGAGGTCCAGGGTGGGCACGGTGACGAGGATCCGGCCGTCTGCGAAGGACTCCAGCGCGCACGCGGCGGCCGTGATCGTCTTGCCCGAGCCGGTCGCTGACACGATGGTGCCCCGGGCGCCCTGCGAGGGTACAGGTGACCTTGCAGGGAATCCCACCCACTTCCGGAACGCCGACTTCTGGTCGACCTGATGTTCCTTGAGATTAATGATCTGCATCGCCGTAGTTCCCCCTAGCTCTTCTGGCCGACCCAGTACAAGGCAGTGTCTACATCGCGTGCGGTCCAATCATCCGCGCGGCCTCCGCTTTGCGTGAGGAGAGTTTCGATGATGTCCATGTATCGGCCATAGCGGCCAGACTTCTTCGTGAGGGTGATCCCGAAGAGATTGAGGGCCCGCTGGACGCGCTGGTCGTAGACCGCCATCCGCTTGGGGGCGGCCGCCGTCAGAACGGCCGACGCGAGGGCATCACCCGTAACGAACCCTGGCAGCTCCGCGATGGCACCGCGCCCTGCCTGAGCCGCCTCACCGCGAGAGAGATTGAGGTCCTGGACGGATGTGAGGGCTCGTTCCGTCACAGCTCGAACATGACTGTCTGGCAGCGACATGAGGTCCGTTACCCAACGGGTCTGAGCAGAGATTCGTTTCCACACGACCAGGGCAGCGATGTCTGTCTTGCCGAGGCACCCCGCACGCTCGACGCGCTGCGCAACGTCCCAGAAGGCCTCGTCATAATGAGGCGAGATGGCCGACAGATATTCGGTCTGTGCCGGGATGAGAACGTCCCACGCTGGGTGGCAGACCGAAGTGGCCTCTTCTTCATCCGTGGGCATTCATTCTCTCCTGCGAGGCGGTTGGGGGGGTGTCTCGTGTTTCCGCTAACGGTACATGCTGCATCAAACCGATGCACCCGCTACACTAGAACCCGACACGAACGAGCGACCCTCGCTCCCCTCCTAGTTGGAGCCCCCGGATCCGCGCCCGACAAGCCTC
This sequence comes from Streptomyces sp. NPDC059695, assembly GCF_042733785.1. NCBI lineage: Bacteria > Bacillati > Actinomycetota > Actinomycetes > Kitasatosporales > Streptomycetaceae > Streptomyces > Streptomyces sp. NPDC059695. Next base: position 184 of record NZ_JBHWFF010000031.1, on the reverse strand, counting down.
TTCGCCACCTGTGCTGTTGCTAGCTGGGGCCGCGAAGCGGGCCCTGGGCCTGGAGGCGAAGTCGGAAGGACTCGGGGTGGGAGCGAAGCGGACACCCCAACGGGCCGAAGGCCCGGACCCCGTGAAACGGGGTCACCTCCCGCGCGAAGCGCGGGAGCCTCCTGGCCCAGTCTCTTATAAACAA
>NZ_JBHWFF010000030.1:50679-85306 GCF_042733785.1 Streptomyces sp. NPDC059695 | reverse complement strand
TGGGGGCGCGACCCCCCCCACCCGGGGGTGCCCGCGGGGGGTGTGGGTTTCGGGGCTCCCCCGCAGGGGGCCCCGCCTCGGCCGCCGTTCCGTTGTGCCCACCCGTTCCGCCCCAGCGGAACGATTGCCCACAACGGAACGGCGGGGCGCCGCCCACAACGGAACGGCGGGGCGCGGGCTCGTAACGGGCGGCGGGGGGCCGGGACGCGTCGTAGGCTGGGGGCGACCGGGCCGGACGTGCTCGGGACCACCCGGCCCGTGACACGTGTCGGGCCGTTCGCGTTGCCCGAACCGTCGTACGAACCCGGGATGGAAGCTCCATGAGCCTGCACGGTCTGCTCGATGTCGTCGTCAAGGACGCCGCCCTCGCCGAGGCGGTGAAGGCCGCCGCCGACGGCAACCGCCCGCACGTGGACCTGGTCGGCCCGGCGGCCGCGCGGCCGTTCGCGGTGGCCGCGCTCGCCCGGGACTCGGGGCGGCCGGTGCTCGCGGTGACCGCGACCGGCCGGGAGGCCGAGGACCTGGCCGCCGCGCTGCGGTCCCTCCTGGACCCGGACCGGGTCGTCGAGTACCCGTCCTGGGAGACGCTGCCGCACGAGCGGCTCTCGCCCCGCTCGGACACCGTCGGCCGCCGGCTCGCCGTGCTGCGCCGCCTGGCGCACCCCCGGGACGACGACCCGGCCGCCGGGCCCGTCTCGGTCGTCGTCGCGCCCATCCGCTCCGTACTCCAGCCGCAGGTCAAGGGGCTGGGGGATCTGGAGCCGGTGGCGCTGCGGTCGGGCCAGACCGCCGACCTGAACGAGATCGTGGAGGGGCTCGCGGCCGCCGCGTACTCCCGGGTGGAGCTGGTCGAGAAGCGCGGCGAGTTCGCCGTGCGCGGCGGCATCCTGGACGTGTTCCCGCCGACCGAGGAGCATCCGCTCCGGATCGAGTTCTGGGGCGACGACGTCGAGGAGATCCGTTACTTCAAGGTGGCCGACCAGCGGTCCCTGGAGGTCGCCGAGCACGGTCTGTGGGCGCCGCCCTGCCGGGAGCTGCTGCTGACGGACGAGGTGCGGGAGCGGGCGGCGGCGCTCGCGGAGGCCCACCCCGAGCTGGGCGAGCTGCTCCACAAGATCGCCGAGGGGATCGCGGTCGAGGGCATGGAGTCCCTCGCGCCGGTCCTCGTCGACGACATGGAGCTGCTGCTCGACGTGCTGCCCCAGGGCGCGATGGCCGTGGTCTGCGACCCGGAGCGGGTGCGGACCAGGGCCGCCGACCTGGTCGCCACCAGCCAGGAGTTCCTCCAGGCGTCCTGGGCCGCGACCGCCGGCGGCGGCGAGGCCCCGATCGACGTCGGCGCGGCCTCCCTGTGGGGGATCGCGGACGTCCGGGACCGGGCGCGCGAGCTGGACATGGCCTGGTGGTCGGTGTCGCCGTTCGCGGCGGACGAGGCCGACGCCGGCGGGGACACGCTGACGCTGGGCATGCACGCCCCCGAGTCGTACCGGGGCGACACCGCCCGTGCGCTCGCCGACACCAAGGGCTGGCTGGCCGACGGCTGGCGGACGGTGTTCGTGACGGAGGCGCACGGTCCGGCGTCCCGGACGGTCGAGGTCCTCGGCGGCGAGGGCATCGCCGCCCGTCTGGACGCGGACCTGGCGGAGATCTCTCCGTCCGTGGTGCACGTGGCGACCGGTTCCATCGACTACGGCTTCGTCGACCCGGCGCTGAAGCTGGCCGTGCTCACCGAGACCGACCTGTCCGGCCAGAAGGCGGCGGGCAAGGACGGGCAGCGGATGCCCGCCAAGCGCCGCAAGACGATCGACCCGCTGACGCTGGAGGTCGGCGACTACATCGTGCACGAGCAGCACGGTGTCGGCCGGTACGTGGAGATGGTGCAGCGGACCGTGCAGGGCGCGACCCGCGAGTACCTCCTCGTCGAGTACGCGCCCGCGAAGCGCGGCCAGCCCGGTGACCGGCTGTACATCCCGACGGACCAGCTGGAGCAGGTCACGAAGTACGTGGGCGGCGAGGCGCCGACCCTGCACCGGCTCGGCGGCGCGGACTGGACGAAGACGAAGCAGCGCGCGAAGAAGGCCGTGAAGGAGATCGCGGCGGATCTGATCAAGCTGTACTCGGCGCGGATGGCGGCCCCCGGCCACGCCTTCGGCCCGGACACCCCGTGGCAGCGGGAGCTGGAGGACGCGTTCCCGTACGCGGAGACGCCCGACCAGCTGTCGACCATCGCCGAGGTGAAGGAGGACATGGAGAAGACGATTCCCATGGACCGTCTGATCTGCGGCGACGTCGGCTACGGCAAGACGGAGATCGCGGTGCGCGCGGCCTTCAAGGCCGTCCAGGACGGCAAGCAGGTCGCGGTCCTCGTCCCGACGACGCTCCTGGTGCAGCAGCACTTCGGGACGTTCAGCGAGCGGTACTCGCAGTTCCCGGTGAAGGTGCGGGCGCTGTCCCGGTTCCAGACCGAGACGGAGTCGAAGGCGACGATGGAGGGGCTGCGGGAGGGGTCGGTGGACATCGTCATCGGCACCCACCGGCTGTTCTCCTCCGAGACGAAGTTCAAGGACCTGGGCCTGGTCATCGTCGACGAGGAGCAGCGCTTCGGCGTCGAGCACAAGGAGCAGCTGAAGAAGCTCCGGGCGAACGTCGACGTCCTGACGATGTCGGCCACCCCGATCCCGCGCACGCTGGAGATGGCGGTGACGGGCATCAGGGAGATGTCGACGATCACGACGCCGCCGGAGGAGCGGCACCCGGTCCTCACCTTCGTCGGCCCGTACGAGGAGAAGCAGATCGGCGCGGCGATCCGGCGTGAGCTGCTGCGCGAGGGCCAGGTCTTCTACATCCACAACCGGGTCGACTCGATCGACCGGGCGGCGGCGCGGCTGCGCGAGATCGTGCCGGAGGCGCGGATCGCGACGGCGCACGGGCAGATGTCGGAGCAGGCCCTGGAGCAGGTCGTGGTGGACTTCTGGGAGAAGAAGTTCGACGTGCTGGTGTCGACGACGATCGTCGAGTCCGGCATCGACATCTCCAACGCCAACACGCTGATCGTCGAGCGCGGCGACAACTTCGGCCTGAGCCAGCTCCACCAGCTCCGCGGCCGGGTCGGCCGTGGCCGTGAGCGGGGCTACGCGTACTTCCTGTACCCGCCGGAGAAGCCGCTCACGGAGACGGCGCACGAGCGGCTGGCGACGATCGCCCAGCACACCGAGATGGGCGCGGGCATGTACGTGGCCATGAAGGACCTGGAGATCCGCGGCGCGGGCAATCTGCTCGGCGGCGAGCAGTCGGGTCACATCGCGGGCGTGGGCTTCGACCTGTACGTGCGGATGGTCGGCGAGGCCGTCGCGGACTACCGGGCCCAGATGGAGGGCGGGGTCGAGGAGGAGGCCCCGCTGGAGGTCAAGATCGAGCTGCCGGTCGACGCGCACATGCCGCACGACTACGCGCCGGGGGAGCGGCTGCGGCTCCAGGCGTACCGCTCGATCGCCTCGGCGAACTCGGAGGAGGACATCAGGGCCGTACGGGAGGAGCTCACCGACCGGTACGGCAAGCTGCCCGAGCCGGTGGAGAACCTGCTCCTGGTGGCGGGCCTGCGGATGCTGGCGCGGGCGTGCGGGGTCGGCGAGATCGTCCTGCAGGGCTCCAACATCCGTTTCGCGCCGGTGGAGTTGCGCGAGTCGCAGGAGCTGAGGCTGAAGCGCCTCCACCCGCGCACGGTGATCAAGCCGGCCGTCCACCAGATCCTGGTGCCGCGCCCGACGTCCGGGAAGATCGGCGGGAAGCCGGTGGTGGGCCGCGAACTCCTGGCGTGGACGGGCGAGTTCCTGACGACGATCCTCGGGGGCTGAGGCCGTGGTGCGGCGCCCCCTCGCGCGGGGGCGCCGCACCGTGGAGGTCTACAGTTCGTCGAGGTCCAGGGCGTCGGCCATCGCGGTGTAGCCGGCGTCGTTGGGGTGGAGGGCGTCGCCGGAGTCGTACGCGGGGAGGATGCGGTCCGGGTCGGACGGGTCGGCGACGGCGCGGTCGAAGTCGACGACGGCGTCGTAGGCGCCCGAGGTGCGGATCCAGTGGTTGACGGCGTCCCGCTTGGCCTCGTTGGCCGGGGTGGAGTAGAAGGAGCCCCCGATCGGGGTGAGGGTGGCGCCGACGGCCTTGAGGCCCTTGGCGTGGGCCTCGCGGATCAGGGTGCGGTGGCCGGCGATCAGCTTCTCGACGGAGACCTCGGGGGTGGGGCCGCCGGGGAAGGCCGGTCCGCTGCCGCCGATGTCGTTGATGCCTTCGAGGATGACGACGGTCCGCACGCCGGGCTCGGTGAGCACGTCCTTGCGGAAGCGGCTGAGGGCCTTCTCGCCCGCCCAGGTGGTGTCGTTGACGACCTGGTTGCCGCCGATGCCGTGGTTGAGGACGGCGCGCGGCCGGCCGGCGGCGGCGAGGCGTTCGGCGAGCTCGTCGGGGTAGCGGTGGTCGGCGTCCGCGGTGGAGCCGACGCCGTCGGTGATGGAGTCGCCGAAGGTGACGACGCCGTCGCGGCGGACGGTGTCGCGGCCGCCGGTGACCTCGACGCCGGAGAGGTAGTACCAGGAGGCGCTGGCCTCGCCGAAGGCCGCCCCGGACAGGTCGGCGCGGTGGTCGCCCTCGGCGCGGTAGCTGGTGGCCGAGGAGAAGGAGTGGAAGGTCGCCGGGCCGGTCGCGTCCGCGAGGTAGAGGGTGACGGTCAGCGACTCGAAGGCCTTGACGGGGAGGTTCACGGCGTCGCTGAGGAGGGTCTCGCCGGCCGGGATCGTCACGGACGGCCGGTGGCCGAAGCGGAGCGTGCGGACGGAGCCGGGCTCGACCGCGCTCCGGGCGGCGGCCGTCCCTGCGGCGGCGGTGCGGGCGACGGTCGCGCCGGTGATCCGCAGCGGGCCGGTGCCGTAACGGTTCGTCAGCTCGACGCGGGTCCGGGTGCCGGTGGCGGTGACCCGGACGACCTGGCGGACGGTCTGGTTCTCGAAGCCCTGCTGGGACCAGTTGGGGCCGAACGGCGCGGACGCCGACTGCGGGGACGCGGCCCAGGCGCCGCGCCACGCGGCGCCGTCGGTGCCGTGCCGGCCGGTGTCGGCGAGCGCGGTGGGGGCCAGGGCGAGCGTGGCGGTGGTGAGCAGGGCCAGCGCGGAGCGGCGGAGCGTGTTCGTGGTTCGCATGCTCTGGTCAATTACGCGCTGACGCGGGCTATTCCCTTTCCCCGGTGGCCAGTTGTTCCGAGAAGAGCAGGCCGGTGAGCGAGCGGAAGTACTCCTCGGGGTCGCGGTCGCCCACCGCGCCCTGCACGTTGCGGGTGAGGAGCAGCGTCGCGAAGCCGTGGGCGAGCGACCAGGCGGCGATGCCGGCCGTGCGGGTGTCGGGGGCGTTGCTCAGGTCGGCGACGCCGGTGCGGAGTTCGGCGGAGGCGCGCTCCTTCGCGGCGAGGAGGTCCGGGTCGTCGGCGCGCAGCAGTTCCGGCTGGAACATGACCTGGAAGTGCGCCGGGTGGTCCACCGCGAAGCGGACGTAGCGCACGCCGCGTTCGCGGAGTCCGGGCGTGCCCGCGAGGGCGGCGGCGAGGAGCTCGTACCCCTCGGCGGCGATCGCGGTCAGCAGGCCCGTGCGGTCCTTGAAGTGGTGGGCGGGGGCGGCGTGCGAGACGCCCGCGCGGCGCGCGAGGTCGCGCAGGCTGAGCGCCCCGGGGCCCTCGGCGGCGATCACGTCGAGGGCGGCGGCGAGGACGGCCCCGCGCAGCTCGCCGTGGTGGTAGGTGCTCCGGCTCGTCGTCATGGCAGCAGCCTAGCCGCCATCTAGTCATTGACAAGTTCGCATGGGGGCGGGCAATCTTGTCACTGACAAGTTGTGGACGAGGGAGGACACCGTGGACACCGCTCGCGTACGACAGATGTGGCACCTGCTCGAACCCCTGCACGCCGTGCTCTACTACGCCCCCGAGGCCTTCGACGAGGCCGCCGCCCTCGGCTACGCGACGGACGAGCGCTGGCCCTCCTACTTCGCGTGGCGGGCCGCCGCCCTCGGTCCCGTCGGGCCGGTCCGGGTCGCCTCCGCCTTCTACAGCTTCAGCCCGGAGATGGTCGCCGAGCACGTCGCCGGCGCCTGGAAGGTCGCCGCCCCCGCCGCCGTCCTCGCCGCCCGGCTCCGCGCCGTCGACCGGACCTACCGCGCCGTCCTCGGCGACGACGTGGTCACGGGCCCCGAGCTCGCCGAGGCCGCCGCCCTCGCCCGCCGCGCCGCGGAGGCGGCCCGCCCCGAGGGCCGCCCGCTCGCCGCCGCCCAGGCCGAACTGCCCTGGCCCGAGGCCCCGCACCTCGTGCTCTGGCAGGCCGCGACGATCCTGCGCGAGCACCGCGGCGACGGCCACCTGGCCGCCCTCCTCGCCGCCGGACTCGACCCGGCCGAGTCCCTCGTCTCCTTCGCCGCGATCGGCGCGGCGCCCGAGCCCGTCTTCGAGAGCCGCGGCTGGAGCGCGGCGGAATGGGCCGCCGCCCGCGCCCGTCTGACCGCACGCGGCCTCCTGGACCCGGAGGGCGCTCCCACCGACGCCGGGCGCGCGCTGCGCGCCGAGGTCGAGCGGCGCACCGACGAACTCGCCGCCGCCCCCTGGGAGGCCCTCGGCGCCGAGGACACCGCGCGGCTCGCCGACCTCCTCGGCGGACCCTGGCTGGCGATGATCGGCTCCGGCCTGCTCCCCGCCGTCAACACCCTGGGCATCGGCAAGGTGTGACGCCCCGGCAGACGGCGAGCGGGGCCTTCGGCCCGTCCGTTTCGGGACCATCGGTACGAAGGTGACGTAACGGTCCGGCCTAGGATTCCAGGGTGCTGACGTACCGAAGGACCCTCGCCGCCTCGACGCTCGCCGTCGCCGCGCTCATCACCACGGCCTGCACCCCCGGAAGCGGCTCTCCGGGGGACGGGGGCGGCGCGGGCGGGAGGCCCGCCGCGCGCGGGACGGCGCTCGCCGCCGTGGACACCCTCGCCGTCAAGGGCCGCGCCCCGAAGACCGGCTACCAGCGGGAGGAGTTCGGCCGCGCCTGGGTGGACGTCGACGGGAACGGCTGCGGCACCCGCGACGACATACTCAAGCGCGACCTGACCGGCGTCCGCTTCACGGACGGCCACTGCAAGGTCGCCTCCGGGACCCTCACCGACGACCCGTACACCGGGACCACCGTCCGCTACGTGCGGGGCCGCTCCAAGGTCGACATCGACCACGTCGTCGCGCTCTCCGACGCCTGGCAGAAGGGGGCGCAGAAGTGGGACGGCGAGACCCGGCGCCGCTTCGCCAACGACCCGCTCAACCTCCTCGCCGTCGACTCCGCGGCCAACCGCGGCAAGTCCGACGGCGACGCCGCCACCTGGCTGCCGGCGAACCGGGCCTACCGCTGCACGTACGTGGCGCGGCAGATCGCGGTGAAGAAGAAGTACGGGGTGTGGGTGACGGCGGGGGAGCGGGACGCGATGAAGCGGGTCCTCGGCACCTGCCCGCAGCAGAAGCTCCCGTAGCGCCCGGCCTACGGCGAAAAAACGTTTCGGCGACCCGTGAACGATCTTTAACCTGGTCGCATGGACCTGAACATATCGACCCTCGCCGAACGACCCGAGCTCGAAGGGGCGATGTGGTCCATGAAGGACCTCTGGCCCGAGTTCATGATGTACGACCCGGTCGGCTGGGCCAACATGGGCCGGATCGTGCGGGAGTTCCCGGAGTTCGTGCTCGTGGCCACCGACGCCGGGGGCGCGGTCGTCGCCCGCGGCTTCAGCGTGCCCTTCCGGCTGGACGCGGAGGGCCGCCGCGCCCTGCCCGCCCGCGGCTGGGACGAGGTCCTCAACTGGGCCTTCTCCGACCTGCGGCACGGCCGGGAGGCCGACACCGTGAGCGCGATCGAGATCACGGTCGACCTCGCCCACCTCGGCAAGGGCGTCTCGCACACGATGCTCGCCGCGATGCGGGCGAACGTCGGCGCGCGCGGCTTCGCCGAGCTGGTCGCCCCGGTCCGCCCCAACGGCAAGCACCTGGAGGCCGAGGCGTCCATCCACGAGTACGCCTTCCGCACCCGGGAGGCCGACGGACTGCCGCACGACCCGTGGCTCCGGGTCCATGTGCGCGCGGGCGGCGTGATCGAGGCGGTGGCCCCGGCCTCGATGACGGTCTCCGGCTCCGTGGAGCAGTGGCGGGAATGGACCGGCCTGCCCTTCGACACGGACGGACCGGTCGAGGTCCCGGGCGCGCTGGTCCCGGTCCACTGCGAGGCCGCGCGCGGCTACGCGGTCTACGTCGAGCCCAACGTGTGGGTGCGGCACCGGATCTGAGGTCGCCCTCGGTCGCTCCGCCTCCGGCCCCGGCATCGGCGCCGGAGGGGTGCGGGTGCCCGTGAGGCACGCGTGAGGGGGGCCGTTCCCCGGTGACGGCCCCCCTCACGCGTGTCCTGTCGCACCCGGCGGTCAGTCGGTGGCGACGACGTCCTTCGCCGCCGGGACCTTCGCCCCGACCGGCCTGCCGTACTTCGAGAAGGTGATCGTCCCCGGCTCCTCGCCGCCCTTCGTGACGATCCTCAGCACGTACGGAGTGCCTTCCGTGGCCACGTAGACCGTGCTGCTCGCGCCGCCCTCGCCCGGCTCCGTCAGGGCGAGCGCCCGCTGCCCGCCGACCGTGGTCTCGGCGCCCTTCACGATGCCGCTCGCCCCCGTCTCGAAGTCGCCCAGCAGCACCTTCAGGTCGCAGAGCGCCAGCATGTCCTTCGCGTCGGGGTCGGAGACGGGCGACTTCATCCAGCGGCCCCTGAGCGCGTCGAGGGTGGCCTCCTGCGTCTCGGGGCTCTCGTCCTTGACCTGCTCGCGCAGGAAGGCCTCGTCGAAGCGCAGGTAGACGTTCTCGTCGTCGGCCTTGACGAGTTCGGCGGTGTCGGCCGTGTCCATGGTCAGGGTGCCCGCGCACGTCCCCCGGTCGTCGAGGGCGAGATAGCCCTTCACCGGCTCGTCGGGGGACCTCAGGTCGATGTCGACGGTCAGGGACTTCGCGCTCCGCGTCGCGGCGAAGGCCTTGTCGACGATCTGCGAACCGGTCAGTTCCCCGAAGGGTCCGGCCGGCTCGGCGTCGGCCGGGGTGGGGCCGCAGGCGGTGGCGGCGAGGGCGGAGGCGACGCCCAGGAGGGCGGTGGCGACGAGGGTCCGGCGGGGGCGGCGGCGCGGGGCGGGGTGCATGTGTGGTGTCTCCGGGAGGGGGCGTACGAGCGGTGGGGCCCCGAAGGGCCCCGTCCACGAGGTCGTTCGGTGCGGCAGGGTCAGCCGACCTTCAGCTCCCACTGGGAGGCGTTGTAGTCGAAGCCCGGGTTGACCTCGACGGTCAGGTTCTTGGCGTCCTTCGGGGTGTCGAAGGCGACGGTGACGGTGGCCTTCTTGCCGGGCATGACGCTGCCCTGGAAGCCCGTGCCGACCTTCTCGTCGAAGATCTGCTCGGCCGTGACGCCGTTCTTGCCGGCCCGGCCGGTCAGGGTGACGAGCGTGGCGTCGAACTTCTTCTTGCCGCCGTTCTCGATGACCACGGTCACCTGGTAGGCCTTGTTGCCCTGGGTGTGACCGACCGCGAACTCGCTCGGGGAGTAGGCCTTCGGGTCCGAGACCGTCACCTTGAGGTCGTCGTCGTAGACCGAGGTGTCGCCGTCCGCGAGGTTCTTGGCGGCCGGGTCCTTCGGGGCCGTGTCCTTGATCGTCTTGTCGATCTCGTCGACCGCGTCCTTGACGGCCGTGAAGGTGATGACCGCGCCGACGACCGACAGGATCAGGGCCGCGAGGCCCAGGATCGCGCCCGTGACCGCCACTCCCTTGTTGTTCGCCTCGCGGCGCTTCACCCGGCCCTTGGCGACGAGGCCCAGGATCAGGGCGATCAGGCCGAGGATGCCGGCCAGCCAGAAGAAGAGCGGGACGAGTCCGGAGAGCGTGCCGATGATGCCGAGGATCAGGGCCGCGGTGCCGAGGCCGTTGCGCATGACCTGCGGGGCGGCGGCAGGCGGGACCTGGGTGTCGTACGACATGGGTGTGTCCTCCCGGACGGAGACGATGTCTGGTGCGATGGGTCAATCACAGCAGAGGCTGTGAACCGAGTCAACACGGTTCACGGAAAACGAGTCGACTCACACTGTGAAGTGGTGCGGTGTGTGTTCGTCGCTAGGATTGGTGTCACAGCCAGAGGGCGAGCCAGGGGAGTTGGGTCACGTGCCGGAGAACGCAGCAGAGGCGGGTGCGGAGCACGCGGGTGGCGCGGCGGACGGCGCGGGCGCCGCTCCGGAGAGCGCCGGCACTCCGGCGGAGGACACGGCCGCCCCCGCCGGCGGCACCGCCGGGACCGCCGAGGTGACCGCCGCCGGGATCGCCCGGCTCGCCGGGGTGGGCCGCGCCGCCGTCAGCAACTGGCGCCGCCGGCACCCCGACTTCCCCAAGCCCGTCGGCGGGACGGAGTCCAGCCCGTCCTTCGCCCTCGCGGACGTCGAGCGGTGGCTGCGCGCCCAGGGCAAGCTCGCCGAGGTCCCGCTCAAGGAGCGCGTCTGGCAGCAGGTCGCGGGCCACCCCGCCGGCGCCGTCACCGCCCTCGTCCACGCGGGCTGCGCCCTCCTCCTCGTACGGGACCGGTCCGCTGCCTGGCCCGCGCTGGCCGAGCTGCCCGACGAGCGGCTCGCCGAGGTGCTGCCCGTCGCCCTGGAGGAGACGCTCACCGAGCGGCTCGGCCCGGAGCGGGCGGTCCGCACCCCCACCGCCCCCGCGCTCGCCGCCTCCGTCCCGCTCCTGCGCGGGGCCGCCGAGCTCGCGGCCGAGACCGGGGTCCGCCCGGCCTTCGAGTTCCTCCTCGGCCGGCACCTCGACGCCAACCCCCGGCAGTACACGCTCACCCCGCCCGGCCCCGCCGCCCTCATGGCGGCGCTCGCCGCGGCCCCGAGGACCGGGCGCGGCGGCGTCCCGCTCACCGTCCTCGACCCCGCCACCGGCACCGGCGGCCTGCTGAGCGCCGTCGAGCGGCCCGGCGCCGTCTGCGGCCAGGACGCCGACCCCGACCTCGCCGCGCTCACCGCCCTGCGGCTCGCGCTCGCCACCGACGCCGACATCCGCGTCCGCTCCGGCGACAGCCTGCGCGCCGACGCCTTCCCGACGCTCGCCGCGGACGCGGTCCTCTGCCACCCGCCGTTCAACGAGCGGAACTGGGGCCACGACGAACTGGCCTACGACCCGCGCTGGGAGTACGGCTTCCCGGCCCGCACGGAGTCCGAACTCGCCTGGGTCCAGCACGCCCTGGCCCGCCTCCGCCCCGGCGGCACCGCCGTCCTCCTCATGCCGCCCGCCGCCGCGTCCCGCCGCTCCGGCCGCCGCATCCGCGCCGACCTGCTGCGCCGCGGCGCGCTCCGCGCGGTCGTCGCCCTGCCGGCCGGCGCCGCGCCGCCGTACGGCGTCCCGCTCCACCTCTGGGTGCTGCGCCGCCCCGAACAGAGCGGGCGCCCCGCCGCCGAACTCCTCCTCGTCGACGCCGCGTCCGAGCAGTCGGGACCCGGGCGGGAGGGCCGCGACCGGCTCGACTGGCCGGCCGTCCACTCCGCCGTCCTGGACGCCTGGACGCCCTTCGACCGGGACGGGACCCTCGCCGGGACGCCCGGCGCGAGCCGCTCCGTGCCGGTCATCGAACTCCTCGACGACGACGTCGACCTCGCCCCCGCCCGGCACCTCCCGCCGCCCGCAGCCGCCGAGGGCGCGGTCCAGCTGGCCGGCGTGCGCGAGCGGCTGACCGAGACGCTGCGCCGGACCCGTGAGCTGACCCCGCCGCCGGTCACCGACCCCGCCTCCGGCGCCCGGCCCGGCCGGCCCACGACCACCGTCGGCGAACTCGCCCGCGCCGGAGCCCTGGCCCTGCGCGCGGGCGGCGCGGGCACCGCCCCCGCCTCCGCCCCGGTCGCCGTCCTCACCGACCACGACGTCCTCGCCGCCCAGCCGCCCTCCGGCTCGCTGCCCGACGGCCCGCCCGAGGAGCCGGTCCTCGTCGCCGCGGGGGACGTCGTCGTCCCGGTCCTCGGCGGCGTCACGGCCGTGCGGGTCGTCGACGCGTCCGCCGAGGGCGCCGCGCTCGGCCGCAACCTCCAGCTGCTCCGCCCCGATCCGGCGGCCCTCGACCCCTGGTTCCTGGCCGGATTCCTGCGGGCCACCGCCAACACCCGCCAGGCCAGCAGCTACGCCTCCACCGCGACCCGGCTCGACGTGCGCCGCCTCCAGCTGCCGCGCCTGCCCCTGGCCGAACAGCGCCGGTTCGGCGAGCGGTTCCGGGCGCTGGCCGAGTTCGAGGCGTCGCTGCGCCTGGCCGCCCGTCTCGGCGACCAGCTGGTCCAGGGCCTGTACGACGGTCTGGCGGACGGCACGGTGGCTCCGTAGGCGTTCCGCTCCTGATCTGTTCGACAACGGTTCCGGGTATCCCGGAACCGTTGTCCGTATCGGTGTATACGCTCGTCTCCGCACCCGATCCGTCCGAGCAGGAGCAGCAGGATGTACGGCCCTCCGCAGGCCCCGCAGGTTCCGCAGCCGCCGAAGAGCCCCGTCACCGGTGGCCGGGTCGCGCTGCTCGTCCTCTTCTGCGCTCTCGCGCTGCTCAGCTGTGGCTTCCTGGCCTGGGCGCCGATGCTGCGCGTCGCGGTCCTCACCCGCAGGGCGCGGGACTGGGTCCTGTTCGGCGTGACGTTCGCGGTGGCGGCGGGCCTCTTCACGTACGCGGGCGTCACCGGCGACGAGGAGGCCACCACCGCGGAGTCCTTCGTCGCCGTCGGCATCATGATGCTCCTGGTGGCGGGCCCGATGGCCTACTACCTGGTGACGGAGCTCCGCCGCCTGGACCGGGGCGGCGCGGCTCCCGCGTACCGCCCGCAGGGCCACGACCACGCCTCCGCGGCCACGGTCCCGGGCGCGCTCGGGAACCAGAACCCGTACGCCCGCCCCGTCACCCCGCCGCCCGTCACCCCGCCGCCCGTCACGCCCGGGCCCCGGATCGACCAGGTCCGCGCCGAGCTCGACGAGCTGAGCGACCTGCTCAGGAAGGACACCGGGAACACCGGGGAAGGCGAAGGCGGCCGGTGAACGGGCGGGTCATCGGCGGGCGTTACGAGCTCGCCACCGTCATCGGCCAGGGCGGGATGGGCCAGGTCTGGACGGCCTACGACGGACGCCTCGACCGCAGGGTCGCGGTGAAGCTGCTCCGGCCCGCCACCATGACCGGACCCGCCACCGCCGCCGAGGAGCTGCGCCGCCGCTTCGTGCGCGAGTGCCGGGTGACCGCGCAGGTCGACCACCCTGGCCTGGTGACCGTGCACGACGCGGGCAGCGACGGCGACGACCTCTATCTCGTCATGCAGTACGTGGAGGGCGCGGACCTCGCCGACCACCTGGCCGAGCACGACCCGTACCCCTGGGAGTGGGCGGTCTGCGTGGCCGCGCAGCTCTGCGCGGTGCTCGCCGCCGTGCACGCGGTGCCGATCGTGCACCGCGACCTCAAGCCGCGGAACGTGATGATCCGCCCCGACGGGGCGCTGACCGTCCTCGACCTGGGCGTCGCCTCCGTCCTGGACACGGACACCACCCGGCTCACCCAGACCGGTTCGCCCATCGGCAGCCCCGCGTACATGGCGCCGGAGCAGGCCATGGGCGGCGCCGTCGGCCCCTCCACCGATCTGTACGCGCTCGGGGTCCTGCTCCACGAACTCCTCAGCGGGAACGTGCCGTTCGCCGGATCCACCGCGCTCGGCGTGCTGCACCGGCACCTGTACGAGCCGCCCGCACCGCTCCGGCAGCTGCGGCCGGAGATCCCCGAGGCGCTCGAAGCGCTGGTCCTGCGGCTGCTCGCCAAGGACCCGCAGGCCCGCCCGTCCGGCGCGCACGAGGCGTACGAGCACCTCCTGCCGCTGCTCCCCGCGCGCGGGGCCCCGACGGGGCCGATGAACCCGACGCGTCCGTTCCTGCGCCCGCACGCGCCCTGGCCGGACCGGGCGACGGCGAAGGCCGCGCACGTGCCTCCGGTCCCGTCGGTGCCGCCCGCGCGGGGGGCCGATCCCCGTACCGATCCCCGGGTGTACGCGCACGAGGCGCCGCCCGCGCGTCCCGACGTGGCCGCGGCCGTCGACGAGGTCAAGCGGCTGCTCGGGGAGGGCTCGCTCACGCAGGCCGTGGACCTGCTCGGCTCGATCCTGCCCGCCGCCGCGGCCGAGCACGGCGAGCGGTCTCCGGTCGTCCGCATCCTGCGCAAGCAGTACGCGTCGACGCTGATGGACGACGGCCAGTACCGGCGCGCGCTGCCGGAGCTCCGCCGGCTCGCGGAGGACCGGGGCGCGGAGGCGGGCCCGGCGGACCCGCAGTTCCTCCAGTTCCGCTACGACGCGGCCCTGTGCCTGGAGCAGTTGGGGGAGACGGGCGCCGCGCTCGGAGAGTTCCGCGCGGTCCTGCCGTACTACGAGCGGGACCTGGCCCGGGCCTTCGACATCCGGCAGCGGATCGGGCTGCTGCTCCTGGCGGCGGGCGAGCACGCGGCCGGGCGCGACGAGCTCCAGCGGCTGCTGTTCGACGCGGAGCGCGCGTACGGGCCCTACCACCCGCTTCCGGTGGACCTGCGGCGCGCGCTGGACCATCAGCGGCAGATGGGGCCGCGGCCCTGAGGGGACCGGGCGGTGTACCGATCGTGACCCTGACGGGACGACAGGGTCACGACTCGACAACTGATCACCCAGTGGATCTTCATGATCCTTTTTGCCCGTTTTAGCGCATGTAACGTTCGCGTCTGATCATGTCCGCGTCTCCCAAGGAATCCCCATGACGACGCCTCCCGCTCCCTTCTCCCCCGAGCAGCAGCAGCCCGCCGCTCCCGCCAAGAAGGGCGGCGCCCTCCTCAAGAAGGTCGGCGGCATCGTCGTGGCGATCGTCGTGGCCCTCGCGGTGAAGCTCGGCCTCCCGTACCTCACGGGCGACGCGCCGGTGCACGCCAAGGCCGGCGAGTGCGTCACGGTCACCGGCCCCGACAACGACCCGAAGGTCGACACCGCCGATTGCTCCTCCGGCAAGGCCGACCTCTTCAAGGTCGTCAAGGTCGTCGACAACACCTTCGACGTCGAGAAGTGCGCCGACGCGGGCGAGCTCGCGCTCGCGCAGCAGCTGGACTCGGACAAGTTCGTCCTCTGCCTCGACAAGGTCGCCAAGTAACCTCCCGGCCAACCGAGAAGGGCCGGAACCCGACGGGTTCCGGCCCTTCCCCCTTCCCTACGGCGACCCCACCGGCCGGGGCGACGTCACCGACGGGGCGGCCGGCGGGGCCGGGACCGGTGTCGGCACCGGGGGCGTGCCCGTGGGGGCCGGGGTACGGGCGGGCAGCACCGGGTCCGGGCCCGTCGGCCCGTCCGGGAGCAGGGTCAGGACGCACACGGCGGCCACCGCCGCGGCCGCCCCGAGCACCACGGACACCACCGCGCGGACCCGGTGCGTCCCCCAGCGGCGCCCCCGCGGAGGGTCGGCGCGGCGCAGGTCGCGGTGGCTGACGAGGCCGGCGCGGGCGGCCAGGGCGGCGCGCAGCCGCTCCTCCACGGGCGAGGTCATCGGTCCGCCTCCGCTCTCTTCTCCAGCTTGCGCTCCAGGGCGTCGAGGGCGCGGCTCGCGGTGGACTTCACCGTGCCGCGCGAGAGCCCGAGCGTCTGCGCGATCTGCGCCTCCGTCAGCTCCGACCAGTACCGCAGCACCAGCACCTCGCGCTGCCGCCGCGTCAGCTCCCCGAGGGCGTCGAGCACGTGCCGGTGCTCCTCGGCGAGGAGCAGCCCCTCGTCGACGGGGGCCCCGGAGCCCGGGTGGGGCGGGGTGTACGCGCGCGCGGTGCGGCGCCGGCGCAGCACGGAGCGGGCCGCGTTGACGACGGCGGTGTGCAGGTACGCCCCCGGGTCCTGGAGACCGTCCAGGGAGGTCCCGTAGGCGCGGCACACGGCGGCGAACGCGTCCTGCACGACGTCCTCGGCGGTCGGCAGGTCGTCCACGAGGAAGACCGCGAGCCGCACCATGTCGAGCCGCCGGGCCCGGTAGAGCTCGGTGAGGGTGGGCGCGGGGCCGTCGTCGCCGTACGGGCTGCCGACGACGCGCAGAGGGCGTTCCCGTACCGGAGCGCGCCCGTCCCGGGCCGCGCGGGACACGCGCGCGAGCAGCCGCGACCACCGGGGCGGCGCCAGGGGCAGGGGGAGGGCGTACGGCATGGGCCTCGATCCGTCGGGTCGGGGTCGGGGTGGGGTACGGGGGGCGAGCGGGCGGGCCCGGGGGACGGACCCGCCCGCTCGCCCGGCGCGGCTACTTGCCGGGCGCGATCACCCGGGGCGCGTCACCCACGGGCGCGGGGGCGGGCGCCGGGACCGGCTTGACCGCGGCGGGCGCGGGAACCGGCTTCGGCGCGGCACCCGGCTTCGACGCGGGCGCGGGGACCGGCTTCGGCGCGGTGACGACCTTCGGCGCGGCGGGCGCGGGTGCCGGGCGGGGCGCGCCGGCCTCGGGCGCGGCGGGCCGGGCCACCGGCTTCGGCGCGGCCACGACCTCCGGGGCGGCGGCCGGCTTCGGCGCGGCGGGCTTCGGCGCGGCGGGCGCGGCGTCGGGGGCGGTCGGCGCGGCCGGGGCCGGCTTCGGGCCCGAGTCGGCGGCGGCCTGCGCGGCGAAGCCGCCGCCGAGGAGCAGCGCGGCTCCGGCGACGGCGCCCAGGAGTCGGGGACGGCGGCGGAGGCTCCGCCTGGCGTGGCTGGACATGGGGTCTCCCGAGGGGTGTCGGAAACACGGTCTGGAACATCAGCTGAAGGGTGCCTTCAACCCACCAGACGTGCGGCACCGCCCGAGGTTGCGAACCGGGTCCGGGAAAATCTCCCCGACGACCCCCGGAAACGAAGAAGCGAGAGGGAACACACACCTCTCGCACTTTCAACATATAGCGCACAGGGGGGCTTGCGGCAAGGCCCCCTCCGTGGCGCAGAATCGCACCTCGAAAGCCAGAAGCTCAGAAAGCGGGAAATCCACCACATGACGTCCCTTATTGCCGGCGTGTTCGACCTCTCCGGCAACCTCGCCCCCAAGGCCGCCCCGGCGCTCATCGCCGCGGACGAGCAGCACTTCGCGGACATCGCCCGGTGTCTCGACGAGACGATCGCCGAACTGTCCGAGCGGCTGGACGCCGAGCGGAAGGCACCCGGCGGCGTCGGCCGGGAGGCGATGGACCGGGACGCGGAGATCCACCGGCTGAGCGGCCGGCTGCGGACGCTGCGCCGCTTCGGCCTGGACCTGTGCCTGGGGCGGGTGGTCGGCGCGGACGACCCCGAGCCCGTGTACGTCGGACGTCTCGGCCTCACCGACAGCACCGGCCGCCGGCTGCTCATCGACTGGCGCTCCCCGGCGGCGGAGCCCTTCTTCGCGGCGACGCACGCGACGCCGATGGGCCTGGCGAGCCGCCGCCGCTACCGCTGGTCCGGCGGCAGGATCACCGACTACTGGGACGAGGTGTTCACCGCGGAGGGCCTGGAGGGGCACGCCGCGCTCGACGACCAGTCCGCGTTCATCGCGAGCCTGGGCGGCAACCGCTCGCCCCGGATGCGGGACGTGCTGGCGACGATCCAGTCCGACCAGGACGCGATCATCCGCGCGGGCTCGCGGGGCGCGCTGGTCGTCGACGGCGGACCCGGTACGGGAAAGACGGTCGTCGCGCTCCACCGCACCGCGCACCTCCTCTACGCGGACCCGAGGCTCGGGCACCGCCGGGGCGGCGTGCTGTTCGTCGGCCCGCACCAGCCGTACCTGAACTACGTCGCCGACGTCCTGCCGAGCCTGGGCGAGGAGGGCGTGCGGACCTGCACCGTCCGGGACCTGGTCGCCGAGGGCGCGAAGGCTCCGGCGGAGGCCGACCCGGAGGTGGCCCGTCTGAAGTCCTCGGCGGACATGGTGCGGGCGATCGAGAAGGCCGTGGCGTTCTACGAGGAGCCGCCCACCGAGGGGATGACCGTCTCGACCCACTGGTCGGACATCCGGCTGACCGCCGCCGACTGGGCGGAGGCCTTCGACGCGGCGGAGCCGGGGACCCCGCACAACGAGGCGCGCGAGCACGTCTGGGAGCACCTGGTCTCGGTCCTCTTCGACAAGTACGACGGCGAGGAGGTCCCGGAGGCGCAGTTCCGCAAGTCGCTGCGCCTGGACCGGGAGCTGACCGGGGCGCTGAACGCGGCGTGGCCGATGCTGGAGGCGGCCGACCTCGTCGGCGACCTGTGGACGGTCCCCGCGTACCTGAGGATGTGCGCGCCCTGGCTGACGCCCGACGAGGTGCGGGCGCTGCGGCGGGCCGACGGCCAGGCGTGGACGGTCTCGGACCTGCCGCTCCTGGACGCGGCCCGGCAGCGGCTCGGCGACCCGGGGACGGCCCGGCTCAAGCTGCGGCGCAAGGCCACCGTCGCCGCCGAGCGCGAGCGGATGGCCGGGGTCATCGACAGCATCATCGCGGCGGACCCCGACGGCGAGGGCGCGGTCACGATGCTGCACGGCAAGGACCTCCAGGACAGCCTGGTCGACGAGAGCGCCCTGCCGACCGCCGAAAGGGAGCCGCTGGACGGGCCGTTCGCGCACATCGTGGTGGACGAGGCGCAGGAACTCACGGACGCGGAGTGGCAGATGCTGCTGCTGCGCTGCCCGTCCCGCAGCTTCACCATCGTCGGTGACCGCGCCCAGGCGCGGCACGGCTTCACCGAGACGTGGCGGGAGCGCCTGGAGCGGGTCGGCTTCGACCGGATCGAGATGACGTCCCTGAGCGTCAACTACCGCACGCCGGAAGAGGTGATGACGGAGGCGGAGCCGGTCATCCGCGCCGCGCTGCCGGACGCCAACGTGCCGACGTCGATCCGCGGCAACGGCATCCCGGTCACGCACGCCGGTGCCGGGGAGCTGGAGGCGGTCCTCGACGGCTGGCTGGCGGAGAACGCCGAGGGCGTGGCGTGCGTCATCGGCGCCCCGGGCTTCCGGGAGCGCCCGCGCGTCCGGTCGCTCACCCCGTCCCTCTCGAAGGGCCTGGAGTTCGACCTGGTGGTCCTGGTCGATCCGGAGACCTTCGGCGAGGGCGTCGAGGGCGCGGTCGACCGCTACGTGGCGATGACCCGTGCGACCCAGCGCCTGGTGATCCTGACGTCCTGAGGCCGCGCCGTGAAGGCGTCCTGAGGCCGCTCCGTAAAAAGGGGAGGAGGGGCACGGGCCCCGTTGCTACGGTGGCCGGATGGCAGCGATCAAGGAATTCCAGGTCACCCTCGACTGCGCGGAGCCCGCGCGCCTCGCGGCTTTCTGGTGCGAGGTGCTGGGGTACGTCACACCGCCGACCCCGGAGGGCTTCGACAGCTGGGAGGCGTACCACCGGTCGCTGCCGCCCGGGGAGCGGCCGGTCTACTTCGCGTGCTCCGACCCCACGGGCAAGGGACCGCGCGTGCTCTTCCAGCGCGTCCCCGAGGGCAAGGTCGTGAAGAACCGCGTGCACCTCGACGTACGGGCCGGCACGGGTCTCGTGGGCGACGAGCGCCTCGCCGTGCTGGAGGCCGAGTGCGCCCGCCTGGTCGCGCTCGGCGCGACCCACCTGAAGACGCTGTACGCCGACGGGGAGAACGAGTCCTGCATCAACATGCAGGACATCGAGGGCAACGAGTTCTGCCTCGACTGAGCGTCCGACGGCGTACGCGGCGGCCCCCGCCCCTGACGGGGCGGCGGCCGCCGCGCGTGCGGGCGTCAGACGTCCCGCGGGTCGCGCTTCATCGCCCACAGGACCGGGCCGCCGCCCGGCAGGGCGAACTCGCCGCGGACCGTGAAGCCGAAGTGCTCGTAGACCGGCAGGTTGTCGGGCTTGGAGGACTCCAGGTAGACCGGGAGCCCCGCCGCGTCCGCCTTCGCGAGGCCGGAGCGGAGGAGGGCCGAGCCGTGGCCCAGGCCCCGGGCGGCCGGGTCGGCGCCTATGACGGCGAGGTACCAGTGGGGTTCGGCCGGCCCGTGCCCGGCGGCCGCCATGACGGCCTCCCGGAAGACCGGGGCGCGGTCGCCGAGGATCTCCACGAGCTCCTGGACCGTCTCCGCGTCGGGGACGGCCTTGTCCGCGCCCTCGGGGGACACCCAGAACGCGGCGGCCGCGTCGGTCCGCTCGCAGACGCCGTGGAGCCCGTACTGCCGGGTGAAGAGGGTCGTGAAGTAGCGGCCGAGATCCGCCTCGCGCGAGGCCTCGTCGGGGAAGAACCACTGCATCATCGGATCGTCGCCGAAGGCGGAGGCGAGGGTGCGGCTGACCGCCCGAGCGTCGTCGATCGTGGCCGGTTCAGGTGCGTTTGCCAGGGTCATGCGGGTCATTCTGCACCCGTAATGATCTTGACCGGGGGGGCGGGGGCCGCCCCGCTTCCCGCCCCTGGTCAGACGGTCTTCGGCTGGGTGCGGAGCAGCCGCACCGCCGCCGTGGCCGGCAGGGTGACGCCCAGGGCGAGGACGACGAGGAGCTCCACGATGCCGAGGCGGGCGGCGAGGAGGAAGAAGCTGAGCGCGATCACGACCAGGGGCGCGAGGGTGAGTGCGGTGGCCAGGCCCTTGGTGGCCCGGTCCCAGGCGTCGGACGTCCACAGCAGGCCGAGGCCGGCGATGATCGCGGCCATGCCGATGAGAGGGTCGGCGAAGACCGCGAGGCTGCTGACGCCGAGCAGGACGGCCGTGACGATCGTCCGCGTCCGGGGCTGCGGCTGCGGAGCCGCGACGGCCGCCGCCGGGGCCTCCGGCTCCTCCGCGCGGGCGGCGGCCACGATGGCGGAGGGGCTGCCGAGCCGTTCGAGGGCGGTGCGGACGGCCTGGGGGTCCTCCTCGTCGCCGACCGCGACCGCGAGGTGTTCGCGCAGGTCGGCGAGGAGTTCCTCGCGGCGCCCCGGGGGCAGGAAGGACGCCTCGCGCTCGATCGTGGCCAGGTAGTCGGTCACGAGGGGGTGTGCGGTGCCGGTCATGCGGAGCCTCCGTGGGGTGCGGTCAGGAAGTGGTCGACGCCGTCGCGGAAGCGCGGCCAGCTCTCGGCGAACTCGGTGAGCGCGGTCCTGCCGGGCGCGGTGAGCGTGTAGTAGCGGCGGGCGGGTCCGGTGGCCGACTCGCGGAGCTCGGTGTCGACGAGTCCGTCGCGGCGAAGCCGGGACAGCAAGGGGTAGATCGTTCCCTGGCTGGTGGTCATGACGCTCACCGCGGCCAGCTCGTCGAGGATCTCGACGCCGTAGCGCGGACCGTCGCGCAGCAGGGCGAGGACGCAGTACTCCAGTACGCCCTTGCGCAGCTGGCTGGCGACCTTTCCGGCCGCCTCGGATCTTGCTTCGCCAGGAACCATGTAATGCAAGATACCTCCGGAAGGGCCGCCGATCAACGGCGGACCGCGTGCGACGATGCCCGGATGCGAGAACTGCGTGGACTGGACGAGCTGACCGAGGTCGAGGATCCGGCGTGGCCGCGCCTCCAAGAGGAACTGCGGGCCTCGAAGGTGCCCGTCGAGGTGCTGGAGGCCGACCCCGGGCGTGCCGAGGCCACGCTCCTGACGACGCAGGTGACCGTCCGCTCGTACCTGGGGGCGTTCGTCCTGCACGCCGGAGGGATGCTCGTCGACGACGGCTGGCTGCGGGTCTACGGCAGCCCGGCCGCCCACAACGACCGGCGGCTGCCCGGCCTCGCCCGGGTCAACGGCTACCCCGACGAGCCCGGCGACGACTGGCGGCCCGCCGCCGGGCTCGTCGTCGCGCACGACGTGCTCGGCGGGGCCTTCGCGATCCAGGGCGGCACGGAGGAGGACACCGGACTGCCGGGCCGGCCCGGCGAGATGGTCTACTTCGCGCCCGACTCGCTGCGCTGGGACGCGATCGGCGCCGGATACGGCGCCTGGCTGTCGTGGCTGCTCGCCGGGGGGACCGAGGAGTTCTACGAGGGGCTGCGCTGGCCCGGCTGGCGCGACGAGGTCCCCGGGCTGACCGGCGGGGAGGGGCTCTCCTTCTACCCGCCCCTGTGGTCCGTCGAGGCGCACCAGGACCTGGCCGGGACCAGCCGCGCGGTCGTCCCCCTGGCGGAGCTGCTCGGGTTCGGCCGGGAAACGGCCCTGGGTCTGGACGGGACGGACCCGGGCTTCCTGGGCACGCCGTGACCGCCGCGGCTCGGCTCCGCGCCGCCTTCCCGAGCGCCCGCTCCCGCAGGGCCCGCAGCGCGGCCGGGTCGCCGGTGCGGCCCGCGACGGCGTGCGGCCCGGCCCGGTCCCGCCCGGCGCCCCGGAGCTCCTCGTCGACCGCCTCGGCTCCCGCTCCCGCCCCCGAGGAGCGGTCGACGCCCCAGTGAAAAGGCGGAGTCGAAGAGCGGATCGGAGTGGTCGCGGGCGCGCCACGCCGATCCGGAAACCCGGCGACAAACGTGTTCCCGCCGCTGCATTCTGGCCACCGAGAGGAAGATCGACAGGGGGCGTGCGATGTGGTCGGTGGTGTCGGCGGGTGCGTTGCCCGCGCGGGAACGTTTCGACTGGTTCGCGGACGTGATCACGCGGGAGGTGATGCCCACCGCGCTCAGCGTCGAGCGGCCCGCCGACTTCCAGGCCGACGCGTCCGTCCTGGACCTCAGGAGCGTCCGCGTCGCGCGGTTCTCCTTCTCGCCCCTGCGGTCCCGCCGTACGCCCGCGCTGATCCGACGCGGCGACCCCGAGCAGTACCAGCTGGGGCTGATGCGGCGCGGCGCCACCGTCCTGTCCCAGCACCGCAACGACTGCAGCGTCGGGGTCGGCGACCTGGTCTTCTGGGACACGTCGCGGCCCTCCGACGCGGCCATGCCCACCTCGTCCGGGCCGGTGCAGCTGACCATGCTCCAGCTCCCGCGCGACGTACTCCCCCTGCGGCCCCGGCGGATCGACCGGCTGCTCGCCAGCCGCATCCCCGGCGGGCACGGCCTCGGCGCGGTCCTCGCCTCCTTCCTCGACTCCCTGGAGGGCCACGCCGGACAGTGCGCGCCCGAGGACCTGCCGCGGCTCGGGTCCGTCGTCGTCGACCTCGTCGCCGCCTGCCTCGCCCAGAACCTCGACGCCGAGGAGCAGCTGCCCGCCGAGGCCCGGGCGCGGGCCCTGATCCAGCGGATCCACACCTTCGTCGACGCGCACCTCGGCGACCCCGACCTCACCCCGGCCGCCGTGGCGGCCGGCCACCACATCTCGGTACGGACCCTCCACCAGCTGTTCCAGGCGTACGGGGAGGGGGAGACCGTCCAGGCCCGGATCCGGCGCCGCCGGCTCGAACGGTGCCGCGACGACCTCGCCCGCCCCGAACTCCTCGGGCACCCCGTGCAGGCCATCGCCGCGCGCCGGGGGTTCAGCGGCCCGGCCGTCTTCAGCCGCGCCTTCCGGGCGGCGTACGGAATCAGCCCCACCGAGTTCCGCGCGCTGAGCGTCAAGGAGGCCCGCGCCGGGCGCACAGCGGGGCGGGCGGCGCGTTCCTAGGCTCGGAACCGTCCGGCAGGCTTCGGGGAGGACGGGGGAGGGACCACAATGAACGGCGACAACGGCCAAGGGATATGGGACTTCGACGCGTGAACCGGGAAACGACCGTACGGACGGAGCGGCTCGACCTGGAGCCCCTCGCCGTCGCACACGCCGACGAGATGGCCGTGGTCCTCGCCGACCCCGCCCTGCACGCCTTCATCGGCGGCGCCCCGCTCACCGCGACCGAGCTGCGGGCGCGGTACGAGCGGCTGGCCGCCGGGTCGCCGGATCCGGCGGTCGTCTGGTGCAACTGGGTGGTGCGGGTCCGCGCCGGCGGCCGGCTCGCCGGGACCGTGCAGGCGACGGTCACCGACGGCGGCCGGACGGCGGAGGTCGCCTGGGTGACCGGGACGGAGTGGCAGGGCCGGGGGATCGCCCGCGAGGCGGCCGCCGCGCTCGTCGCCCTGCTCACCGAGCGGGGCGTCCGCACGGTCGTCGCCCACGTCCACCCCGACCACAAGGCCTCCGCCACCGTCGCCCACGCCGCCGGCCTCCGGCCGACGGAGGAGGAACAGGACGGCGAGATCCGCTGGGAGTTCAGGCCGTGCGCGCCGGAGCTCCGGGACGAGGCGGTCGTGCGGTCCTGAGTGCCCGGCGGCCGGCCGCCGTCACGGCGAGCAGGCACAGGGCCGCCGCCGCGCCCGCCGCCAGGCCGGCTCGCAGGCCCGGGGGGCGGAAGGTGCAGGAGAGGTCGCCGTGGGCCGGGACGGCGAGGAGGCCGCCGTACGGGACGGGGGCGGCGCCCGCGCAGTGCCAGCCCGCGATGTGCGGGGCCGCCACGACCGCCGTGCCCGTGGCGCCCGGCGGGAGCGTGGCCCGGATGCCGTCGGGGGTGACCCGGACCGACGTCGCCGCCCGGGCCCGGAGCGCCGCCACCGCCGTGCGGAGGCGGTCGTGGTCCAGGCAGCCGAGTTCGCCGGGCCCCGGGAGCTCCGGCCTCAGGCCGGGCACCCGCTGGAAGCCCAGCGAGGTCAGGGCCGCGCGGCGCTTCGGGGTGCCGCCCAGAAGACGGGTCTCGCGGTCGCCGAGGCGGGCCGTGCCCGTGGTGTCCGGGGCCCAGAGGAACACCTCCGTACCGACCGGGCACGCACCCGCCCGGGGGGACTCGTAGACCCGGGCGCCCAGCAGGAGTTCCTGGTTGCGGAAGGGCGACCGGCCGTAGACCGGCGGCGGGCCCGGCGGCCGTACCGTCACCAGGGGGAGGCGGACGTCCGTACGGACCACCTCGCCGTCCCGCCACCGCGCCCCGACCCCGAAGAGGGCGTCCG
This sequence comes from Streptomyces sp. NPDC059695, assembly GCF_042733785.1. NCBI lineage: Bacteria > Bacillati > Actinomycetota > Actinomycetes > Kitasatosporales > Streptomycetaceae > Streptomyces > Streptomyces sp. NPDC059695. The sequence goes on along the minus strand of NZ_JBHWFF010000030.1, from coordinate 60,451 downwards.
TCACCGGGTTGTCCAGGCTCAGCAGGTTCCGGCCGCGCGAGGTCCAGCCGCCGCCCAGCGCCGCCAGGGTCTCCGTCAGGACCGCGGGGGTGTGGCTGCTGTAGTACGCGGCGCCCTGGCCGCCCAGGAGCAGCGGATCGTTGCCCGCGACCCGCGGCAGCCCGGCGTCCGTGCGGTAGGCGGGCCAGCCGTCGGCCGCCGCCAGGGCCGCCGCCCGCCGCTCGTGCTCCGCGCCCCACGGCGGGTAGTCGTCGAGCCGGGCGAGCCGCTCCCGGTCCGCGTACGCCGTCGTCGCCGCCGCCTGCCCCAGCAGGGTGCCGGTGACGAGGAGCGCGGCGAGGAGCCCGTACCGGCCCCGGCGGGGCAGCAGCAGCGCGCCCGTCACCGCCGCGAGGCCGGCGACCGCGAGGAGCAGCGCCCACCGGGTGAGGAGGGGGCTCGGCAGGGCCCCGGCCGCGAGGGCGACGACGACCGCCGCACCGCCGAGGAGCGAGCGCCGGTCCGGGAGGCCGTGCGCGAGGCCCGTCCAGGCGGCGAGGACGAGGACGCCGGACAGGACGAAGGTCTGGCGGTACGGGCTGCCGTTCGGGGTCGCGAAGACGTGCCAGACCAGATGCGTCGGGCCCCACTGCATCGACACCGCGACCGCGGCGCACAGCCCGCCCCACAGCCACCGCTCCCGCCCCGGCGCGTCCCGGCGGAAGAGCAGCGCCCCCGCGAGCAGCGGCACCGCCGTGCAGACGAAGGCCGCGGGGGTCGCGAAGCTGTAGGTCACCGGGAGCAGCCGGGCCAGCACGTCCGTGCCGGCCGCCGGGGCGAAGTCCCGGACCACGCCCGGGTAGGCGTGCCGGGAGCCGAGGAAGACGGGGACGAGGACGGGGGCCGCGAGGCCGACGCCGATCGCGGTCGTGAGCGCGGCCCGCCCCAGGACGCGCACGCGGAAGGAGTCCGTGACCGCCAGGCGGACCAGGAGCACCAGGGCGGCGCCGAGGGTCGCCATGTACGCCGTGTAGAAGTTCGCGAACCAGCAGACCGCCACCACCAGGGGGCCCAGGAGCGGCCGCCGGCCCTCCCGCACCCACTCGCCGACCAGGCAGAGCAGCGGGAAGGCGATGAGGCCGTCCAGCCACATCGGGTTGTACGTGCCCTCCGCGAGCGACCAGCCGCACAGCGCGTACGCGGCGCCCAGGACCGACGCCCACCACCAGACGCCGGCCGGTCCGAGGCGCCGGAGCAGGAACGTCATCGCGACCGCGGCGACGGCCGTCTTCAGGACGGTGACCGCGTACACCGCGTACTCGATGTCGCCGCGCGGGACGAGCGCGACGAGCGGGGCGAAGGGGCTCGACAGGTAGGTGCCGTAGTCGGGAAGGAAGCTCGTGCCCCAGCCGGCCTGCCAGTCGAGGAGGAGCCCACCGTCCGCCCGGCCCCGCAGCAGGTCCCACAGGTGCGCGTGGAACGGCACGAACTGGTTGGCGAGGTCGTTGACGGCCCGGTGGCGCGGCCCGAAGGGGAACACCCGGGCGACGGCGTCCCCGCCGCACACGGCGACGGCGGACAGGACGGCGGCGAGCACGGACGAGCGTGCGGTGGAAGCGTGCGTGGTCTTCGGCATGACGGATCGAATATGACAGCGAACGCACGGGGGACGGCGGGTCCGGCGGGCCCGTTCACGCGATGGTCGCCTGAAGGCCATCCCGCCGGACCGGCGGGGTCACCGGGCTCCGTTGTCGTGGTCGGCGTGCTGCTCTCGATCGTCGTCCCGTGCTTCAACGAGGAGGACGTCCTCGCCCGCTTCCACGACCATGTGACCGCCGAACTCACCCGTCTCGACGGTGATTTCGAGCTCGTCTACGTGGACGACGGAAGCCGGGACGGGACCCTCCCGCTCCTCCGGGAACTCGCCGGACGCGACCCGGACCGGGTCCGCTACCTCTCCTTCAGCCGCAACTTCGGCAAGGAGGCCGCGATGCTCGCCGGGCTCCGGCACGCCGCCGGCGACGCGGTGGTGATCATGGACGCCGACCTCCAGCACCCGCCGGAGCTCGTGCACCGCATGGTCGCCCTGCACGAAGAGGGGTACGACCAGGTCGTCGCCCGCCGCACCCGCGAGGGCGACCGGGTCACCCGTACCCTCACCGCCCGCCTCTACTACTGGGCGATCAACCGGCTCGTCGACGTCGAGCTCGTCGACGGCGTCGGCGACTTCCGCCTCCTGTCGCGGCGCACGGTCGACGCGGTCCTCGGGCTCGGCGAGTACAACCGCTTCTCCAAGGGGCTCTTCTCCTGGGTCGGCTTCCGCACCACGACCTTCTCCTACGAGAACGCCGTCCGCGAGCAGGGCCGCTCCAAGTGGACCTTCGGCAAGCTCCTCAACTACGGCCTCGACGGGCTCCTCTCCTTCAACAACAAGCCCCTGCGGGCCGCCGTCCACCTCGGCCTCCTCCTCACCGTCGTCGCCCTCGGGTACGCGGCCTGGATCGTCGGCGACGCCCTGGCCAACGGCGTCGACACCCCCGGCTACGTCACCCTCCTCGTCGCCGTCACCGCCCTCGCGGGCGTGCAGATGGTGATGGCCGGCCTGATCGGCGAGTACGTCGGACGCATCTACTACGAGGTGAAGCGACGCCCGCACTACCTGCTCAAGGAGACGAACACGCGTCCAGAGGAGGGCCTGGTGCGGGCCGACACCCCGGCGACGGGTGAGTCGTTGTGGGAAACAGTCGCTCCGAAGTAGTGGCTCCGGCCCCGGCGACTCCCTACCATCGATCACCGCAAGGTCGTTCAACTGACGCACGACCAGCCCGGGAGGCTCCTTTGCACCGCCGCACTGCGCTCACCGTGTCCGCCGCGCTCCTCGCCGCGGCCCCCCTGCTCACCGCCTGCGGCAGTGACGCCCACCCAGGAGCGGCGGCCGTCGTCGGCGGCGAACGGATCGAGGTCTCCAGCCTCCAGGCACAGGTCGCGGACGTGCGGTCGGCGCAGGCGGCCTCGCCGCAGTCCGCCCAGCTCGTCGCGGCCACCGGCGACCTCGGCCGCCGCAAGCTCAACGTCATGATCTTCGACCGGGTCGTCGACAAGGTCGCCCGGGACAACGGCGTCGAAGCCACCCGCGCCGAGCTCCAGCAGACCAGGGCCGCCTTCGTCCAGCAGGCCGGCGGCGAGGACCAGCTCAAGGCCGTCCTCCTGCAGGAGCAGGGCGTGGCGCCCGACCAGATCGACGACTTCGTCCGCCGCAACGTCCTCATGAACAAGATCGCCGAGAAGCTCGGCGTCTCCGACGACGCGGCGGGCCAGAAGAAGCTGACGGACGTCTTCTCCGCCGCCTCCAAGGACCTCGGCGTCGACGTGAACCCGCGCTACGGCCGCTGGGACGACGCCCAGGTCCGGCTCGACACCGGCTACGACGGCAGCCCCTGGCTCCGCCAGATCAGCCAGGACCCGGCCGCCGTCCCCTCGGGCGCGTGAGTCCGGGTAAGTTCGAGGGGTGACATCTGAGAGCCCCGGCCGCATCGTCCTGCTCACCGCCAGCCACCGCGTGGCGCCCGGACTGCTGTCCTGGCCCGCCTGGCAGGCGCTGCACGGGGCCGACCGGGTGCTCTGCCCCGACGAGGACCACCCCCAGCTGCCGTACCTGCGGGAGGCCGGCGTCGCCGTCGAGCACGGCCGGCCCACCGCCGAGGAGCTCGTCGGGGCCTGCGCCGGGGGCCGCACGGTCCTGCTGCTGCCCTCCGGCGAGGGCGACCGGGCCCTGACCGACGGCCTCGCCCGGCTGGCCGGCTCCGGCCGCGTGTCCATGCCCGACCTGGAGCTGCTGCCCGGCTCGTACGACCTGCCCGGCGCCCGCCTCCTCGACCTCGTGCAGATCATGGACCGGGTCCGCCGCGAGTGCCCCTGGACCTCGGTGCAGACGCACCGGGGGCTCGCCAAGTACGCCATCGAGGAGGCGTACGAACTCGTCGAGGCGATCGAGGAGGGCGACCGGCGGGAGCTCCGCGAGGAGCTCGGGGACGTCCTGCTCCAGGTCCTCTTCCACGCCCGGATCGCCGAGGAGGACCCGGAGGAGCCCTTCTCCGTGGACGACGTCGCCGGGACGCTCGCCGAGAAGCTGATCCACCGGCACCCGCACGTCTTCGGGGACGCGACCGCCGAGACGCCCGAGGACGTCAACGCGCACTGGCAGCGCACCAAGGCCGTGGAGAAGCGGCGGGAGTCCGTGACGGACGGGGTGCCGCTCGGGCAGCCCGGCCTCGCCCTCGCCGCGAAGCTCGCGGGACGGGTCCGTGCGGCGGGCCTCGACGCGAAGCTCCCGGCGGGCGAGGGCATCGGATACGAACTGCTCGCGCTCGCGGCCCGCGCGGAGGCCTCCGGCGTGGACCCGGAGGCGGCGCTGCGGGCGGCGGCCAGGGCGTACCGGGACGCGATCCGGTCGGCGGAGGGCCTGACGTGAGCGGCACGGCGGCCATGAGCGAGCCGGACTCGACCGCGCCGGGGAGCGTCCCGGACCAGGCCGTCCCGGCCCGGGCCGTCCCGGACCCGGCCGCACCGGGCGGAGCCGCGACGGGGGCGCGCGAGCAGAAGGCGCGGAAGAGGTCCTCCGACGAGGCGCCCCCGTGGCTGATCGCCCTGATGGTCCTGTACTTCGGCTGGAAGACGCTGAGCGACGACAGCGCGGTCTGGATGCGGATCCTCGCCGCACTGCTCCTGATCGCGGGCGTCGCGGAGCTGGTACGGATCGTCGCGCGGTGGCGGCGCGCCCGGCGCTGACGCCCCGCCGGGGTCACCGCTCGCGCGGCGCGCGGGCCTCCGGGTCGTGCCAGAGCGGGGCCGGCGGGCCCAGGAGGCGTTCGGCGGCGGTGTTCGGGCGGGTGCTGAAGCGGCCCACGGACGGCAGGGTGTCGTGGTGGATCCGGGCCGCGTCGGTGCCCAGCTCCTCCAGGACCTCGGCGACCTCCGTCACGAAGGCCGGCGGCCCGGCGAGGTACACGTCGTGCGCGGACCAGTGGACGCAGGCCCGCAGGGCCTGGAGCAGCCGCTCGGTCGCCCGGTCCCTGCGCTGCCGGGGCGCGGCCGTGATGTAGGTGACGTTCAGTCCGGGGAGGCGCTCCTTCAGGCGCTCGGCGTCCTCCCGCCCGTACAGGTACTCCTTGGCGCGGGCCACCACGAACAGCCGTCCCTCCATGTCCGGTTCGGCCTCGGCGGCCTCCGCGAGCAGCGCCCGCACGGGGGCCCAGCCCGTACCACCGCATATATAGGTGCGCAGTCCACCCGGCGGCGTCCGCGCGGTGAGCCCGCCGCCGGGGGCGCTGAGCCGCAGCACCTCGCCCGGACCCGTCTCCTCGACCAGTGCCGTGGACATCGCGCCGCCCGCGATCCGGCTCACGTGCAGCTCCACGGTGCCGTCCGCGCGGGGCGCGTCCGCGAGGGAGTAGGTGCGCCAGACGCGCGGCACCCGCAGCGAGCTGACGCTGACGTACTGGCCGGGGAGGTACGGGAGGGGCTGCCGGGGGCGGAGGGTGAGGACGGCCAGGTCGGCGCCGTGCCGCTCGTGCCGGACGACGTCGGCGTCCCACCAGGCGGGCTCCCCGGCCCGGACGGCCTCGTCGGCGCCCGCCAGCATCAGGTCGGAGACCAGACCGTACGCCTCGGACCAGGCCTTCTCCGCGTCGATCGTCCACGCCGGACCGGCGGCGTGCGCGAAGGCGGCGAGCAGGCTCTGCCCGACCGCCGCGTACAGCGCGGGGGAGGCGAGGAACTTGCGGTGGTCGCGCCCCAGCCGCCCCAGGTACTCCGGGAGCCCGGGGTCCTCCAGGTGGGCCACCACATGGGTGAGCGCGGCGAAGAGACGGTCCCGCTGGGGCAGCATGTCCCCGGGGAACAGCTCGCGCACACCCGGGTTGTTCCAGAAGAGGTGCGAGTAGAAGAACGTGACGGCGTGCTCGGCGCGTCTCTCGACGACCGCGAACGTGCTTCTGAGCAGCTGGGGATCCACCGGCACGAATCTAGGGCACGGGGCACACCGTTTGATCACATCTTCTCCGTGATTGCTCCTCGGGAGTCGCCCTGTACGGTCGTGGCGTGAGCACCGCCCCCACCCCCCAGCCCGTCCCCACGCTCTTCACCTGGGAGTTCGCGAGCGACCCGTACCCCGCCTACGCCTGGCTGCGGGAGCACGCGCCCGTGCACCGGACGACGCTGCCCAGCGGGGTCGAGGCCTGGCTCGTGACCCGGTACGCGGACGCCCGGCAGGCCCTCGCCGACCAGCGGCTCTCCAAGAACCCCGCGCACCACGACGAGTCCCCGCACGCGAAGGGGAAGACGGGCATCCCCGGGGAGCGCAAGGCCGAGCTGATGACGCATCTGCTCAACATCGACCCGCCGGACCACACCCGGCTGCGGCGGCTCGTGTCGAAGGCCTTCACCCCGCGCAGGGTCGCCGAGTTCGCGCCGCGCGTGCAGGAGCTGACGGACCGGCTCATCGACTCCTTCGTGGAGCGGGGGAGCGCCGACCTCATCCACGAGTTCGCCTTCCCGCTGCCGATCTACGCGATCTGCGACCTGCTCGGCGTGCCGCCGGAGGACCAGGACGACTTCCGGGACTGGGCCGGGATGATGATCCGGCACGGCGGCGGGCCGCGCGGCGGGGTCGCCCGGTCGGTGAAGAAGATGCGCGGCTATCTGGCCGAGCTGATCCACCGCAAGCGCGGAGAGCCGGGGGACGACCTGATCTCGGGGCTCATCAAGGCCTCCGACCACGGTGAGCACCTCACCGAGAACGAGGCCGCCGCCATGGCCTTCATCCTGCTGTTCGCCGGCTTCGAGACGACCGTCAATCTGGTGGGAAACGGTCTTTACGCCCTGCTTCGGCACCCCGAACAACGCGCGCTGCTCCAGGCCTCGCTGGCCGCCGGGGAGACCGGGCTCCTGGAGACCGGCGTCGAGGAGCTGCTGCGCTTCGACGGGCCCGTGGAGATGGCGACCTGGCGGTACGCGACGCGGGCGCTGACCATCGGCGGGCAGGAGATCCCGGCGGGCGATCCGGTGCTCGTGGTGCTCGCCGCCGCCGACCGGGACCCGGAGCGGTTCGACGGGCCGGACGTCCTCGACCTCGCCCGGCGCGACAACCAGCACCTCGGGTACGGGCACGGCATCCACTACTGCCTGGGCGCGCCGCTCGCCCGGCTGGAGGGGCAGGCGGCGCTGGCGACCCTCCTGACGCGCCTGCCGGATCTGCGACTTGCCGCCGATCCGGCCGAACTGCGCTGGCGCGGTGGGCTCATCATGCGCGGTTTGCGCACGCTTCCGGTGGAGTTCTCCCCTTCCGTACCCCTCTTGGGTGCTGACGGTTCATCAGAAATGTGATCTTCACGTGATCGCGGGGCGATCGACTTGTGACGGACGTTCGAATACCGCTACGTTTCCCGGCAGTCTCAGCCGTCACGCGAAAGGCCCTCCTATGCGTTCCGGGAACGGACGACACCGTCGCCCCCGTCAGGCCCCCGCCATCGTCGTCGCCGCCGGTGTGACCGGATCCGCCATGGCGCTGCCCCTGCTCGCCACCGGATCCGCCTCCGCAGCCGACGCCCCCACCTGGGACCGGGTCGCCGAGTGCGAGTCCGGCGGCCAGTGGAGCGCCAACTTCGGCAACGGGATGTACGGCGGCCTCCAGTTCACCCAGGACAGCTGGGAGCGCAACGGCGGCCTCGCCTACGCGCCCAGCGCCGACCTCGCCAGCCGCGCCCAGCAGATCGCGGTGGCCGAGAAGGCGTTCGCCAAGGGCAGCGACGAGTGGGCCACGTGCGCGCCCATCGCCGGCCTGAAGAACGACGGCAAGGCCACCGGAGTGAACCCGGGCCCGACCGCCGTCCCCACGACCCCCAGCGGCCCCCTGCCCGAGTCCAACCGCACCCCGGACGCCCAGGCCGCCCCCAAGGGCTCCACGGCGACGGCGGGGCGGTCCGCCGCGCCCGCGGCCCCCGTGACTCCGGCCACGCCGACCGCCCCGGCGACCTCCGCCTCCCCGGTGACCCCCGCCTCCCCGGCGGCGCCCGTCACCCCGGACGCCCCGGCCACCCCCGACGCATCCGTTACGCCCGGTACGCCGGATTCGCCCGGGACGTCGGAGGGTGACGCGCCGTCGGCCACGCCCGGCACCGGCAAGCACCGGGGCGACGCGGCCCCGGAGGAGTCCGGCAAGCCGGACAGTTCGGCCGAATCGGGTCGGCACGCCTCGGGCGCGGACGCCGCCACGGGCGAGTCCGCGGACAAGATCGACGCCACGCCGGTGGCTGACGGCGCGAAGAATTCGGGCGCAACGGACAGTCAGGGCACTTCGGGCGAGTACACCGTGCGGCCGGGCGACAGCCTGTCCGGCATTGCGCAGGAGAACGAACTCCCCGGGGGCTGGACCGCCCTCTATGACGCCAACCGGCAGACGGTGGGCACCGATCCGGATCTCATCCTTCCTGGTCAGAGCCTCGACCTGACGGCGGGTTCGGCGACGACGGCTGGATAGTTCGCGGGGTTATGTCCGGTTCTGGGCAAGTGAGACATGGGTCTCTTCGTCCCAACTGGCGTGTCACGTCCGCAAACTTTGCTTCCGTCACCTCTCACCTGCGCAAACACCGCCCACCGGAGGGCAAGCAAGGTCGATTTTTCCGCAATGGGCCTCTTTGAACTTCCGGTGGGTCTGTGTCTACGGTCGTCACCGCTCGCCACCGCGGGCCCCGTCGACCGAAACGCCGAATCCTGCCGTCGGCCGATGGGAACAGTCGTCGCGCAAGCGCCGAAGGCAGGAGTGGGGGACCCAAGGTAAGTGCCGGGCCCGGCCGTTGAGACAGACGGCCGACGACCGGCTTGGGGTGAAGCCGCGTGCAAGGACACGCGGCCGGGCAACTTTCCGGCCCGAACCCGACAGCTCACCTCACAGGCGTCGGTGAGGAGAATCCCCATGCTGTTTTCCGCCAAGGGCAAACACCGCCGTCCCTCCAAGGCCACCCAGGTCGCCACGCTCGTCGGCGTCACCGGTGTCGCCGTCGCCGCCCCGCTGCTGACCGCGGGCACCGCCTCGGCCGCCACGGCCGCCGAGTGGGACACCGTCGCCCAGTGCGAGTCCGGTGGCAACTGGTCCATCAACACCGGCAACGGCTTCTACGGCGGCCTGCAGTTCACCAACTCCACCTGGGCCGCGTTCGGTGGCACCGCCTACGCCTCCCGCGCCGACCTGGCGTCGAAGACGCAGCAGATCGCCGTCGCCGAGAAGGTCCTCGCGGGCCAGGGCAAGGGTGCCTGGCCGAGCTGCGGCGTCGGCCTCTCGGGCGCGTCGTACGACGGCGGCGCCGCCGAGACCGCCCCGCAGCAGCCCCAGCAGCAGGCCGCTCCCAAGCAGCAGGCCGCCCCGAAGCAGCAGGAGCGTCGCGCCGAGCAGCCGACCACCCGCAGCGAGCAGCGCCAGGCCCCGAAGGCCGCCGCCAAGAAGACCGTCACCACGCCCACCGGCAAGACGGTCAAGAAGGGTGACGGCGAGTACAAGGTCGTCGCCGGCGACACCCTCTCCAGGATCGCCCAGGCGCACGGCACCAAGGGCGGCTGGGCCAAGCTCTTCGAGCTGAACAAGGACGTCGTCGAGAACGCCGACCTCATCTACCCGGGTCAGCAGCTCCACCTGAAGTGAGCCCGGCGGCTCGCGTGAGTCCGGCGGCTCACGCGGCCCCGACGACCCTCCCGCGGTGACCACCCCCGGGCCGGGGGCCCCCGCCCCCCCGGGCGCCCG
>NZ_JBHWFF010000030.1:22974-50669 GCF_042733785.1 Streptomyces sp. NPDC059695 | reverse complement strand
GGGGGGGGGGGGGCGCGGCCCCCCCCCCGGGCGCCCCCCCCCCCCCCCCCCGCGCCCCCCCCCGCCGCCGCCCCCCCCCCCCCCGGCCCCCGCGCCCCGGGGGTCTCCCCTTTGTTACGGAGGAACCCGACGGTTCCTCCGGCCCTGGGGGGAAGCCGACGGTTCCGCGCCCCTGGGCGGAAGCTGACGGTTCCGAGGGTTACCGCCCAGTAGATCCGGGGCCCTTCGTCCCGGAATGCGTGCCCTTGGGTCCTTTTTCGTCCCAGGGGGCGGGCGCGCGGCGGGCGGGAGCCCCCGAGCCGGTTAGGCTCTTGTCGCAAGGCCGAGCGACCCTGCACCGGCCTCGCGTCACATCCAGCGTCACATCCCAGAAGGAGATGCTCGTGCCGTCCATCGACGTCGTCGTAGCCCGGGAAATCCTGGACTCCCGAGGCAACCCCACGGTCGAGGTCGAGGTCGGCCTCGACGACGGCAGCACCGGCCGTGCTGCTGTTCCGTCCGGCGCCTCCACCGGTGCGTTCGAGGCCATCGAGCTTCGCGACGGTGACCCCAACCGCTACCAGGGCAAGGGTGTCGAGAAGGCCGTCCTCGCCGTCATCGAGCAGATCGGCCCGGAGCTCGTCGGCTACGACGCCACCGAGCAGCGCCTGATCGACCAGGCCATGTTCGACCTGGACGCCACGGAGAACAAGGGCTCGCTCGGCGCCAACGCCATCCTCGGCGTCTCCCTCGCCGTCGCGCACGCCGCCTCCGAGGCCAGCGACCTCCCGCTCTTCCGCTACCTGGGCGGCCCGAACGCGCACCTGCTGCCCGTTCCGATGATGAACATCCTCAACGGTGGGTCGCACGCCGACTCCAACGTCGACATCCAGGAGTTCATGATCGCCCCGATCGGCGCGGAGTCCTTCTCCGAGGCCCTCCGCTGGGGCGCCGAGATCTACCACACGCTCAAGGGCGTCCTGAAGCGCAAGGGCCTCTCCACCGGCCTCGGCGACGAGGGCGGCTTCGCCCCGAACCTCGAGTCGAACCGCGCCGCCCTGGACCTCATCATCGAGGCCATCAAGGAGGCCGGCTACGCCCCGGGCACCGACGTCGCGCTCGCGCTCGACGTCGCCGCGTCCGAGTTCTACAAGGACGGCGTGTACGAGTTCGAGGGCAAGTCCCGCTCGGCCGCCGAGATGACCGAGTACTACGAGGAGCTCGTCTCCGCGTACCCGATGGTCTCCATCGAGGACCCGCTGTACGAGGACGACTGGGCCGGCTGGAAGGTCCTCACCGACAAGCTGGGCGCCAAGGTCCAGATCGTCGGCGACGACCTCTTCGTCACCAACCCGGAGCGCCTGGCCCGCGGCATCGAGGAGGGCACCGCGAACGCCCTCCTGGTCAAGGTCAACCAGATCGGCTCGCTGACCGAGACGCTGGACGCCGTCGAGCTGGCCCAGCGCAACGGCTTCAAGTGCATGATGTCCCACCGCTCCGGCGAGACCGAGGACGTCACCATCGCCGACCTCGCCGTCGCGGTGAACTGCGGCCAGATCAAGACCGGCGCGCCGGCCCGCTCGGACCGCGTCGCCAAGTACAACCAGCTGCTGCGCATCGAGGAGATCCTCGACGACGCCGCCGTCTACGCCGGTCGCAGCGCCTTCCCGCGCTTCAAGGGCTGACAGCGTCACACCTGGTAGTTCCGTCCGTCCCCGCACTCGGTCCCGTACCGTGTGCGGGGACGTACGCGTGAACAGGGGAGGCGACACGACATGGCCGCGAAGGACCGGGACCGGTTCTCGACCGCGACCCGGATCAGACTGCTCGGCGAGCAGACCGCCGCCCGTGTCTACCGCTCCCAGACCCGCCGCCAGGCCCGCCGCTCCCGGCTCACCGGCCGCGCGGCCTTCCTCGCCCTCGTCGTCTGCTCCCTCGTCGTGGCCCTCGCCTACCCGATGCGGAGCTACGTCTCCCAGCAGGGCGAGATCGCCGAGCAGGAGCGCAGGGCCGCCGAGGCCGCCCGGCGGGTCGAGGAGCTGAAGGACGAGAAGGCGCGCCTCCAGGACCCGGCCTACGTCCGCCGCCTCGCCCGCGAGCACCTGCACTACGTGCTCCCCGGCGAGACCGGCTTCACCGTGAACGACCCCGACGCGGAGCAACGGCCCCGCGCCGACCAGGGCACGGCCGACCGCCCCTGGTACGACAACCTCTGGGACGGCGTCGACCACGCCGACCGCCCCTGACCCTCCGCGACACGAACAAGGCAGACATGGAAACGCCCCCTCCGCAGACCGAAAGCACCGCGCCGACCGAGACGGACATCGCGGCCTTCGAGCTCCAGCTCGGCCGCCCGCCCCGCGGCCTGCGCGCCATCGCCCACCGCTGCCCGTGCGGCAACCCGGACGTCGTCGAGACCGCGCCCCGGCTCCCCGACGGCACGCCGTTCCCGACCACGTACTACCTGACCTGCCCGCGTGCGGCCTCGGCCATCGGCACGCTGGAGGCCAACGGGGTCATGAAGGAGATGCAGGCCCGGCTCGCCACCGACCCGGAGCTCGCCGCCGCCTACCGGGCCGCGCACGAGGACTACCTCGCCCGCCGTGACGCCATCGAGGTCCTGGAGGGCTTCCCGAGCGCCGGCGGCATGCCGGACCGGGTCAAGTGCCTGCACGTCCTCGTCGGACACTCGCTCGTGGCGGGCCCCGGCGTGAACCCCTTCGGCGACGAGGCGCTCGCGATGCTGCCGGAGTGGTGGGCGAAGGGCCCGTGCGTGACGCCGTGCGCGGAGAAGAAGGAGGGCGAGGAGAAGTGACCCGGGTCGCCGGAATCGACTGCGGTACGAACTCCATCCGCCTCCTCGTCGCGGACCTCCACCCGGAGACGGGCGAGCTCGTCGAGCTGGACCGCCGGATGACGATCGTCCGGCTCGGGCAGGGTGTCGACAGGACCGGCCGGCTCGCCCCCGAGGCCCTGGAGCGGACCTTCGCGGCCTGCCGCGAGTACGCCGGGATCATCGAGGAGCTGGGCGCCGAGCGGCTCCGCTTCGTCGCCACCTCCGCCTCCCGCGACGCCGAGAACCGCCAGGACTTCGTGGACGGCGTCGTGGAGATCCTGGGCGTCGAGCCCGAGGTCATCACCGGCGACCAGGAGGCCGCGTTCTCCTTCACCGGGGCCACCGGCGAGCTGCACGGGGACGACCGCCGCCTGGTCGTGGACATCGGCGGCGGCTCCACCGAGTTCGTCGTCGGCAACACGCACGTCGAGGCGGCCCGCTCCGTCGACATCGGCTGCGTCCGGCTCACCGAGCGCCACGTCCGCCACGACCCGCCGACCGCCGAGGAGGTCGCCGCGATCCGCGCCGACGTCCGGGCCGCGCTCGACCTCGCCGCCGGGACCGTGCCGATCGACACGGCCGAGACCCTCGTCGGGCTCGCCGGCTCGGTGACCACGGTCGCCGCCATCGCCCTCGGGCTCCCGGAGTACGACTCCGAGAAGGTCCACCACGCCCGGATCTCCGCCGAGCAGGTCGCCGAGGTGACCGAGCGGCTCCTCGCCTCCACCCACGACGAGCGGGCCGCGATCCCCGTCATCCACCCCGGCCGGGTCGACGTGATCATCGCCGGGGCGCTGGTCCTGAGGGAGATCGTGGAGCGCGTCGGGGCCCGCGAGGTCGTCGTCAGCGAGCACGACATTCTCGATGGGATCGCCCTATCCGTGGCATAGCGGGCGGCTATCGACCCCTCCGGCGACACCCCGTCGGAAAAGGTTCGTGAAGTTCTTCACAAGGAAAAGGGCCCTGTTGGCGTCCGAGGAGGGTCTTTAGGCCCTTCGGGGGGCGCCGCAGGGCCCTTTCGTAGGTGCGGAGGCCGAATCGCTCGTTGTTTCCATCGTGTGAACCTGGGGTCCGGTTCAGCGTTAACGGGCGCTCTCCAGGCCAGTTCACGAGGGGTGAACAACGTTCGCCAGTGCACCCCGGTTCCTTTGCAGGACCATGATGTGGATCACGTGGGCGGCGGAGTGTAGCAGAGGTGTCCGGAGAGCTTGTGAAGGGGCGCACGAGCACCCCCCTGGGGAGGGGTGGATACTCGATGCCATGAGCACCACGGAGCGTCCCAGGATCCTCGTAGTAGGCGGCGGGTACGTAGGCCTGTACGCAGCTCGGCGCATCCTCAAGAAGATGCGCTACGCGGAGGCGACCGTCACGGTCGTCGACCCGCGGTCGTACATGACCTACCAGCCCTTCCTCCCCGAAGCCGCCGCCGGCAGCATCTCGCCGCGTCACGTCGTCGTCCCGCTGCGACGCGTCGTCCGCGGAGCCGAGGTGCTCACCGGCCGGGTCACCACCATCGACCAGGACCGCAAGGTCGCCACGATCGCGCCGCTCGTCGGCGAGGCGTACGAGCTGCCGTTCGACTACCTGGTCATCGCCATGGGCGCGGTCTCCCGCACCTTCCCGATCCCCGGCCTCGCCGAGCAGGGCATCGGCATGAAGGGCATCGAGGAGGCCATCGGCCTGCGCAACCACGTCCTCGAGCAGCTCGACAAGGCCGACTCGACCACCGACGAGGAGGTCCGCCGCAAGGCGCTGACCTTCGTCTTCGTCGGCGGTGGCTTCGCCGGCGCCGAGACCATCGGCGAGGTCGAGGACATGGCCCGCGACGCCGCGAAGTACTACCAGAACGTGTCGCGCGAGGACATGCGCTTCGTCCTGGTCGACGCGGCCGACAAGATCCTCCCCGAGGTGGGCCCCAAGCTCGGCCAGTACGGCAAGGAGCACCTGGAGAGCCGCGGGATCGAGATCTACCTCGAGACCTCCATGGACTCCTGCGTCGACGGCCACGTCGTGCTGAAGAACGGCCTCGAGGTCGACTCCAACACGATCGTCTGGACCGCCGGCGTGAAGCCGAACCCGGCGCTCTCCCGCTTCGGTCTGCCGCTCGGCCCCCGCGGCCACGTGGACTGCAACGAGAAGCTCCAGATCAACGGCCTCGACTACGCCTGGGCCGCGGGCGACAACGCCCAGGTCCCGGACCTGGCCGCGATCAAGGCCGGCGTCCCGGCCGAGCGCGCCTGGTGCCCGCCGAACGCCCAGCACGCGCTGCGCCAGGCCAAGGTCCTCGGCGACAACGTGGTGGCCGGCATGCGCGGCTTCCCGCAGAAGGACTACAGCCACGCCAACAAGGGTGCGGTGGCCGGTCTCGGCCTGCACAAGGGCGTCGCGATGATCGTCATGGGCAAGATGAAGATCAAGCTCAAGGGCCGTCTCGCCTGGTACATGCACCGTGGCTACCACGGCATGGCGATGCCGACGTTCAACCGCAAGATCCGCGTCTTCGCCGACTGGACCCTCGGCATGTTCCTCAAGCGCGAGGTCGTCTCGCTCGGCGCCATGGAGACGCCGCGCGAGGAGTTCTACGAGGCCGCCAAGCCCGCCCCGGCGCCGGCCGCCCCGGCGCAGGAGAAGGCCAAGGCCTCCTAAGCACCACCCGCAGTACACGCAAGGCCGTAAAAGGGCCGTCCGCCATCCGTGGTGCGGACGGCCCTTCGCGTGTTTTACGGACTTGTTGCGCGGCGGCGGGACTGGAATCGCCTACGGACGGTGTTCCCTTGGTGACGAGCATTTCTGGGGCACGAGATCACGGAGGTGTGCACCATGGCCGACGCCGCGTCGCGGCTGACGACTCTCGCCGAGGAACTCCTCGGAGGACCGCTCCCGGTCCGTCTGCGAGCCTGGGACGGCAGTGAGGCCGCACCCCCCGGCGTCGGAGCGTCCGGCCCCGTCCTGATCGTCCGCGACCGCAGGGCCCTGCGGAGGATGATCTGGAAACCCGGCGAACTGGGCCTGGCCCGCGCCTGGGTGGCCGGCGAGCTCGACGTCGAGGGGGACCTCTACGAGCTCCTGGACCGCCTCTCGGGCCTCCTCTGGGAGCGCGGCGGGGAGACCAGGAGCCTGCTGGACTCCGTACGCGATCCCGGGCTGCGCGCCGCCGCCCGTGCCCTGCTGCGGATCGCCGGGCCCCTGCCGCCGCCGCAGCCCCCGGCCGAGGAGATGCGCGGCCGCCACGGCAGCCGCCACAGCCGGCGCCGCGACCGGCAGGCGATCAGTCACCACTACGACGTGGGCAACGACTTCTACGCGCTGGTCCTCGGCCCCTCGATGGTCTACTCGTGCGCGTACTGGACCGAGAACGGCACCCTGGAGGACGCCCAGCGCGACAAGCTGGACGTCATCGCCCGCAAGCTGCACCTCCAGGAGGGGGACCGGCTCCTCGACGTGGGCTGCGGCTGGGGCTCCATGGCCATCCACGCCGCCCGCGAGTACGGCGCCCGGGTCGTCGGTGTCACGCTCTCCCGCGAGCAGGCCGCCTTCGCCCGCAAGAGGATCGCCGAGGAGGGCCTCGCCGACCTGATCGAGATCCGCGTCCAGGACTACCGGGACGTCACGGACGGGCCGTACGACGCGATCTCCTCGATCGGCATGGCCGAGCACGTCGGCGCCGTGCAGTACCGGGAGTACGCCGACACGCTGTACGGCCTCCTCAAGCCCGGCGGGCGGCTTCTGAACCACCAGATCTCCCGGCGCCCCGAGCCCGACGAGGGGGCCTACGAGGTCGACGCCTTCATCGACGCGTACGTCTTCCCCGACGGCGAACTCGCCCCCATGGGACGCACCCTGACGACCCTGGAGGACGCCGGCTTCGAGGTCCGGGACGTGGAGGCGATCCGCGAGCACTACGCGCTCACGCTGCGCCGCTGGGTGGCCAACCTGGAGGGCGACTGGGAGCGGGCGGTGCGGCTCACCTCGCCCGGCAGGGCCCGGATCTGGCGGCTCTACATGGCGGCCTCCGCGGTCTCCTTCGAGCGCAACCGGATCGGCGTGAACCAGTTCCTCGCGGTGAAGACCCCGGTGTCGGGGAAGAGCGGCACGGCGCTGCGGCCGCGCGTCTGGCAGGAGTGAGACACCGAGGGCCGGCCCCCGTGCGGGGGCCGGCCCTCTTCGTCCGTACGGCCGCGGCTACTCGGCCTTGATGGCGGAGAGCATGTTCAGCTTCGCCGCGCTGCGGGCCGGCCACAGGGAGGCGAGGACGCCGACCAGGGCGGCCAGGACCAGGAAGAGTCCGATCCGGTCCCAGGGCAGGACCAGGACGTAGCCCGGCAGGCTGCTCTTGAACGTCTCGCCGATGGCCCAGCCGAGGAACGAGCCGAGGCCGATGCCGACGACCGCGCCGAAGACCGAGATGACGACGGCCTCCAGACGGACCATCCGCTTCACGCGGCGCCGGTCGAGACCGATCGCGCGGAGCATGCCGATCTCCTGCTGGCGTTCGAAGACGGACATCGCGAGGGTGTTGACGACACCGAGGACGGCGATGACCAGGGCCATGCCGAGCAGGCCGTACATGATGTTGAGCAGCATGTTGATGGGGCCGCCGAAGGAGTCACGGATGTCCTTGTGGTCCATCACCGTGATCGCCGGGTTGTCGCCCATGGCCTTGGCCAGGGCCCGCTCGTTCGCCGCGCTCGCGCCGCCGTCCGTCGACACGAAGATCTGACGGATCTCGGCCTGCTCCTCGTGCGCGGTGACCAGTTCGTGGTCGGCCAGGACCGGCGAGACGAACTCGTTGGCCCGGTAGACCGCGCCGACGGTCAGCTCGCCCTTCTGCTTGTCGAGGTACTCGACGGGGACGGAGTCGCCGACCTTCAGGCCGCGCTTCGTGGAGACGTTGTCGTCGATGGCGATCGTGTTCCCGCCGAGGGAGGACAGCGAGCCCTTCAGGACGTCCAGCTTGAGGACCTTCTCGATGGCGCCGGGGGTGACACCGGAGACCGAGGTGTAGTCGCCCTTCAGCTCGAAGGCGCCGGCCTGCTGCGGGGAGAGCGCGGTGACGCCCGGTGCCTTCTCCAGGGCGGTCAGCGCCTCCGGGCTCAGACCGTTGCCGCTGGCCATGGAGACCATGTAGTCGGCCTTGATCTGGTCCGTCGTCACCTTGTCGAGGGCCGAGCCGACCGTGGCGCCGAGCACCGAGAGGCCGGTGACCAGGGTCAGGCCGATGGCGAGCGCGGAGGCGGTGGCGCCGGTGCGGCGCGGGTTGCGGACCGCGTTGAGGCCGGCGAGCTTGCCCGAGACCCCGAAGAGGCCGACGAACAGCGGGCGGATCAGGGCGATCACGGGCCGGGACAGCATCGGGATCAGGACGATGACGCCGATGAGGGTGAGGAACGCGCCGCCCGCGATGAGCATGCGGCCGTCGTCGCCGCCCTGGCCGGCGCCGAGCACGATCAGGGCGACACCGAGCGCGGTGAACGCGGCACCGATCGAGTTCCGCACGACGAGCGACTTGGTGCTCGCGGTGGCGTGGACGCTGCTCATGGCGGCGACCGGAGGGATCCGCGCGGCGCGGCGGCCGGGCAGCCAGGCGGCGAGCATGGTGATCAGGACGCCGACGCCGAAGGCGGCGACGGCCGGGGTGGCTTCGAGGACCAGGTCGCCGGCCGGGACCTTCAGGTCGAAGGCGGTCATGGCCGAGCGGAGGCCGACGGCCAGGCCGATGCCGAGGGCGTAGCCGACGGCGGAGGCGACCAGGCCGACGAGACCGGCCTCGGCGAGGACGGAGCGGGTGATCTGCTTGCGCGAGGCACCGACGGCGCGCATCAGCGCGAGTTCCTTGGTGCGCTGGGCGACCAGCATGGTGAAGGTGTTGGAGATCAGGAAGATCCCGACGAAGAGCGCGATGCCGGCGAAGCCGAGGAGGACCTGGTTGAGGGCGCCGAGGCCGGACTCGATGTCCTTGGCCTGCTGGTCGGCGAGGGCCTTGCCGGTCTGCCCGGTGGCCGACTTCGGGACGACCTTCAGGACCTCGTCGAGGAGCTTGCCGTCGCTGGCGCCGGGGGCGGCGGTGACGGTCAGGTCCCGGTAGAAGCCGGGCTTCAGGTAGAGCTTCTGGGCGACGGCGTTGTCGAAGACGACCAGGCTGCCGCCGGCGTTGACGGCGCCGTCCTCGGTGGTGAAGACACCGGAGAGGGTGTACTCCTTCACCGGGCCGTTGGTGGCGACGCGGACGGTGTCGCCGACCTTGTAGCCGCCCTTGTCGGCGGTGTCCCGGTCGAGCGCGATCTGGCCGGCCGCGGCCGGGCCGCCGCCCGCGACGAAGGCGTACGCGCGGTCCTTGCCGTCCTTGCCGGGGGCGAAGTTGGTTCCCTTGTTGGACCAGCCGCTGCCGATCAGCTTGCCGTTCTTGTCGGGCACACCGGCGAAGCCGTCGACGCGGGGGGTGACGGAGGCGACGCCGTCGAGCCGCGCGACCTCGTCCACGACCTGCTGGGAGAGGCCGGGGGTCTTCCGGGCCTCCTCGGGGTTCGGGTACATCGTGACGGAGACGGCGACGTCGTCGTAGCTCTTGGCCGACTGGTTGCGGAAGGCCTGGCCGAGGGTGTCGGTGAAGACGAGGGTGCCGGAGACGAAGGCCACGCCGAGCATCACGGCGAGGACGGTCATCAGCAGTCTCGCCTTGTGCGCGAGGACGTTGCGCAGGGCGGTACGGAACATGGGTGGGTCCTGGAGTCCTGGAGGAGGGGGGTCGGGTCCGGGGTGACGCGCGCGGTACCGGTTTCGGGTCCGGTTCCGGCGCCACGGCGTCAGCTCGTACGGCCCTTGGCGTCGAAGGCCTTCATGCGGTCGAGGACGCCGTCCGCCGTCGGGCGGAGCATCTCGTCGACGATCCGGCCGTCCGCGAGGAAGATGACGCGGTCCGCGTAGGAGGCGGCCATCGCGTCGTGGGTGACCATGACGACGGTCTGGCCCAGCTCGCGCACCGAGTTGCGCAGGAAGCCGAGGACCTCGGCGCCGGAGCGCGAGTCCAGGTTTCCGGTCGGCTCGTCGCCGAAGATGATCTCGGGGCGGGAGGCGAGGGCGCGGGCCACGGCCACGCGCTGCTGCTGGCCGCCGGAGAGCTCGGACGGGCGGTGGCTGAGGCGGGCGGAGAGGCCGAGCATGTCGATGACCTGCTGGACCCACTGCTTGTCGGCCTTGCGGCCGGCGATGTCCATGGGCAGCGTGATGTTCTCCAGGGCGGTCAGCGTCGGCAGCAGGTTGAACGCCTGGAAGATGAAGCCGATCTTGTCCCGGCGCAGCTGGGTGAGCTGCTTGTCCTTCAGGGTGGAGAGCTCCGTCTCGCCGATCCGGACCGAGCCGGAGGAGAAGGAGTCCAGTCCGGCGACGCAGTGCATCAGCGTCGACTTGCCGGAGCCGGAGGGGCCCATGATCGCGGTGAACTCGCCCTGCCGGAAGTCCACGCTGACGTGGTCGAGCGCGACCACCTGGGTCTCGCCGTGTCCGTAGACCTTCGTGAGATCCGTGGCGCGGGCGGCCACCGCGGTGGCGCGGGACACGGTGGGGGTGGTGGTCACGGGAGGACTCCTGTCACTGCGACGGCGATTCGGGAACCCCTCCATCGTCTCGGGCGTTCCGCTCCCGGACGTCCGCCCACGTGCCCGTTCCCGGGGCCGTCTGGAGTCTGACCGGAGGCCCGCTCCCTCCTCCTTTGGGATGACGGGATCCCTGACTCCGTCCGGTGGCGAACCCGCCGGACGGAGGTGACAGACCTGCGACGACTTTTCGTCATTCCAGGGGGTGCGCCTTTGGGCCTGCGACCCCCGTCACAGTTTGGCGAAACGGCCCCCACCTGCACTGACGCACCCTCAGACGTCAATAAAATAAGACAACATCGGTCCGACGTTCCGCTGATCGGGGGAAACCGTCCCGATAGGCTCATGTGCCGACGCGGAGCTTCGCGGCGACGCCCGGATGGTGGAATGCAGACACGGCGAGCTTAAACCTCGCTGGCCTTCGGGCCGTACCGGTTCGAGTCCGGTTCCGGGCACCACGGCTTCGCTATTCCGGCAGGCGCTCCAGCAGCCAGGTGCCGTACTCCTTGGAGAGGAGCGGGCCGCCGGGGGCCGCCCCGCCCGTGATCGTCTCGTCCACGAGCTCCTCGGTCAGGCCGTCCGGCACGCCGCCGTCGACGAGCCGGAGGAACGCCGGGATCCGGGGCCGGTCGCCCATCCGGCTCAGCTCCGCCTCGTCCTCCAGCTCCGGTGCGGCGCCGTTGTGGGAGAAGAGGACGCCCGTCCGGTGGTCGAGCCGCTGGTACTCCATGCCGGCGAGGGCGTAGCGGGCGGCGAGGGCGCCCTGCCCGGTGCCGCCGACGGCCAGCGGGGCGTCGCCGTGCCGCTCGGCGAGGGCGCGCGTGACGGTGTTCTGCACGATCCCGCCGTCGCCGGTCATGGAGCCGTCCTCGGGCAGGGCGAGCAGGATCAGGTCGTGACCGCGGGCCGTCAGCTCGGAGAGCAGGGAGTACGCGCCGTGGTCCGCGCCCGCGGCGAGGTCGGCGAGCCCGGTGCCGGAGTCGCCGGCCAGGAGGACGGGCCGGGTGAGGCGTCCGTGCGCGGTGAAGACCCACGCGGTCGCGTGGCGCAGGGTCCAGGTGTCGGTCGGTTCGGGGGCCATGGGCGCTCCTGTGGAGGGAATCGTTCCGTACGGGACGAGCCTGGCCGTGCGGGGAGGTTTGGCGCCGGTGAAGATCGGAAACTTGCGGGAAAAGATCCTCCCCGAGCACTAGGGAGTTTCTTTTGCCTACCCATTACCCTTGACGCAGGGCCGCGCCGTGCGGTCCGCCATGGAGGAGTGAGATGAGGAGCAGCAACCCGGTCTTCTCGCGACGGGGGTTCAGCCGCGACGCCGGCTACGCGGGCTTCAACGCGCAGCAGCCGCAGGCCGGGGGCCCCGCCGTCGGAACCAACCCGTACGCCACCGGCGCCCCGCAGGCCGAGGGCGCGACGAACCCGTACGCGACCAACCCGTACGCCCCGCAGGACGTCCAGCTCGGAGCCCCGCAGCAGGCCCGCGGCAACGTGATGACGATCGACGACGTCGTGAGCCGTACGGCCATGACGCTCGGCACGGTCGTGCTCACCGCCGTCCTGTCCTGGCTGCTGCTCCCGGTCGACCCGGCGAACCTCGGCAAGTCCTACGGCATCGCCATCGGCGCCGCCCTGGTCGCCCTGGTCCTGTCGCTGGTGCAGTCCTTCAAGCGGAAGCCGTCCCCGGCGCTGATCCTGGGCTACGCCGCCTTCGAGGGCGTCTTCCTCGGTGTGATCTCCGCCGCCGTCTCGACGTACATCGCCGACGGCGTGGTCATCCAGGCGGTCCTGGGCACGATGGCGGTCTTCGCCGGCGTGCTCATCGCCTACAAGCTGGGCTGGATCCGGGTCAACCGCCGCTTCGTCGGCTTCGTGATGGCCGCGGCGATGGGCTTCATGCTCCTCATGGTGGTCAACCTGCTGTTCGCCGTCTTCGGCGGCGGTGACGGCCTGGGCTTCCGCAGCGGTGGCCTCGGCATCCTCTTCGGTGTCATCGGCGTCATCCTGGGCGCCTGCTTCCTCGCCCTCGACTTCAAGCAGGTCGAGGACGGCGTGACCTACGGCGCGCCGCGCGAGGAGGCCTGGCTGGCCGCCTTCGGCCTCACCATGACCCTGGTGTGGATCTACCTGGAGATGCTGCGTCTGCTGTCGATCCTGCAGGGCGACGACTGACGTACCCCCTGACTCGGGGGAGGGCCCGTCCGGCTTCGTGCCGGGCGGGCCCTTTCGCGTGCCCTAGGAGGCCGCCGCGTCGAGCAGGACGCGGGCCGCGGCCCTGGCCTGGGCGGCCGGTTCGGCGGAGCCCGTGATGCCCGCGACGGCCATCGCGCCGTTGGCGAGCAGGGCGAGCTGGTCGGCGAGGACGGGCGGGGCGCCGAGGGCGTCCGTCTGCTCGGCGAAGTAGGCCCGCAGGGCCTCCTTGTGGTCACGGGCGATCGTCGCGACCCCGGGGCTGACCCCGCCGAGCTCCCCGAAGGCGTTGATGAACGCGCAGCCGCGGAAGCCGGGCTCCGCGAACCAGCCGGCCAGCCAGTCGAAGACCGCGAGCGCCCGCTCGTACGGCCCGTCGGCGGTCCGTGCGCCGTGCTCGGCGAGGGCCGTCCGCACCGCCTCGTCGCGGCGTCGCAGGACGGCCTCGACCAGGACGTCCTTCGAGGGGAAGACCTGGTAGAGCCGCTTCAGCGAGACGCCCGACGCGGTGCGGATGGCGTCCATGCCGACGGACTGCACCCCCCGCTCGTCGAAGAGCCTCTCCGCGGTGTCGAGCAGCTTCAGCCCGGCCGTCTCCGCGTCCATCGTCCGATCACCCCTTGCGTGGAGAACCATCGTTCTCGTAGTCTACAGGGCAGCGGGAGAACGATCGTTCTCCCGCTTCGGAACCGGAAACGGGGAGTCAGTCATGTCCGCATTCGCCCTGCGCGCCCGCACCGCCACCGTCGACGGCCTCGACGTCTTCTACCGGGAGGCCGGAGACCCGTCGAACCCCACCCTCGTCCTGCTGCACGGCTTCCCGTCCAGCTCGCACATGTACCGGGGACTCATCGCCGACCTCGCCGACGCCTACCACCTCATCGCACCCGACCACATCGGCTTCGGCGCCTCCGCCGCACCGGCCGTCGAGGACTTCACCTACAGCTTCGACCGGCTCACCGAGATCACCCTCGGGCTCCTCGACCAGCTGGGCGTGGACCGGTTCGCGCTCTACATCCAGGACTACGGCGCGCCGATCGGCCTGCGGATCGCCTCCCGGCACCCCGAGCGCGTCACCGCGATCGTCAGCCAGAGCGGCAACGCCTACACGGAGGGGTTCACGCCCTTCTGGGACGTGCTCTTCGCCCACGCGAAGGACCGGGCGGCGAACGAGGCCGGCGTACGGGAACTCCTGACCGCCGAGGCCACCCGCTGGCAGTACACCCACGGCGTGCCCGCCGACCGGCTCGACCGGATCTCCCCCGAGACCTGGACCCTGGACCAGGCCGGCCTCGACCGGCCCGGCAGCAAGGAGATCCAGCTCCAGCTCTTCTGGGACTACCAGTTCAACCTGGACGGCTACCCCGCCTTCCAGGAGTACTTCCGCACCCACCGGCCGCCGCTGCTCGCGGCCTGGGGGCGCGGCGACGAGATCTTCGGGCCGGCCGGTGCGGAGGCCTTCGCCCGTGACCTGCCCGACGCCGAGATCCACCTCCTGGACGCCGGGCACTTCGCCCTGGAGACGCACGGCGAGGAGATCGCCGGCCTCGTCCGGGACTTCCTCGGCCGGCACGTGGGGTGAGCCGGGCCGGGGAGTCCGTCAGAGCAGTCTGCGGGCCGCCCGCCGCAGGTCGTACTCGTGGAGGATCGCCTTCGCGTGGCCGTACGCCAGCTCGTGCTCCCCGCGGAGCCAGCTGACGCGCTCCTCGAAGCGGAGGAGGGAGGGGCCCTCCTCGACGGTGCGCATCCAGTCGGCGATCTCGCGGCCGGTGCGGCGCGGGATCCGGGCCAGCATGTTGCGGTGGGTCTCCTCGGAGAAAGTCTGGGACATCGGCGCCTCCGGACGCTTCGTACCGTGTACTTCTCGTACTCCTTCCCGTCACCGTGCCGAAGCCTCGGGCCGTTGGCAAGGGTGCCGGGCGGGCGCGTAGGGTCGCGGCGTGCGCGATACGAGTGAACTGACCACCGCCGTCGAGCGGTTCGCCGACCGGCTGCGGGCGGCCCCGCATAGCCGCCTCAAGCAGGGCGCGGCGGCCGAAGCCCTGGCCCTGGCCAGGGAGTTGGCGGTGCGCGCCCAGCGCGCCGAGGACCCGGAGCGGGAGCCGCGGATCATGCCGGACGCGGGCGTGTTCGTGGTGGGCGACCAGCTCGCCGTCGCCGGGAACGACCTGGCCGAGATCCTGCGAACGGCCCCGGCCGGCTCCCGTGAGGGCGAGCTGGACGAGGCCGTGGGGCTGGTGCGGGAGGCGGCGGAGCGCGCCGGGCTGTAGGGGCCCGGGAGCCTACAGGGAGGCGATCACGCGGTCCGCGAGGATGTAGACGTTCTCCTCGTCCGTGTCGCCGTACGAGAAGGTCAGGGCGAAGGCGCCGGAGACGCCCGAGCCGCCGAGCAGGACCGGGGTGCGGCCCGAGCGCAGGGCCTCGGCCAGGCGCTCCGCGGTCTCCCGGTGGCCCGGGGTCATACAGAGCGTGGTGCCGTCCGCGAAGACGTACACGTCGAGGGTGCCGAGCGGGCCCGGGCGCACGTCGGTGAGCGCGGTGCGGGTGTCCGCGAGCTCCTCCAGGCGCGCCACCGTCCGCTCGTGGTCGGTGACGACCGGCGTCTGGACCGGCACGAAGTCCGGGTGCGAGGGGTGGCGGCGGCGGGCCGCGGCCAGCTCCGCCGTGTCCTCGGGGTACTCGGGGTAGTCGTCGAAGGCGTCCAGGGTGTCGGGGCCGTCGAGCGCGGCGGCCTCCGCCTCCATGGCCTCCAGGGCCATCGCCTCCAGGCCCGCGAAGTCGGCCTGGCGCGGGACGAAGAACGTGCCGTCGTCGACCGCACCGCCGAGACCGCCGAGCAGGGACGGGGCGTCGGCCGCGTCGCGGGCCTCCTGGGCGGCCCAGAAGGCGCGCGCCTCGGCCAGCTCGCGCTCGCGCTCCTCGGCCAGCGCCTCGGCGACCGCGGCCCGTATCTCGGCGGCGGGCGTGGCGCGGGCCGCGGGGACCGTGCCGCCGTGGCCGGCCGCCAGCTCGCCCCGGAGGGCGGTGACCTCCTTGCGGAGACCGTGGACGGCGTGCAGGGCAGCAGCGCCCACGGCCGTGGCAGCGGCCGTGGTCAGCAGCAGGGCAAGAGACATGGCGCTCACTGACGTACTCCCGATTCCGAGTCGATCCCCCGACTTCCTACATCAGCTTGTCCCGGGGTGGTGCCCGCTGTCAGTGCATTACGTCACGAATTGGACAGGTATTTCTGCCAGGTGTTTAGTCCCGAAACGGCTCTGACCTGGGAAAACGAACTCCCCCGGGACGTAGGTCACATCCTGGGGGAGATTCGGTCACGGCTCGGACGCGGTGTGGTTGACGCGCTCGGTCCGTGGAGAGCGGGGGGGATCAGCCCGCCCCCGTCAGCTCAGTCGCTCGCTTCTTCGGTCGCACTGGGCTTCGCCACCGCTGCGGGCAGGTGCCGCCTTCGTTCCTCAGGCGACCCCTACCCTCCGCTACGGCTCAGCTCAGTCGCTCGATGACCATGGCCATGCCCTGGCCGCCGCCGACGCACATGGTCTCCAGGCCGAACTGCTTGTCGTGGAACTGGAGGCTGTTGATCAGCGTGCCGGTGATGCGGGCGCCGGTCATGCCGAAGGGGTGGCCGACGGCGATGGCGCCGCCGTTGACGTTCACCTTGTCCAGGTCCAGGCCCAGGTCCTGGTAGGACGGGATGACCTGGGCGGCGAAGGCCTCGTTGATCTCGGCGAGGTCGATGTCGCCGATGGTCAGGCCGGCGCGGCGGAGGGCCTGCTTCGAGGCCTCGACCGGGCCGAGGCCCATGATCTCGGGGGAGAGGCCGGAGACGCCGGTGGAGACGATCCGGGCCAGCGGGGTCAGGCCGAGCTCGCGGGCCTTGGTGTCCGACATGATCACGAGCGCGGCGGCGCCGTCGTTCAGCGGGCAGCAGTTGCCGGCCGTGACCAGGCCGTCGGGACGGAAGACCGGCTTCAGGCCCTGGACGCCCTCCAGCGTGACACCGGCGCGCGGGCCGTCGTCCGCCGACACGACCGTGCCGTCGGGCAGCGTCACCGGGGTGATCTCGCGCTCCCAGAAGCCGTTCTTGATGGCCTGCTCGGCGAGGTTCTGCGAGCGGACGCCGAACTCGTCCATCTCCTGGCGGCTGATGCCCTTCCAGCGGGCCAGGTTCTCCGCGGTCTGGCCCATCGCGATGTACGCGTCGGGGACGATGCCGTCCTCGCGCGGGTCGTGCCAGGCCGAGCCCTCGGAGGCGGCGACCTCGGCGGTGCGGGCCTCGGCGTCGGCGAAGAAGGGGTTGTGCGTGTCGGGCAGCGAGTCCGAGTTGCCCTTCACGAAGCGGGACACCATCTCGACGCCGGCCGAGATGAAGACGTCGCCCTCGCCCGCCTTGATCGCGTGCAGCGCCATGCGGGAGGTCTGCAGGGAGGAGGAGCAGTAGCGGGTGACCGTGCAGCCCGGCAGGTGGTCCATGCCCATCTGCACGGCGACGATCCGGCCCAGGTTGTTGCCCTGCTCGCCACCGGGGAGGCCGCAGCCGAGCATCAGGTCGTCGATGTCGCGCGGGTCCAGCTCGGGCACCTTGGCCAGGGCAGCCTGGATGATGGTCGCGGTGAGGTCGTCCGGCCGCAGGTCCTTCAGGGAGCCCTTGAAGGCCCGGCCGATGGGCGAACGGGCGGTCGAGACGATCACGGCTTCGGGCATCACGGCTCCATGAGGGTGCGGAGTGGGCGGACTGAAAGGGAAGTTACCCGTACGTACCGCCGAGGTCACCGTTGCCGGTATGTGATGCGGACCTCTTTTCTAAGCGAGCGCTCATTCGGGCCCTCCGTTGTGGGCCGGGGCGCGGCCCGCAACGGGGCGGCACCCCGTCACGCCTGGGCGGCGTCCTCCGGGGTCGGGGTCTCCGTCGCGGGGAGCCGCCGGCGCCGACGGTGCTTCAGGAGGGCCCACGGCGCCCGCGCCCCGGTGACCTCCGTGCCCGCCTCCCGTACCGCCTCCGCCGCCGCCTTCGCCACCGGCAGGATGTCCTCCCGCCGGGCCGGCTCCAGCCGGTCCGTCTCCGGCCAGACGCCCAGCGCGGCGCAGACCGTCGGCAGCATCGCCATCGCCGCCGTCGCGTACCCCTCCGCCGAGGGGTGGAAGTTGTCCACGCCGAACATCTCGCGCGGGTTCGCCGCGAACTCCGGGCCGAGGAGGTCGCCCAGGGACACCGTCCGGCCGCCCTGCTCGACCACCACGATCGTCTGCGCCGCCGCCAGCTGCCGCGAGGCCCGCCGCGCCAGCCAGCGCAGCGGCTGGTAGACCGGCTCGATCGTGCCCAGGTCCGGGCAGGTGCCGACCACCACCTCCGCGCCCGCCGTCCGCAGCCGCCGTACGGCCGCGGCGAGCAGCCGCACCGATTCCGTGGCGGGCAGCCGGTGCGTCACGTCGTTCGCGCCGATCATGATCACGCACACGTCCGGCGGCCCGAGCGGCTGCGCGAGCAGCAGCGAGACCTGGCGCTCCAGGTCGTCCGAGCGCGCCCCGGAGAGCGCCACGTTCCGCAGCACCACCGCCCGCTCCGCCACCGCCGCGAGCCCGGAGGCGAGCAGCGCGCCCGGTGTCTGCCCCGAGCGGCGCACCCCCTGGCCCGCCGCGGTGGAATCACCCAGAAGGGCCAGCCGCAGCGGGTCGTCCGTGCCGAAGGCGCGCCCGTAGAGGCCGTCCGTGACCGGTGGCAGCGGTGCGGGGACCCCGTAGACCGACCGCTTGGCCAGCTGCGCCTCGGCGAGGAGGACACCCACCGCCGCCACCCCGATCAGGCCGATGCTCCCGCCGCCGTACGCCGCACCCGCCGCGATCCGCCGCGCCACCCTCGCCCTCGACATGGGGCCGTCACCTCCTTCAAGCCGTTCAGGGTCTAACTGCCCCGTAACCCGCTCCGACTACGCATACGCTGGCCACACCATTACGGAGACCCCGGAGATTACGGTGCAATTCCACGACTCGATGATCAGCCTCGTCGGCAACACCCCGCTGGTGAAGCTCAACAACGTCACAGCGGGCATTCAGGCGACCGTTCTGGCCAAGGTCGAGTACTTCAACCCCGGAGGCTCGGTCAAGGACCGGATCGCCGTGCGCATGATCGAGGCGGCCGAGCAGAGCGGTGAGCTCAAGCCCGGCGGAACCATCGTCGAGCCCACGTCCGGCAACACCGGCGTCGGCCTGGCGATCGTGGCCCAGCAGAAGGGCTACAAGTGCATCTTCGTCTGCCCGGACAAGGTGTCGCTCGACAAGATCAACGTGCTGCGGGCCTACGGCGCGGAGGTCGTGGTCTGCCCCACGGCCGTCGACCCCGAGCACCCCGACTCGTACTACAACGTCTCGGACCGGCTCGTCCGTGAGACGCCGGGCGCCTGGAAGCCCGACCAGTACTCGAACCCGAACAACCCGCGCTCGCACTACGAGACGACCGGTCCCGAGCTCTGGGAGCAGACGGACGGGAGGATCACCCACTTCGTCGCGGGCGTCGGCACCGGCGGCACGATCTCCGGCACCGGCAACTACCTCAAGGAGGCCAGTGGCGGGAAGGTGAAGGTCATCGGCGCGGACCCGGAGGGTTCGGTCTACTCGGGCGGTTCCGGCCGGCCGTACCTGGTCGAGGGCGTCGGTGAGGACTTCTGGCCGACCGCGTACGACCGGAACGTCACGGACCGGATCGTCGCCGTGTCCGACAAGGACTCCTTCCAGATGACCCGCCGCCTCGCCAAGGAGGAGGGCCTGCTGGTCGGCGGCTCCTGCGGCATGGCCGTGGTCGCGGCCCTGGAGGTCGCCAGGGAGCTCGGTCCCGACGACGTCGTCGTCGTGCTGCTGCCGGACTCGGGCCGCGGCTACATGTCCAAGATCTTCAGCGACGAGTGGATGGCCGGCCACGGCTTCCTGGAGGACACCTCCACCGCCACGGTCGCCGACGTCCTGCGCCACAAGGAGGGCGGCCTGCCCTCGCTCGTCCACATGCACCCGGACGAGACGGTCGGCCAGGCCATCGAGGTGCTGCGCGAGTACGGCGTCTCCCAGATGCCCATCGTGAAGCCCGGCGCCGGCCACCCCGACGTCATGGCCGCCGAGGTCGTCGGCTCGGTCGTCGAGCGCGAGCTGCTCGACCACCTCTTCACCCAGAAGGCCTCCCTGGAGGACCCGCTGGAGCGGCACATGAGCGCCCCGCTGCCGCAGGTCGGCTCCGGCGAGCCGGTCGCCGACCTGATGAGCGTCCTCGGCGAGTCCGCCGACGCGGCGATCGTCCTGGTCGAGGGCAAGCCGACCGGTGTCGTGAGCCGTCAGGACCTGCTGGCCTTCCTGGCCAACGGCGGGGCGAAGTAACCGGCGCGGCGGACGTGCGGCCGTTCGCGCAAACGGTACGAGGGCGACACGTACCCGCAGCACCCGCTTAACACGCGTCCGGCACAGTGGTGGTTGTCGGCGTCACGGACTTCCGGAGCGGCTCCCGGGCCTCCACAGACGCCGCGGACGCGGTGACCGGCCCTGACCCGGGCCCGTGTCCCCCGCGGGGACCGCCGTCGTCCCGCCCCCCGGTGACGGGGGTGCGGCGGTCCCCGCGCCAACCGCCTCGCACGACGCCCTCGGGCCCCCGTTCCCACGGGGGCCCGAGGGCGTTCCGCCCCCGGCCGCCCCCGGCGGTCGTGCTCTGTTCAAGCGGGCCCGCGGGCACTACCGTCGCAGCGCTCACCGGAGATCGACCGTGCCGCCGGGGCCGGTGATCTCCCACGTCACCCCGGGGCACGGTGGAAGCGGCACGCAGGGAAGGCAGCGCAGGCAGCGGCGGAACCGCGCCCTGGGCCAAGGTTCTGGGTGCGGTCCTGCTCGTCCCCGTCGTGGCGCTCGCCGTCCTCCACGCCGTCGCCGAGGCCCGTGAGGCGGGCCGGGAGCGCGAGGCCTTCGAGGCGACCCGGGCGGACGCGGCGCGGTTCGCCGACGCCCTCGTCGCCACCGGGGGCGGCACCCCCTCCGACCAGGACGTGCGGGACGCCCTCGACCGGTTCGCCGGTGACGGCCCGCGGCTCGGGAAGCTCGCCGCGGTGATCCCCGCGGAGCACGGCACCCGCGTCCTCGTCAGCTTCTCCCGCCCCTACGAGCGGGGCGTGACCCTCTTCGGGCCCTCCGACGCCATGGCCCGTCCGCTGCTTCTCCCTCGACCTCCCGGAGACCGGCCGGGGCCGGCCCCGGGTCACGGCCCACGGGCCCGACGTGTCCTGCGGGACCCTGGCCGCCGAGGCGCCCCACGCCCGGCATGCATATCCTTATGCAGAAGATTCGAGGGTGAATAAGGGGAAGGGGGCGGCATGAGCGACAGCCCGGCCGGCCGGCTGCAGGCGCTCTTCGAGGGGCACCGGCTCACGCCGACGCAGCGGCGGATCGCGCACTGCATGGTGCGCCGCGCCGCCGACGTGCCGTTCCTGTCCAGCGTCGAGCTCGCCGAGCTCGCCGGGGTCAGCCAGCCCTCCGTGACCCGCTTCGCCGTCGCCCTCGGCTTCGACGGCTACCCGGCGCTCCGCAAGCACCTGCGGGAGAGCATGCCCGCCGCCGCCGAGGAGGCCTCCGGCCACAACGAGTACCAGCAGGCCGTGCTCGCCGAGATCGAGAACCTCCGGCACCTCGCCGCGCTCCTCGCCGACCCCGCCCCCGTCGAGCGGGCCGGGCGGCTCCTGGCCGGGTCCCGGCCGCTGCCCGTCCTCGGGCTGCGCGCCGCCTCCTCGCAGGCGCGGGGCTTCGCCTACTTCGCCGCCAAGGTGCACCCGGACGTCCGGCTCCTCGACGAGGGCGGCTCCATGCTCAGGGACCGCGTCGACGCGGCCGTACGGGCCGGGGCGACGGCCCTGCTCTGCTTCGCGCTGCCCCGGCACCCCCGTGAGGTCGTGGAGGCCCTGGAGTACGCGCGGGCGGCCGGGCTCGCGGTCGTCACCGTCGCCGAGTCGGCGTTCGCGCCCGTCGCCGCCCACAGCGACCTGCTGATCCCGGCCGCCGTCGGCACCGGGCTCGCCTTCGACACCGCCTGCGCGCCGATGCTCCTCGGCCGCGTCCTCCTGGAGGCCATGGCCGACGAACTCCCCGACGCGCAGGCGCGCCTGGAGGAGTTCGACACGAAGGCGGCGGCCCGGGGCCTGTTCGTCGAATAGGCCCCGCGCGCCGCTCCGGCTCAGACGTCCAGCTCGGCCTCGATCTTCTTCAGCTTGTGGCGGGCCATCGCCAGGTTCGCGCGGTCCTTGTCGAGCGCCAGGTAGAGGAAGAGGCCGTCGGTGCCGCGCCCCCTCAGCAGCCGGATCAGGTGGTACTGGCTGCCGAGGGTGATGAGGATGTCCTCGATGTCCTCCTTGAGGCCCAGCATCTCCATCGTCCGGAGCTTGGCCCGCACCACGTCGGTGTTGCCCGCCGCGGCCATGTTCAGGTCGAGGTCCTTGCCGCCGCCGATGGTGCCGAGCGCCATGCCGCTGGTGTAGTCGACGAGGGCCGCGCCGAGCGCGCCCTCGATCTGGGCCGCTTCCTTGAGGGAGGTCTCGGTGTTCGCCATGGTGTCGCTTCTTCCTTCTCGCTACTGATCGGACGGATTCAGTTCAGGTCTCTGCGTTCCAGCGCTCCGTCGACGAGTTCGCCTATCCGGGCACTGGATCTGCGGGCCTCCAGATGGAGCCGCCCCACGTTGATCCGGGGTTCGGCGAGCAGCGTCAGGACGGCCGAGCCGCCCGCCGCGTACGTCGCCACGTAGCCGTTCTCGCCGCGCACGAGCAGCTCGCGGAAGTGGCCCTGACCGGTGGACTCGGTCAGCCGCTGTCCGACGCCGAGCGCCGCCGCGGTCAGCGCGGCCACGCTCTCCGCCTCGCCGTCCACCGTGTCGTGGGCGAGCACGAGTCCGTCGGCGCTGGCCGCCAGGGCCCCGGTGAGCTGCGGCAGCCGCGCGCGCAGCCGTCTGAGCTCGCCGAGGACCTCGGCTTCTGCCGTCATGAGCTGTCTCCTCTCGGCGCGCATGCGCAGGGCACGCCTCATCACAGGTGTGCCTCCAGGGCGTCACGGAGCCGGCGCAGCAGGGCGATGTCGGGATCGGCCACCGGCAGGGCGGCCGATAAGGGCGGCGGTGCGGGGCCGGGGTCGGGTTCCGGGGCGAGCGGCGTCTCCACGAGCCCGGCCGCGGCGAGGCGCCGCACGTCGAGGAGCGTGTGGAAGGCGGGCCGGCCGAGCAGCCGGGCCAGGTCCGCCGGGGTCAGCTCCCCGTCGGCGGCGGCGAGCAGCGCGCGCTGCCGCGCCCCCACGGTCTGGCCGGGGGAGGCGGGGCGCGGCACGACGGGGGCGGTGTCCACGGCGGAGTACGGCCAGACGGCGTCGAGGAGTTCGCGGCGGCGCACGGTCTCGCGCTCCACGGCCTCGGCGGACACCGGCCGCACCGTCCCGAACCAGTGCCCCACCCCGTACCGGAAGCGGGTCGGGCCGCTGGTGGGGGAGAGGGCGAAGAAGGCGGCGTCGAAGACGGCGCCGAGGTGGCAGATCTCCAGCTCGCCGTCGTGCAGCCGGCCGCTGTCGACGAGGAAGCGGCCGACCGCGCGGTGTGCCCCGGCCCGGTCGACGGCCTCGTCCCAGCCCTCGCGGGGCAGCCGGCCGCCGGTGGTGAGGAGGACGTCGACGCCGGGGGCGGCGGGGGATTCGGCGTGCACGACCCGGCCGTCGACGAGGTAGAGCGTGCCGTGGTCGCGCAGCAGGGCGCCGGTGGCCTTCTCGGCGGCGAGCCGGACCAGCATCGGGGAGACGGCCGCGCGGCTCATCCGAGGACCAGCCGTTCGGCGATGTCGCGGAGCCGGAGCCGGGCGAGGGCGAGGTTTCCGGCGTCGCGGTCGAGCCAGAGATGGAGGAAGACGCTGCTGTCGAAGGAGGTCTCGACGAAGCGGAGGACGTGATAGCCGGCGCGGGTGGTGACGATCAGGTCCTCGACGGGCGGGCCCTCGCTGTCCCCCTCCGCGGTGAAGGAGTCGAACTCGGCGGCCGAGCGGGCGAGTTCGGCGGTCTCGGCGGCTGTCGTCTCGTGGTCGCCGACCGGCGAGTCGCCCGACGTCCCGAGAGCGAGGCCGCTGGTCCAGTCGACCAGGGAGGCGCCCCGGGCCCCGGGCAGGGCCATGGCCTCCAGAAGGCACTCGTCGATTCCGGGCACGCGGATTCCCCTCCCGATGCGGCGTGCGAACGTGCGGCAGTGACGGTGACGCTACTGAACGTTCGCGTCCGGGGGAGGCGTTCTGGCATTTTCCATCGGAACATGCCGCTGTCTGACGAGAATTGATCCGGACGGGTCCGGATCAGCCGCGTGACTCCACGGTCCTCGCGATGTCGGCCAGGTCCTTCGTGAGCGCCTTCGCCACCGCCCTCGCCCCGAAGCGGGCGAGCAGCCGGGCGGCGAAGCCCGCGGTCCGGCCGCCGGCGGGCCGGGCGGAGAAGGCCATCCGCAGCGTGGTGGCCCCGGCGCCGTCGGGCGTCAGGGTCAGCTCGGAGACGTAGTGCATGCCGTGGGAGTCGGCCACCGTGACGTAGCGGTCGGGCGGCTCGCACTCGGTCACGGTCATCTCCTCGGTCGCCTCCTTGCCGAGCATCCGCCGGGTCTCGCGCCAGCGCGTGCCGACGCCGAAACCGCCCTCGGTGAGGACCTCCACCCGGTCGACGCCGGAGAGGACCCGGGGCATGTCCCGCAGGTCGGTGATCGCCTCCCAGACCCGCCCGGGGGAGGCGGCGACCCGGCGCTCGACCACGACGGAGGTGGTGTCCGTACCCGTTCCAGTCATGGCCTCATCGAAGCCGGGCCGCCGCGCCCGCGCTACCGGAACGCCCCGGAACGCGGTCCGACCAGCGCGTCCGCCCGCGCCCCGCCCGCCTCGGCGACGATCTCGTCGAGCGTCTGCGCCCGGCGCACGGCCGTGAAGGTCACCGCCCCGTCGCCGTCCACCGTGAAGCCGTGGACCGCGGGCCGGGGCAGGCTGTTGTACGCGTAGTGGTGGGCGAAGCCGTACGCGCCGGTGTCCGGCACCGCCACCACGTCCCCGGGACGCAGCAGCGGCAGCTCGCGGCCCGTGGCGAGCAGGTCCCCGGCGAAGCAGGCGGGGCCCGCCACGTCCTGGACGGTGGGGTCGCCGGTGCGGGGCCGGCCCTCGGCGTCGTACGCGAGGACGCGCAGCGGCCAGGACTCGGGGGCGTAGACCGTACGGGTGGCCAGCTGCACGCCGGCGTGGGTGACGGCGATCGGGCGGCCGCCGGAGGTCTTCGTGTACTCCACCCGGGCGAGGACCGTGCCGTGCTTGGCCAGCAGGGAGCGTCCGAACTCGGTGACGAGCCGGTAGCGGCCGTCGAGGAGCCCGGGGACGGTGGAGGCGAGCAGCCCGGCGTACTCCGCGTAGGTCGGCGTCTCCTCGTCGGAGGTGAAGTTCACCGGGAGGCCGCCGCCGATGTCGAGGGTGTCGATCTGCTGGCGGCCCGCCTCGCGGTTGATCTCCTCGGCGAGCGCGTACGCCTCCCCGACCCCCTCGGCCATCAGCGAGAGCGGGATGCCCTGGGAGCCGGTGTGGGTGTGCAGCCGGGTCAGCCAGGGCCGCTCCAGGTACGCCTGGACGACGGCCTTGCGGGCGCCTTCGTCGCGGAGCGCCACGCCGAACTTGGAGGTGGCGGTCGCGGTCGAGAGCGCGCCGATGGAACCGGCTCCGACCTGCGGGTTCACCCGGAGTCCCAGGGGCGAGGCGGTGGGCGCGGAGGCGACGAGCGCGTCGAGGCGGGCCAGCTCCTGGAGGTTGTCGGCGTTCACGGCGATCCCGAGCGCGAGGGCCTGGCGGAGCTCGGCGGGGGTCTTGGCGGGGGAGTCGAGGACGGTGTGGGAGGGCGGGATCCCGGCGGCGCGGGCGAGGGCGAGCTCGCCCGGGCTCGCGACCTCGACGCCGAGCCCCGCCTCGTGCAGGAGGCGCAGGACGGGGACGAGCGGGCACGCCTTCACGGCGAAGGCGTGGAGCACCGGTGCGTCGGTGACGGCGGCGAAGGCGCTGGTCAGGGCGGTGGCGGAGGCGAGGACGCCGACGGTGTCGAGGAGGGCGACGACGGGTTCGGCGGCGGAGAGGAGTCCTTGATCGACGGTGGCTCGGACGGCGAGATCGCGACGGGAGGAGGCCATGGGGCCCATCCTTCTCCATCGTGCGGCCGGTGGGCCCTGTTGACTACAACTATTCAGGAAGACAAGATGTGAATATCTGAACGACATTCGAGGAGGCACCCCCATGTCAGGACCCCGCCCCGTGCGAGCAGCCCGCGGTACGGAACTGAGCGCCCTGGGATGGCAGCAGGAAGCCGCCCTCCGGATGCTCCAGAACAACCTCGACCCCGAGGTCGCCGAGCACCCCGACAAGCTCGTCGTCTACGGCGGCACCGGCAAGGCCGCCCGCGACTGGCGCTCCTTCGACGCCATGGTCCGCACCCTGCGCACCCTCAAGCAGGACGAGACGATGCTCGTGCAGTCCGGCCGCCCCGTCGGAGTGATGCAGACCCACGAGTGGGCGCCCCGCGTCCTCCTCGCCAACTCCAACCTGGTCGGCGACTGGGCCAACTGGGAGGAGTTCCGCCGCCTGGAGCACCTCGGCCTCACCATGTACGGCCAGATGACCGCCGGGTCCTGGATCTACATCGGCACCCAGGGCATCCTCCAGGGCACGTACGAGACCTTCGCCGCCGTCGCCGCCAAGAAGTTCGGCGGCACCCTCGCGGGGACCATCACCCTCACCGCCGGCCTCGGCGGCATGGGCGGCGCCCAGCCCCTCGCCGTGACGATGAACGACGGCGTCGCCATCTGCGTCGACGTCGACCCGCGCGCCATCGAGCGCCGCATCGAGCACCGCTACCTGGACGTGAGGGCCGACGACCTCGCCCACGCCCTCCGGCTCGCCGTCGAGGCCCGCGACGCCCGCCGTCCGCTCTCCATCGGCCTCCTCGGCAACGCCGCCGAGCTGCTCCCGCAGATGCTCGCCGAGGGCGCCCCGATCGACATCGTGACCGACCAGACCTCGGCCCACGACCCGCTCGCGTACCTCCCGGTCGGCGTCGCCTTCGACGACATGGCCGACGCCGCCGCCAAGGACCCGGCCGGCTTCACCCGGCGCTCCCGCGAGTCCATGGCCAAGCACGTCGAGGCCATGGTCGGCTTCATGGACGCCGGCGCCGAGGTCTTCGACTACGGCAACTCCATCCGCGGCGAGGCCCAGCTCGCCGGCTACGACCGCGCCTTCGCCTTCCCCGGCTTCGTCCCCGCCTACATCCGCCCGCTGTTCTGCGAGGGCAAGGGCCCCTTCCGCTGGGCCGCCCTCTCCGGCGAGGCCTCGGACATCCACAAGACCGACAAGGCGATCCTCGACCTCTTCCCGGAGAACGAGTCCCTGCACCGCTGGATCAAGATGGCCGGCGAGCGCGTCCACTTCCAGGGCCTCCCCGCCCGCATCTGCTGGCTCGGCCAGGGCGAGCGCGACAAGGCGGGCGACATGTTCAACGACATGGTCGGCAACGGCACCCTCGCCGCCCCGCTCGCGATCGGCCGCGACCACCTCGACTGCGGCTCGGTGGCCTCCCCGTACCGCGAGACCGAGGCCATGCTCGACGGCTCCGACGCCATCGCCGACTGGCCGCTGCTCAACGCCATGGTCAACGTCGCCTCCGGCGCCTCCTGGGTCTCCATCCACCACGGCGGCGGCGTCGGCATGGGCCGCTCCATCCACGCCGGCCAGGTCTCCGTCGCCGACGGCACCAAGCTCGCCGGCGAGAAGATCCGCCGCGTGCTCACCAACGACCCCGGCATGGGCGTCATCCGCCACGTCGACGCGGGCTACGACATCGCCGAGCGCGTCGCCGACGAGAAGGGCGTCCGCGTCCCGATGCGCGAGGGCTCCGACGACGAGGCCACCGCGTGAGTGCCACCTTCCACGCCATGTGGCGGTCGCGGGGGGCCCCCGCGGCCCCCGCCCCCCCCGGGGGCGCACGCCCCCCACCCCCTGCCCCCCGCCCCCCCCCCCCGCCGGGCGGGGTGGGGGTGGGAGGCGCGGGCCCCC
>NZ_JBHWFF010000030.1:14154-22964 GCF_042733785.1 Streptomyces sp. NPDC059695 | reverse complement strand
CCCGCTCGGGGGGCGGGCGCGCGCGCGGGGGGGGCGCTGTCCCCGGGCGCGGCCCGCGTGGGGCCCCCCCCCGCCCGCCGGGGGGGGGGGGGCGGCCCCCCCCCCGCCCCCCCCCGCCGCCTCGGGCGGCTACCGCCGCTACGCCTGGACCCAGGCCGACGCCGACTGCCGGCTCTGGTTCCGGATGCAGGCCGAGGCCCGCCGCCTGGACGTCGAGACCGACCGCAACGGCAACCAGTGGGCCTGGCTCGGCGACCCCGCCGCGGGCGACGCCGTCGTCACCGGCTCCCACCTGGACTCCGTCCCCGACGGCGGCGCCTTCGACGGCCCCCTCGGTGTCGTGTCCGCCTTCGCCGCCCTCGACGAACTCCGCGCCCGCGGCGCCTCGTTCCGGCGGCCCCTCGCCATCGTCAACTTCGGCGACGAGGAGGGAGCCCGCTTCGGCCTCGCCTGCGTCGGCTCCCGGCTCACCGCCGGACGGCTGACGAAGGAGCAGGCGTACGAGCTCCGCGACGCCGACGGGATCACCCTCCCGCAGGCCATGGAGGCGGCCGGGTACGACCCCGAGGCGATCGGCCCCGACCCCGAGCGGCTCGCCCGCGTCGGCGCGTTCGTCGAGCTCCACGTCGAGCAGGGCCGGGCCCTGGACCTGTCCGGGGACGCCGTCGGCATCGCCTCCGCCATCTGGCCGCACGGCCGCTGGCGGTACGACTTCGCCGGCGAGGCCAACCACGCCGGCACCACCCGGCTCGTCGACCGCCGCGACCCCATGCTCACCTACGCCGAGACCGTGCTCGCCGCCCGCCGCGAGGCCGAACTCGCGGGCGCCGTCGCCACCTTCGGCAAGATCGCG
Source organism: Streptomyces sp. NPDC059695 (assembly GCF_042733785.1). Classification (NCBI taxonomy): domain Bacteria; kingdom Bacillati; phylum Actinomycetota; class Actinomycetes; order Kitasatosporales; family Streptomycetaceae; genus Streptomyces; species Streptomyces sp. NPDC059695. Next base: position 22,111 of record NZ_JBHWFF010000030.1, on the reverse strand, counting down.
GTCGAGCCCAACGGCGTCAACGCCATCCCGTCGATGGTCCGCGGCTGGCTCGACGCCCGCGCCGCCGACCAGGGCTCCCTGGACAAGGTCGTCGCCGGGGTCGAGACCGCGGCACGGGAGTACGCCGACCGCCACGGCATCGACCTCGCCGTCGTCCAGGAGTCCTACACCCCGGTCGTGGACTTCTCGCACGCCCTGCGCGACGAGCTCTCCCGGATCCTGGGCACCTCGGGCGAGGTCCCGGTCCTCGGCACCGGAGCGGGACACGACGCGGGCATCCTGTCCGAGTCGATCCCGACCGCCATGCTGTTCGTACGCAACCCCACCGGCGTCTCGCACTCCCCGGCCGAGACCGCGGCCGAGGACGACTGCGTGGCCGGGGTCCTCGCACTCGCCGACGTACTGGAGGAGCTGGCGTGCCGCTGACGACGTACTGGCTGGAACACGCCTGGCTCGACACGAACGTCGAGCCGGGCGTGACCCTCGACGTGTCCGCCGAGGGCCGGATCGAGGCCGTCCGCACCGGGGCGGACACGCCCCCGCCGGGCGCCGTCGTCCTGCGCGGCCTGACGATCCCCGGCCTCGCCAACGCCCACTCGCACGCCTTCCACCGCGCCCTGCGCGGCACCGTCCAGGTCGGCTCCGGCACGTTCTGGACCTGGCGCGAGATCATGTACACCGTCGCCCAGCGCCTCACCCCCGACAGCTACTTCGCGCTCGCCCGCGCGGTGTACGCGGAGATGGCGCTCGCGGGCATCACCGCCGTCGGCGAGTTCCACTACCTGCACCACGCGCCCGGCGGCGGCCAGTACGACGACCCCAACGCCATGGGCGAGGCCCTGATCGCGGCGGCGGGCGAGGCGGGCATCCGCATCACCCTCCTCGACACCGCGTACCTCTCCGCCGGCTTCGGCGCCGCCCCCGAGCAGCACCAGCTCCGCTTCACCGACGGCACCGCCGAGCAGTGGGCCGAACGCGTCTCGGCGCTCAAGGAGAGCGACTCCGTACGGATCGGCGCCGCGATCCACTCCGTACGCGCCGTCCCCGCCGACCAGCTGTCCACGGTGGCCCGCTGGGCGCAGGACCGTCGGGCCCCGCTCCACGTCCACCTCTCCGAGCAGACCGCGGAGAACGAGGCCTGCCTCGCCGCCCACGGCATGACGCCGACGCGGCTCCTCGCGGAGCACGGCGTCCTCGGCGCGCGCACGACGGGCGTCCACAACACGCACCTGACGGACGAGGACATCGCGCTCCTCGGCGGGTCCGCCACCGGCACCTGCATGTGCCCGACCACCGAGCGGGACCTCGCCGACGGCATCGGCCCCGCCGTCGCCCTCCAGCGCGCCGGCTCGCCGCTCTCCCTCGGCAGCGACAGCCACGCCGTCATCGACCTCCTCGAAGAGGCGCGGGCGATGGAGCTGAACGAGCGCCTGCGGACCCGCACCCGCGGCCACTGGACGGCCGCCGCGCTCCTGCGCGCGGCCACCGCCGACGGCCACGCGGCCCTCGGCCGGCCCGACACCGGCACCCTGGAGCAGGGCGCCCCGGCCGACTTCGCCACGATCGCCCTGGACTCGGTCCGCACGGCCGGCCCGGCGGCACGCCTGGGAGCCGAGACGGCGGTCTTCGCCGCGACGGCGGCGGACGTGCGCCACGTGGTGGTGGGCGGCCGGACCGTCGTACGGGACGGGATCCACGTCTCCGTACCGGACACGGGCGAGGCGCTCGCGACCGCGATCGCCGCGCTCCGAGGCTGAGCCGCACCCGCCCCGCCCGCCCCTCCACGGAAGAGCACCATGACGACGACGCTCATCACGAACATCGGCAGCCTGGTCACCAACGACCCCGGCCTCGGCGAAGGCCCCCTCGGCCTGATCACGGACGCCGCCCTCGTCCTGGACGGCGACCGGGTCGCCTGGGCGGGCCCCGCGGCGCAGGCCCCGGCCGCGGACACCGCCACCGACGCCGCCGGACGCGCCGTCGTCCCCGGCTTCGTCGACTCCCACTCCCACCTCGTCTTCGCGGGCGACCGCACGGCCGAGTTCAACGCCCGCATGTCGGGACAGCCGTACAAGGCGGGAGGCATCCGCACGACCGTCGCCGCGACGCGCGCGGCGAGCGACGCCGAGCTGTCCGCCAACGTCGCCCGCTACATGTGGGAGGCGCTGCGCCAGGGCACCACCGTCTTCGAGACCAAGTCCGGCTACGGCCTGACCGTCGAGGACGAGGCCCGCGCCCTGCGCATCGCCGCGGAGCACACCGACGAGGTCACCTACCTCGGCGCGCACATCGTCTCCCCGGACTACGCCGACGACCCCGCCGGCTACGTCGACCTGGTCACCGGCCCGATGCTGGACGCCTGCGCCCCGTACGCCCGCTGGGTCGACGTCTTCTGCGAGAAGGGCGCCTTCGACGGCGACCAGGCCCGCGCGATCCTCACCGCCGGCCAGGCGAAGGGCCTCCAGGCCCGGGTCCACGCCAACCAGCTCTCGTACGGCCCCGGCGTCCAGCTCGCCGTCGAACTGGACGCGGCGAGCGCCGACCACTGCACCCACCTCACGGCCGCCGACATCGACGCCCTCGCCCAGGGGAACACGGTCGCGACGCTGCTGCCCGGCGCCGAGTTCTCCACCCGCGCGGCATGGCCGGACGCGCGCCGGCTGATCGACGTGGGCGTCACCGTCGCCCTCTCCACGGACTGCAACCCCGGCTCCTCCTTCACGTCCTCGATGCCCTTCTGCATCGCCCTCGCCGTCCGCGACATGCTGATGACCCCCGACGAGGCCCTCTGGTCCGCCACCGCCGGCGGCGCCGCGGCCCTGCGCCGCACCGACGTGGGCCGCCTGACCACCGGCGCCCGCGCCGACCTCGTCGTCCTGGACGCCCCCTCGCACGTCCACCTCGCCTACCGCCCCGGCGTCCCGCTGATCGCCGAGGTCTGGCGCAAGGGCGTACGGGTGGTCTGAGCGGCCGTTCCGGTCTCCGACCGGACGTCGGGGGCCGGGAGCCGGGCGCACCGTAGCCTGGCGCCATGCCCACGCCGCCCACCCTGCTCGACCGCGCGCTTCTGTCGGCCCACGGCTTTCCGCCGGAGCTGGCACGCTTCGCGGCCACCCACGCCACGTGGGCGGCTCCCGGGGTGACCCTGGAGGACCTCCTGGTGAGCACGGCGGACAAGGTCTGGAAGAACAAGCGGGTCCCCGAGCTGGAGGACCTGGTCGTCGCCCGGCTGACGGAGGCGAGCGGCAGGCCGCGGTGGGAGGAGTTCCTCGCCCTGGACGAGCTCCTCGAACGGCTGGGCGCCACGGCGGACGCCCGCCTCGCCTTCCAGGCGTCGTTCCCCGTCGGTTCCGTCAGCCCCGGTGGCCCAGGACGTTGACCACGCGGCCGTCCGGGTCGCGGACGAAGAAGCGGCGGACGCCCCAGGGTTCGTCGGTCAGCGGGTGGACGATCTCCGCGCCGGACGCGCGGACCGCCCCGTACGCCGCGTCGACGTCGTCGACCTCCACGCTCAGATCGGGGACGACGGGGGCCGTGAGGTCCTCGGACATCAGGCTGATCTGGGCCGTCGGGGCGGACGGGGAGGCGAGGGTGGTGATCCAGCCGTGGTTCATGACCTCCTCGAATCCGAGCAGACCGTAGAACGCGCGGTTCTCGGCCGGGGCTTCCGTCCGGAGGTTGGGGACGGCTCGGCGGACACTCGTCGGGTTGCGTGATTCCATGCCCCCACCCTGCCGGTGCCGTCAGCGGAACGTGTGCACGACCGCGATGTCGCCCACGATGTGCGCGTTGAACGCGTCCAGCTCCTCGGCCGGCACCCACAGCTCCAGGATCGTCCGCCCGCCGGCCTGCCGGACCGGGTACCTGCGGAGGAACTCCGTGTCGACCTCGAAGCGGGTGACGTATCCGGCGCCGTCGTGCTTCACGTTCCAGTCGCGCGCGATCCTCACCGCGTACTCCTCGTCGAGCACCGGGTAGAAGATCGGCTGCTCCGGCAGCCGCGGCGGCCAGGCGCGCCATCCCGACTCCCGGACGAGCTCCAGCTCGACGGGGCCGGTGGGGCGCCACAGGGTCGTCGTCGTGCGGGGGTCGCCGGTCATCGCGATGCGCTCTCTGCCGGAAGAGGCCACCGGTGCGGCCCCTGGGGGAACGGACGGTAGCGACGGCGGCGGCCCGGTGGCCACCGGGTTTCGGGGCGCTGCGGGAGTCTGGTCAGCGGCGGGGCGGGTGTGCCAGCGTGGGCCGCATGGGGCATTCACGGGCCTATCCCGTCTTCCGGACCACCGACCCCGCCGAGGCGTACGCGCGCGCCGGGCGGCTCGTCGCGCTCCTGGAGCGCCTCGACGACACGGTGTTCGTCGAGGCCGAGGTGCGGACCGTGGCGGAGGCGCGGCGGATGGCCGCGCTGCTGCCGGAACCCGCCGCCGACCCGCTGGGACCGGTCTCCGGGGAGCACCTCCTCCGCGAGGTCGACGTGGCGCGCGCCGAAGACGCCGAGATCGAGGCGGCGTTGCCGCTGTGCCTCTCCGGCGACATCCCCGTCGGCACCCTCGGCGAGGACCTCCTGCGGGCCCTCGGGGAGGGCACGTCCTCGGTGGACTGGCACGGCCGGTGGCCCGACGACCGGGACACGGGACGCCCCGGGTCGCACCAGTACGACGGCGTGCAGCTGGTCTTCCACGGCGAGGACGTCCAGTGGGCGGAACGGACCCCGCACCACACCGTCTTCGTGCACCTCGACAAGCGGGAGGACCTCACCCGCGCCCGCGCTCTCGCCGCCCTCGTCGGCGGCGAGATCCTCGGGGACGTGCAGATCGGCTGGTAGCCGCCGGGCCGGCAGGGCCGCCAGGATGCCGACCCGGGACGCGGAAGGGCCCGTTCACGGTCGGTGGAGCGTGAACGGGCCCGTGCGCGAGGGGGCGGCGCCGGAGGTCACTCCTCCAGGGTCAGGCCCCGGCGCAGCCGGCCGAGGGTGCGGGCCAGGAGCCGGGAGACGTGCATCTGCGAGATGCCGAGCTCCGCGCCGATCTCCGACTGGGTCAGGCCGGTGACGAAGCGCAGGGAGAGGATCTGGCGTTCGCGGGCGGGCAGCGAGGCGATCATCGGCTTGAGGGAGGCGATGTACTCGATCCCGGCGAGTCCGTGGTCCTCGTAGCCGAGGCGGTCGGCGAGCGCGGCCTCGCCGCCGGCGCCGTCCTCGTCGTCGGGCTGCGCGTCGAGGGAGGTCGCGGTGTAGGCGTTGCTCGCGGCCATGCCCTCGACGACGTCCTCCGGCCGGATGCCGAGTTCCTCGGCGAGTTCGGCGACGGTCGGGGCGCGGTCGAGGCGCTGGGCGAGCGCGTCACCGGCCCTGGCGAGGTCGAGCCGGAGCTCCTGGAGCCTGCGGGGCACGTGGACGGACCACGAGGTGTCGCGGAAGAAGCGCTTGATCTCGCCGATGATCGTCGGCATCGCGAAGGTCGGGAACTCGACTCCGCGGGCGAGTTCGAAGCGGTCGATCGCCTTGATGAGGCCGATGGTGCCGACCTGGACGATGTCCTCCATCGGTTCGCTGCGGGTGCCGAACCGGGCGGCGGCGAACCTGACCAGGGCGAGGTTGAGTTCGACGAGGGTGTTGCGGACGTACGCGTGGTCGTGGGTGCCCTCCTCCAGCTCGGAGAGCCGGGCGAAGAGCTGCTTCGACAGGGCGCGGGCGTCGACCGGTCCGATCCGGTCGAGCGGCGTGTCGTGCAGTCGGTCGGGCAGGTCGGCGACAGGGGGGAGGGGGAGTGCTGCCGACGGCGCGTCGGGGGTACGCGGGGCGTCGAGCCGGGGTGACATGGGTCTCCTTATGGTGCTTCTCGCTGCGGTTTGCGGCGCCTCCAAAGCCGGTTGGTCGGCTGTTCTCTTCTAGGCCTACCGGTTCGACCCCGATGGTTGCAAGTGGCAATAATCCGTTTCGTGTCGATATGTGGAGGCCCTCATGTGCATCGGAGGGGGCCCCGCTTGTAGGGTTCGGGTGCACGTCAGTCGGCATCCGCGAGAGCGAGAAGAGGCACGGCCATGGACCGCGAACACATCGGCAGCGCGCCGCCCGCGCGGCTGCGGGTCGAGGTGCGGGACGTGGCCGGGAGCACACTCCTCACGCCCGTCGGTGAGCTCGATCACCACACGGCCGAGCTCCTGCGCACCCCTCTGGACACCGCCCTGGACGCGGGCGCGGCACGGCTCGTCGTCGACTGCTCGGGCCTGGAGTTCTGCGATTCGACCGGGCTCAACGTGCTCCTCGGCGCCAGGCTGAGGGCGGACGCCGCCGGCGGCGGCGTCCATCTGGTGGGGATGCGGCCCGCGGTGGCCCGGGTGTTCCACATCACGGGCGCGGACGCCGTCTTCACCGTCCACGAGGCGCTCGGCACGGCGCTCCCGGACTGAGACCGACGTCATACACCCCCCACGGCTCCGCCCGTACGTCCTGTCCCCTCTGTCCCCCGTCGATCGGTGAGGTGAAGCGTTGATGGACCAGGCTTCCGACGTCCGTACGCTCGCCCTCGGCGAGACCAGCGGCACGGTGCCACTCGCCCGTGACTTCACGCGGTCCGCGCTCCACGAGTGGGGCTGGCTGCCGGCCGCCACCGCCGACCGCAGGGCCGCCGCCGAGGACGTCCTGCTCGTCGTCTCGGAACTCGTCACCAACGCCTGCCTGCACGCCGAGGGCCCCGAGCGGCTGACCGTCCTGCGGATGCCCCGCGCGCTGCGCCTCGAAGTCACCGACCGCGGCGCCGGCCAGCCCGCGCCGCGCACCCCGCACCGCTCCGGACGGCCGGGCGGGCACGGCATGTTCATCGTGCAGCGGCTCTGCCTCGACTGGGGCATCGACCGCACCCCGGGATCCCCCGGCAAGACCGTCTGGGCCGAACTGGCCGCACCGGCATAGGACTTTCACAAGTCCACTGGTTCCCCTGCCTTCCCTCCGCAAGGTCTCGGGCGTACCTTGACGCCCAATCTGAAAGACCGTCAGTTACGTTGCGGTGAGGGGTGCTCGGGGTGTCCAAGGTGCCGAACCGGAGGAGAACGACCGCCGCGCTCACGGCCGCGGTCGCGGTGGCGGGCGCGGCCGTACTGGCCGGCGCACCGGCCGCCCAGGCGGCCGTCGTCGACGTCAACTACGCCTGCGAGACGAAGATCGGGCCCAAGAACGCCGTCTCGCCCGTCGACATCAAGGCCGTCAAGAGCGGCAGCGGCTACACGATCACCATGTCGTTCGAGAAGGGGGTCTCCGACAGCCCGGTCGAGCTCCCGAAGGGCGTCATGACCCCGCGCGCCGAGCTCGTCCTCGGCGGCGACGCCGGCGGCACGGTGAAGGTCACCGGGACGCCGAACACGGCCGCCATCCCGCCCGACACCCCCATCAGCATCGGCACGCTGACCGGCACGTTCACCCCGAAGAAGAACGGCAGGGTCACCTTCACGGCGGGTGTCCTCACCGTGCACGCCCTCGGGATGGACGCGGCCGTCTGCACGCCCAAGAACAACCCGAAGCCCTCGCTGGAACTCCAGGTCACGGGCGTCTCGGGCGGCTCCGGAACGCCACCGCCCGCCGACGACGGCGGCTCCGGCGGCTCCGGGGACGAGCAACTGCCCAAGACCGGCCCGCTCGACTCCGCCGTGGCGCTCGGCACCCTCGGCGGCACCGTCCTGCTGACCGGCGCCGCCGGAGTCCTCTGGCTCACGCGGCGCACGGCGCGCTGATGCGGACGGCGGACCGCCCGGGGGCGCGCGGGACGGCATCCCCCGGACGGTGCGGACGGCGCGGACGGCGCACGGCGGCCCGCTGCGGGCTCGTGGCCGCCGCGACCGCCCTCCTCGGCGCGGTCGCGGGGGGGGGGGCCCCCCCCCCCCCCCGCGCGCGGGGCCCCCCCGCGCCCGCGGGGACCGCGGGAGTTGAGGCGGGGCAGCGCCACAGAAGCACAACACCACT
>NZ_JBHWFF010000030.1:10625-14144 GCF_042733785.1 Streptomyces sp. NPDC059695 | reverse complement strand
GCCGCCCGCCGCCGCCCCGCCCGCGCCCCCCCCGCGCGCGGCCCGCGCCCCCCCCCCCCCCCCCCCCCGCGCCGGCCCCCCCCCCCCCGCCCCCCGCCGCCCGCGACTGGACGGCGGCGCCCGCCGCCGGACGGCCGTACGCCTATCTGGAGGGCCCGGCCGGCAGCGTCCTCCAGGACACCCTCTCGGTCACCAACCCCGGCACCGCGCCGCTCACCGTCCGCCTCTCCGGACAGGGCGCCCCGGTGTCCTTCGCCGCGCCGGCCGTCACGGTGCCCGCCAGGACCCGGGCCGACGTGCCCTTCGCCGTGACCGTCACCGCGGACACCCCGCCCGGCGAACACCGGGGCACCGTACGGGCCGCGGCCGCCGGCCGGGAGGTCCGCGTCGACCTGCGGCTGCGGGTCAGCGGACCGCGCCTCGCCGCGCTCACCGTCGAGGACGTCCACGTCGACGCCGCCACCGGCGCCGTCCGCTACACCCTGGTCAACCGCGGCACCACGGTCCTCGCCCCGCGCCTCGCGGTCCGTGCCGAGGGCCTCCTCGGCACCGTCCTGGACGTGCCGGACCGCGCCCTGCCGCTCACCCTCCGCCCCGGCGAGCGGGCCACCAGGACCGAACCCTGGCCCGATCCGCCCGCCCTCGACTCCGTCACCGTCCGGCTGACGGCCACCGCACCCGGCGCCGCCCCCGCCACCGCCCGCGCCGAGGCCGCCTTCGCCTCGGGCCCGGCGCTCTCCGGCACGGCCGGGCTGCTCCTGGCGGCCGCGGGCGGCGCCGGGTGGGCGGCACGGCGGCGGAGCGCGTCCCGAGCCCAGCGAGCCCCGGCGGGAGCGACACCATGAGGACGATCCGTACGGCCGCCGCCCTCCTCACCGCCCTCGCCCTCGTCCTGCTGCCCACCGTCCCCGCGGCCACGGCCGCACCGGGGCCCGTGGTCGAGCTGTCGAAGACGGAGGGCGGCAAGGGCGGGGAGATCACCGTCAGCGGCAGCGGCTGGAAGCCCGGCGCGCTGCTCATGCTCCTGATCTGCGGTCAGGGCGCCCCCGGCAAGGGCGTCATCGGCGGCACCAACTCCTGCGCCAACACCGAGGGCCGGGCGGCGACCGTCGACGCCCGGGGCGCGTTCAGCGCGAAGCTCCCCGTCACCGAACCGCCCAAGCCCTGCCCCTGCGTGGTCCACGTGGCCGGGGTGACCGGACAGCAGGACGCCGTGGACAAGGCGTTCACGGTCGCCGGGCACCCCACCGCCCCGATCCCGGAGGCCTCCGGCGACGGCCGCCTCGCCGTCCTCGCAGCCGTCCGCCTCGACGGCTCCAGCGGCGTGCTCGTCTGGTTCGGCGCGCCCGCGCGCCGCGAGGTCGTCTTCACCGTCGGCAACCTCGGCCCGGCCGCCGTCAAGGACCCCGTCTTCCAGGTCGGCACCAGCCACGGCGTCTTCGCGCCCCAGTACGAGGAACGCCAGTGGCGCGGCACGATCGAGCCCGGCAGGAAGGCGCTGATCCGCCTCCCCGCCGAGCTCACGGCCGGCGCGCACGGCGACTACCAGGTCTCCGTGACGTACGGCGGCAAGGTCCTCGTCGAGCAGCCGTGGGGCGTCGGCCGGCCCTGGGGCGTGACCCTCTTCTGGGTCCTCCTCGCCGTCGTGGTGCCGGCCGCGCTCTTCCGGATCGGCATGGCCGTGGTCGACCGCGCGCGGCCCTCTTCCGGGGCCGGCCGGGCCGGCGCCCCCAGGACCCGGACGGGGCCGCGCCCGCGGCGGCGCGCCCCGGCCCGTACACCCGCTTCCGCCCCCGCTCCGGGGGACGGGGAGACGACCGCGGCCCTGCCGTGGTTCAGCCCTGACTCCGCACCGTCAGCGCCAGAGAGCAGCAGCCCGACGACGAAGGGACATGCGTGAGTACGCAACGGAGGATGAGCGCGGCCGGGGTCGCGCTGATGCTCGGCGGCGCGGGGATCCTGTATGCCGCCGGCCCCGTCCAGGCCGCCGAGACCAGCTACGCGACGGAGTGCATCCCGCCGCCGATCTCGGGGCTTCCGCCCGTGCAGGGCACGACGAAGGTGCTGATCACGGCACCGGCCGAGGCCAAGGTCGGCGACGAGGTCGAGATCGTCTGGAAGACGGTCCAGGCCGCCTCGAAGAACCCCGACGTGCTCGACCTCGACAAGGACACGGTGAAGCCGACCGGCACCCTCACCGTGGGCGGCGCGGGGAGCGGGACCGTCGCGATGGAGGGACCGCGGCAGAACCCGCCGATCCCCAAGAACAGCCCGATGGTCCTGCCCGAGATGAAGGGCAAGCTGAAGCTGGACAAGGCGGGCGAGATCACGCTGACGCCCGGCAAGTACACGATCAACGTCTCCAAGCCCCTGTCGACGGACACCAAGTGCTCCCCGAAGGGGGCGGTGCCGGTCGGCGCGACGATCAAGGTCACGGACGGGGGAGGGGGGACGACGTCGGGCGGGACGACCACGTCCGGCGGGACGACGACCTCGGGCGGGACGACGACCACCGGCGGGACGACGACCTCGGGCGGGACGACGGACTCCGGTGGCACGACCACGTCCGGCGGCACCACGACCACGGGCGGTTCGACGACCACGGCGGGCGGGACCACGGCCTCCGGCGGGACCACGGCCTCCGGCGGATCCTCCGATTCCGGCGGTACGGGTTCCACCGGCGGAGGCTCCGGCAGCGGCGGCGGCTCCGGGAGCTCCGGCGGCTCCGGCGGCGGGCAGACCGACTTCCCCGGCAAGGAGGTCAAGGTCGCCTTCGCCTGCACGAGCCCCGGCCCGGCGGCGATCGACTCCAAGGTGACGATCGACGCCAAGAAGAACGGCGAGGTCTACGACCTGACGGTCAAGACCGCCAAGGGCGTCATGAAGAGCCCGGCCGCCCTGCCCGCGGGGGCCCTGAAGCCCTCCATGGCGGTGAAGATCGGCGGGGCCGACAAGGGCACGGTGACGGTGAACGGCGCCGCCAACCCCACGGCCCTCGCCCTGAACGCCCCGGTCAGCCTGGAGGACATGAAGGGCACCTACCGGCCCGGCGCGACCGGAAAGTCCACGCTCAGCCCCGGCACGCTCACCATCAAGGTCAGCCTCGGCTCCGTGAAGATGGAGATCCCCTGCACGGTCAAGGGCACCGTGAAGGCCTCCCTCGAACTGGACACGAGCAAGCAGGACGGCGGCGCCTCCGGCGGCGACGACGGCGGCACGGACGCGGCCGCCGGCTCGGGCTCCGCCGGCTCGGGCTCCGGCGGAGGGGACCTCGCCCACACGGGCGCGGGGAACGACGGCGCCCTGCGTGCCCTCGCCCTCGTCGCGGGCACGGTCATCCTGGTCGGCGGCGCGGTCTTCACCTTCACCCCCTGGGCCCGTCTCAGGCGCTGAGGGAACGGCGAAGGCCGCCGCACCGGAGCGGTGCGGCGGGCATTGGGGCGGGAGGTAGGGGGGTGAGTGGGCGCGTGCCCTTTGGGCCAGGGCCATATTTGGGGTGATGTTTATAAGGGAACCCCC
>NZ_JBHWFF010000030.1:1713-10615 GCF_042733785.1 Streptomyces sp. NPDC059695 | reverse complement strand
CCCTCGCGGGGGGCCCGGACACCGGGGGCGGGGGGGGGGAGTCCACCTTCCCCCCCGGGCCCGGTCTCCGGGGTTTCGGCACGGGGCCCGGCGGCCGCCCGGGGGGGGGGGGCCCCCCATCGGCCGTACAGGAGGGCGGGTCAGTGGACGCTGCCCATGAGGCCCTGGACCTTCTTGCGGTACATGTAGATCGCGAAGCCCGCGAGGACGGCCAAGGCGGCCTGCATCGCGATGATCCCCGTCCCGTTCAGGTCCACACCGGCCAGCGACAGCAGACCCGTGGTGCAGTCACCGGCGGTGACGGCGAGGAACCAGACGCCCATCATCTGCGAGGCGTACTTCTGCGGCGCCATCTTCGTGGTGACGGAGAGGCCGACCGGGGAGAGGCACAGCTCACCGATGGTCTGGATCATGTAGATCGTGACCAGCCACATCGGGGAGACCTTGGTGCCGTCGCCCGCCATGTTCATCGGGACGATGAAGACGAAGAAGGACGCGCCGACCAGGACGAGACCCATCGCGAACTTCACGATGGTGTTCGGCTCCTGGTTCTTGCGGGCCAGCCACAGCCACAGCCAGGCGAAGACCGGGGCCAGCGCCATGACGAAGAGCGGGTTCAGGGACTGGTACCAGGTGGCCGGGAAGCCGAAGCCGAAGACCGTGGACGCGGTCTTGTCGTCGGCGAAGAGCGACAGGGTCGAGCCACCCTGGTCGTAGATCATCCAGAAGACGGCGGCGGCGACGAAGAACCAGATGTAGCCGGTCATCTTCGACTGCTCGGTCTTGTCGAGGTCCTTGTCGCGCTTGATGCGGACGAGGACGGCGACCGGGATGATCAGACCGGCGAGGGTGATCGGGACGAGCGCCCAGTTCAGGGTGTAGACGCCGAGGCCGACGACGACGCCGTAGAAGGCGGCGGCGAGGACGAACACGAGCGCGACCTTGACCAGGACGCTCTTGCGCTCGGCCGGGCTGAGCGGGTTCGGGACGACGTTGCTCTTCGGGCTGAGGTTCTTCGTGCCGATCAGGAACTGGAGCAGGCCCAGGCCCATGCCGACCGCGGCGAGCGCGAAGCCGAGGTGCCAGTTGACCTTCTCGCCGACGGTGCCGACCACGAACGGCGCCACGAAGGCACCGAGGTTGATGCCGACGTAGAAGAGCGTGAAGCCACCGTCACGGCGCGGGTCGTCCGGGCCGTCGTAGAGGTGGCCGACCATCGTGGAGATGTTGGCCTTGAGCAGACCGGAACCGGCGGCGACGAGCGCCAGACCGACGAAGAACATCGCCTGGCCGGGGATGGCCAGCGAGGCGTGACCGGCCATGATCACGAAACCGGCGATCGTGACGGTCTTGCGGGCGCCCCAGACGCGGTCGCCGAACCAGCCGCCGGGCATGGCCATCAGGTAGACCATCGAGACGTACACCGAGTAGATGGCCGTCGCCGTGGCCGCCGTCATGGCGAGGCCGCCACCCTGGCTGCCGGTCGCCGCGTCCGCGCCGCCGGAGACCAGGTACAGAACGAGAAGGGCCCGCATGCCGTAGTAGGAGAAGCGCTCCCACATCTCGGTCATGAAGAGGGTGGCCAGGCCACGGGGGTGGCCGAAGAACGTCTTCTCGGAACCAGAGGTTCCGGACGAAGCCGTCGTCAGGCTGGACGCCATGTCGATCCTTGCTCTGTCGGGACGCACGCCTTGTGAGCGTGATGCGCCCGGTGGGGGAGGCCGGCACCGGCGGAGTGTTGGAACTCCACCGGGATCCACGCCCCGGGAGATGCGTCGTCGCGTCCCGGAACCCGGCCCACAGGTCATTCACCGTCTCAAGGTTCGGCGGAGCCGACCTCACGCAGAAAGAGGACCTTGGCGCGCGAAGCTGGCCAAAGGTCCCCGATTACCGCTACTGACGTCTCGCCACCATACGACACGACAGTGCCGGATATGGAAGGACTTGAGAGATGGATCACAGGTGAAGGCGCAACCGCGAAGGGTCATTCGAAGGTCATGTGCAGGATGCCCACAAGATCTCCAGGGGTCGTCCAGGCCCTGCCGATCCCGCCCCGGCCCGGGCGCCGTGCCGACTACCATCACTCCATGACCCGTGTACTGCTCGCCGAGGACGACGCATCCATCTCGGAACCGCTGGCCCGCGCCCTGCGGAGAGAGGGGTACGAGGTCGAGGTGCGCGAGGACGGCCCCACCGCCCTCGACGCCGGACTCCAGGGCGGGGTCGACCTGGTCGTGCTCGACCTGGGCCTGCCCGGCATGGACGGCCTCGAAGTCGCCCGCCGGCTGCGCGCCGAGGGCCACACGGTCCCGATCCTGGTCCTCACCGCCCGTGCGGACGAGGTCGACACCGTCGTCGGGCTCGACGCGGGCGCCGACGACTACGTCACCAAGCCCTTCCGTCTCGCCGAGCTCCTCGCCCGGGTCCGGGCCCTGCTCCGGCGCGGCTCCACGGAGCCCGCCGCCGCCCCGGCGACCCACGGCGTCCGGATCGACGTCGAGTCCCACCGGGCCTGGATGGGCGACGAGGAGCTCCAGCTCACCGCGAAGGAGTTCGACCTCCTGCGGGTCCTGGTCCGGGACGCGGGCCGGGTCGTCACCCGTGACCAGCTGATGCGCGAGGTCTGGGACACCACGTGGTGGTCCTCCACGAAGACCCTCGACATGCACATCTCCTGGCTCCGCAAGAAGCTCGGCGACGACGCGGCGAACCCCCGCTACATCGCGACGGTCCGAGGGGTCGGCTTCCGCTTCGAGAAGAGCTGAGCCGAGGCGAACCGGACCGGGCCGAACCCGGCCCGGCCACCCCGCCCCGGGCCGCCCGGGCCAATCAGCCCCGCCCCGGGCCTATCCGCACCGCCCCGGGCCGAGCCGTGCCGTACCGAGCCGAGAGCACCGAAGAACCATGCGCCGCCGACTGATCAACTCCACGCTCGCCGTCGTCCTCGTCGTCATCGCCGTCTTCGGGGTCTCCCTCGTCCTCGTCGAGACCCGCACCATCTCCAGCAGCGCCCAGGAGAGCGTGGACTCGGAGGCGCTGCGGATCGTCTCCATCGTCGACAGCCGGCTCATCGGCGGCGAGCCCGTCAACCCGGACATCCTCGCCGAGCAGAGCGGCGCCAAGCGGTACGCCCAGATCCGCATCCCGGGCCGCGAGACCATCGAGATCGGCAGCCGCCCCGAGGGCGACGTCATCCGGGGCGTCGCCGAGGGCGAGCGCGGGGAGAGCGTGGTCGTCGAGGAGTCCCGCTCCGCGGTGACCGCCGAGGTCGGCCGCACCCTCCTGATCATCGGCGCGGTGGCCCTGCTCGCGGTCGTCGCGGCCGTCCTCCTCGCCGTGCGCCAGGCGAACAAGCTCGCCTCGCCGCTCACGGACCTCGCCGAGACCGCCGAGCGCCTCGGCTCCGGCGACCCGCGGCCCCGGCACAAGCGGTACGGGGTGCCCGAGCTGGACCGGGTCGCGGACGTCCTCGACGCCTCCGCCGAGCGCATCGCCCGGATGCTCACCGCCGAGCGCCGGCTCGCCGCCGACGCCTCCCACCAGCTCCGTACGCCCCTCACGGCGCTCTCCATGCGACTGGAGGAGGTCGCCATGTCCGACGACCTCGACACGGTCCGGGAGGAGGCCACGATCGCGCTCACCCAGGTCGAGCGGCTCACCGACGTGGTCGAGCGGCTGCTCACCAATTCCCGCGACCCCCGGACGGGCTCCGCCGTCGCCTTCGACCTGGACGAGGTCGTCAAGCAGCAGATCGAGGAGTGGCGCCCGGCCTACCGCAGCGCGGGCCGGGCCATCGTCCACTCCGGCAAGCAGGGGATGCGGGCGGTCGGCACCCCGGGCGCGGTCGCCCAGGTCCTCGCCGCCCTGATCGAGAACTCGCTCATGCACGGCGGCGGCACGGTCGCCCTGCGCACCCGCGTCACCGGCAACCAGTCGGTGATCGAGGTCACGGACGAGGGCCCGGGCGTCCCCGCCGACCTCGGCGCGCGGATCTTCGAACGGGCGGTGAGCGGGCGCAGCTCGACGGGGATCGGGCTGGCGGTGGCCCGGGACCTGGCGGAGGCGGACGGCGGCCGTCTGGAGCTGCTCCAGCAGCAGCCGCCGGTCTTCGCGCTCTTCCTCAGCCGGGAGGTCAGGAGCCCCGCCGAGGCCCCGCAGGACCGCCCGGTGCGATGACCGCCGGGCGAGCGGGTCAGACGCGGTCGGGCTGGCGGCGGGTCGCCTGCCGCGGGGCGTGCTCCAGGAACGATTCGGCGGTCTGCACGGCCTCCTTGGCCGGAAGGGCCCGGAAGACCCACGTGCGGTACGACCAGAAGCGGAACAGGGTCGCGATGCCGATGCCGGAGAACTTGAAGAAGTTGCTCGCCAGCGGGCCGTCCCAGCCGAAGCCGTACGTCGCCGCGTACAGGATGCCGTTCTCGATGACCAGGCCGACCAGGCTGAACAGCAGGAACAGCGTCAGTTCCTTGGTGCGCCCGGACTTGTCCCGGTCGCGGTACGTGAAGTAGCGGAAGCCCACGTAGTTGAAGGCGATCGCGACCACGGTGGCGATCAGGCTCGCCCGCACGACCGGCAGGTCCGAGAAGTGGCGCACCAGGTTGAAGACGCCGAGGTTGACCAGGACGCCGAGACCGCCGACCACCCCGAACTTGGCGACCTCCCGGAAGAGCCCCTGGAGTCGCATGCGCAGCGCGCCGGGTTCACTCATGGTGATCGCTCTGTCCCGTCCGTCCGGATGACGTCCGGGCGACGTCAACCCAACCATGCTAACCAGCGCCCCTGTCACCCGCCTGTGTACCTCGGAAACCTGTGGAGAACCCGTCTCCCACCTGCGTTCCGGTTGTGCCAAACCACAGCCGGACGAGTGTTCCCCGATGGTGCGGATACCCTAAGAGGGTGACGTTCCCCGTAGTAGGCATGGTCGGAGGCGGGCAGCTCGCCCGTATGACCCACGAGGCGGGTATCCCCCTCGGCATCAAGTTCAAGCTCCTCAGCGACACCCCGCAGGACTCCGCGGCCCAGGTGGTGAGCGAGGTCGTCATCGGCGACTACCGCGACCTGGACACGCTGCGTGACTTCGCGCGCGGCTGCGACGTGATCACCTTCGATCACGAGCACGTCCCCACCGAGCACCTGCGCGCCCTGGAGGCCGACGGCATCCCCGTCCGGCCCGGCCCGGACGCGCTCGTGCACGCGCAGGACAAGGGGGTGATGCGCGCGAAGCTCGACGAGATCGGCGCGCCGAGCCCCCGCCACCGCATCGTCGCCGACCCCGCCGACGCGGTGGCCTTCGCCGCCGAGGCCGGCGGCTTCCCGATCATCCTGAAGACCGTGCGCGGCGGCTACGACGGCAAGGGCGTCTGGTTCGTCCGGACGCCCGAGGACGCCCGCGACCCCTTCCTCGCGGGGGTCCCGGTCCTCGCCGAGGAGAAGGTCGACTTCGTGCGCGAGCTCGCCGCGAACATCGTCCGCTCCCCGCACGGCCAGGCCGTCGCGTACCCGGTCGTCGAGTCCCGCCAGGTCGACGGCGTCTGCGACACGGTCATCGCGCCCGCGCCCGACCTCGACGACGAGCTGGCGGGTCAGGCCCAGGAGCTGGCCCTGCGGATCGCCAAGGAGCTGGGCGTCGTCGGCCACCTCGCCGTCGAGCTGTTCCAGACCACGGACGGCCGCATCCTCGTCAACGAACTGGCGATGCGCCCGCACAACTCCGGCCACTGGACCCAGGACGGGGCGATCACCTCGCAGTTCGCCAACCACGTCCGGGCGGTTCTGGACCTGCCCCTCGGCGATCCGCGTCCGCGCGCGACGTGGACCGTGATGTGCAATGTCCTGGGCGGCGACTACCCGGACATGTACTCCGCGTACCTGCACTGCATGGCCAGGGACCCGCAGCTCAAGATCCACATGTACGGCAAGGACGTGAAGCCCGGTCGCAAGGTGGGCCACGTCAACACCTACGGCGACGACCTCGACGACGTGCTGGAGCGCGCCCGTCACGCCGCCGGCTATCTGCGAGGAACCATCACCGAATGAGCACCGCCACCGCCCCCGTCGTCGGCATCGCCATGGGGTCCGACTCCGACTGGTCCGTCATGGAGGCCGCCGCGCAGGCCCTCGACGAGTTCGAGATCCCCTACGAGGTGAACGTCCTCTCGGCGCACCGGATGCCGCGCGAGATGATCGCGTACGGCGAGGAGGCCGCGGGCCGCGGCATCCAGGCGATCATCGCGGGCGCGGGCGGCGCCGCCCACCTGCCCGGCATGCTCGCGTCCGTCACGCCGCTGCCGGTCATCGGCGTCCCGGTGCCGCTGAAGTACCTCGACGGCATGGACTCGCTGCTCTCCATCGTGCAGATGCCGGCCGGCATCCCCGTCGCCACGGTCTCCGTCGCCGGCGCCCGGAACGCGGGCCTGCTCGCGGCCCGGATCCTCGCCGCGCACGACGCCGACCTCCGCGCCCGGATGACCGACTTCCTCCAGGACCTCAACCACCAGGCCACGGAGAAGGGCAAGCGGCTCCGGGCCAAGGTCGAGGGCTCGGCGTCCTTCGGCTTCGCCAAGTGAGCGCCGCGGACCGGCTGGAGGAGGCCCGCGAGCTGCTCGCGGGCCACCCCGTGGTCGACGGCCACAACGACCTGCCCTGGGCGCTGCGCGAGCACGTCCGCTACGACCTCGACAAGCTGGACATCGGCGCGGACCAGACCGGGGCGCTCCACACCGACCTCGCCCGGATGCGGGCGGGCGGCGTCGGCGCCCAGTTCTGGTCGGTGTACGTGCCCTGCGAGCTGACGGGCGACCACGCCGTCAGCGCCACCCTGGAGCAGATCGACATCGTCGACCAGCTCCTGGAGCGGTACGCGGGCGACCTCGTCCGCGCCCTGACCGCCGACGACATGGAGGCGGCCCGGAAGCAGGGCCGCATCGCCTCCCTCAAGGGCGCCGAGGGCGGCCACTCGATCAACAACTCCCTCGCCACCCTGCGCGCGCTGCACACCCTGGGCGTGCGCTACATGACGCTCACGCACAACGACAACAACGACTGGGCCGACTCGGCGACCGACGACCCGCGCGCCGGCGGTCTGACCGCCTTCGGCCGCGAGGTCGTCCGCGAGATGAATCGCAGCGGCATGCTCGTCGACCTCTCCCACGTCGCCGCCACCACCATGCGGGACGCGCTCGACGCCTCGGCCGCGCCGGTGATCTTCTCGCACTCCTCGGCCCGCGCGGTCTGCGGACACCCGCGCAACATCCCGGACGACGTCCTGGAGCGGCTGCCCGCCAACGGCGGTGTCGCGATGGCCACGTTCGTGCCCAAGTTCATCCTGCCCGCCGCCGTCGAGTGGACGAACCGCGCGGACGAGAACCTGCGGGCGCACGGACTGCACCACCTCGACACCACCCCGCGGGGCATGGAGGTGCACCGCGCCTTCGAGGCGGCGAACCCGCGCCCGATCGCCACCGCCGCGACGGTCGCCGACCACCTCGACCACATGCGCGAGGCCGCCGGCATCGACCACATCGGCATCGGCGGCGACTACGACGGCACGGCCTTCACCCCGTCCGGTCTGGACGACGTCGCCGGCTATCCGAACCTGATCGCGGAGCTCCTGCACCGCGGCTGGTCGCGCCCGGACCTCGCCAAGCTGACCTGGTCCAACGCGGTCCGCGTCCTGCGGGACGCGGAGGCCGTCTCCCGCGACCTGACGAGCCGTACGGCCCCGTCGAACGCCACGATCGACGTCCTCGACGCCCCGTAGGGCCCGTCGTCACCGGCCCCTCACCCGGACGGCGCATCCCGCCGGGCCCCGGGCCGGGGCCGGTGGCACGGTGGACGGTACCGCCCCGCCGCGCTCGGCGGGGCGGTACTGCATCGCCGAGTCCGGAGTCACACCATGGCGGAACTGCTAGACGACCACCCCACGCTCTCCACCGTCCCTGCCGCAGCCGGCGAGCCCGACCCGCCGGAGCCACCGCCACCGCTCGACGAGACCGCCCGGGCCCGCGCCCTGCTGGCCGCGCAGCCCGTCACCGAGGGCCACACCGAACTCCCCGGGTCGCTCGACCCGGAGGACCTGCCGCCCGTCCGCGCCGCGGAGGCCGGGGCCCAGCTCTGGTCCCTGCACGTGGAGGCGGACGAGGGCGTCATCGGGACCCTGCGGCGCATCGACGCCGTCCGCGCCCTCGTCGCCGCCTGCCCCGAGGACCTGCGCCTCGCCCACACCACCTCCGAGCTGGACCACGCCCGCAACTGCGGCCGTGTCGCCGCCCTGCTCGGACCGGTCGGCTGGACGGCGCTCGGCGGCTCGGCCGCCACCCTGCGGGCCTACCACGCCCTGGGCGTACGGGCCGTGGGCGTCGACCGCTTCGACCGCTTCGCCCGCGACGCGGTACGGGAGATGAACCGCATCGGCGCCTGGCCGTGGACCTGTCCGGCGCCGACCCGGACACGGTCCGCCGCGCCCTCGCCGTCACCCGCGCCCCGGCGCTGCTGACCCGGGCGGCCCCGGAGGACCTCCCGGACGACGTCCTCGGCCTCCTCGGCGAGAACGGCGCCGTCCTCATGGTCACGGTCACCGACGACCCGCCGGCCGTCGCCGACGTCCTCGACCGGGTGCGGGGGCAGGCGGGCGCGCACTGCGCGGGCGTCTCCCACACCACCGACCCGGCCGCCGGGTACGTGCCGCTCTTCGCGGAGCTGCTCCGCCGGGGCTGGACCGCCCAGGAACTGGTCGGCCTCGCCCACGCCAACGCCACCCGGGCGCTGCGCGAGACGGAGTTCCTGTCCCGGACGAACCGGATCCGGCCGGCCGCGGCCTGACCGTACGCACGGGAGGGGGGGGGCGCCCCCCCGGGGCAGCCCTCCCCCACCCCCGCGCGCGCCCGCCACCGCGCGCGCGCGC
>NZ_JBHWFF010000030.1:0-1703 GCF_042733785.1 Streptomyces sp. NPDC059695 | reverse complement strand
ACCGGTATCCGCGCCCGGCCCCACCCGGCCCCGCCCCCGCGGCCCCCCCCCCCCCCCCGGGGGGGGCCCCCCCCCCCCGCGGGCCCCCCCCCCCCCTCGTCCGCCCGGGCCTCAGGCCGTCGGGCGGCCCATCGCCCGGTACGTCCAGCCGGCCGCCCGCCACAGCTCGCCGTCGAGGGCGTTGCGGCCGTCGAGGATCGTCCGCGTGGCGGCGACCGAGGCCAGCTCGGCCGGGTCGAGCTCGCGGAACTCGCGCCACTCGGTCAGGTGCAGCACGACGTCCGCCCCGCGCACGGCCTCCAGGGCCGAGTCGGCGTAGCCGAGGGTCGGGAAGACGCGGCGGGCGTTGGCCATGCCCTTCGGGTCGTAGACGGTCACCTGGCCGCCCTGGAGGTGTATCTGGCCGGCGACGTTCAGGGCGGGGGAGTCGCGCACGTCGTCGGAGTCCGGCTTGAAGGTGGCGCCGAGGACGGCGACCCGGCGGCCCAGGAAGGTGGATCCGCCGAGGGCCTCGCGGGCCATCTCGACCATCTGGCCGCGCCGCCGCATGTTGATGGAGTCGATCTCGCGGAGGAAGGTCAGGGCCTGGTCGGCGCCCAGTTCGCCCGCGCGGGCCATGAAGGCCCGGATGTCCTTGGGCAGGCAGCCGCCGCCGAAGCCGATGCCGGCGCGCAGGAACTTGGCGCCGATCCGGTCGTCGTGGCCGATGGCCTCGGCCAGCTTCACGACGTCGCCGCCGGCGGCCTCGCAGACCTCCGCCATCGCGTTGATGAAGGAGATCTTGGTGGCGAGGAAGGAGTTGGCGGAGGTCTTGACGAGTTCGGCCGTCGGGAAGTCGGTCACCACGAACGGCGAGCCCTCGCCGACGGGGCCCGCGTAGACCTCGCGGAGCGTCTTCTCGGCCGTCTCGCCGGGCGTGCGGACGCCGACGACGATGCGGTCCGGGTGCAGCGTGTCCTGGACGGCGAAGCCCTCCCGGAGGAACTCGGGGTTCCAGGCGAGGTCGACGCCCGCCGGGAGGAGTGCGGCGAGCCGCTGGGCCGAGCCGACGGGGACGGTGGACTTGCCGACGACCAGGGCCCCTTCGCGCACGACCGCGGCGAGGGAGGTGAAGGCGGCGTCGACGTAGCTCATGTCGCAGGCGTACTCGCCGTGCTTCTGCGGGGTGTTCACGCAGACGAAGTGCACGTCGCCGAAGGCGCCGACCTCCTCCCAGGAGGTGGTGAAGCGCAGCCGGCCGCTCGATCCCTCGATGCCGGCGACGTGCTGCGCGAGCAGCTCCTCCAGGCCCGGCTCGTACATGGGGACGCGCCCGGCGGACAGCATCGCGATCTTCTCGGGGACGACGTCCAGGCCGAGCACCTCGAAGCCCAGCTCCGCCATGGCCGCGGCGTGGGTGGCGCCGAGGTAGCCGGTGCCGATCACGGTGATCTTGAGGGCCATGCGGGACTCCAGGGAACGTCGGGCGGAATGCCTGCCCGAGCATAGTCGTGCCCTGGTCGGGGGCCCGGTCACGCCCTACCATTTGGGTTACTTAACGGTAGTTAGCAAGCGTGGGAGTGAGTGAGCGTGTCAGGTTCTGCTGATTTCGACCTGTATCGGCCTTCAGAGGAGCACGACATGCTCCGGGAGTCGGTGCGTGCCCTCGCGGAGGCGAAGATCGTTCCGTTCGCGGCGGCGGTGGACGAGGAGGGCCGGTTCCC